>NZ_QGKR01000201.1 GCF_003172955.1 Micromonospora acroterricola | reverse complement strand
GCGCTCAGATCACATAGTCCGGGGGAAGCCCGGCGCCGCGCAGCTCGGGCGGCAGGTGCGCCACGTCGTTGAAGGCGACGAGGTTCGGCGGACCCGCCGGGCCATACCGGATGACGGTCAGCCCGGCGTTGTGCGGGTTGAGGCCCAGCCACCGCCGCTCCGGCGCGTCGAGGGCGTGCCGGACCAGCCAGGCGATCAGGAAGGCGTGCGTCACGACCAGCTCACGGAGCGTCCCCGTGCCACCCGCGTCATCGGCGGCCGGGCCGGCGAACCGCCGTACCGCCGCCGCCGTCACCCGCGGCCCGTCGACCCGTTCGGCCACCGTGAACGGGGCCAGGAAATCGGCGTACGCCGGAGGCAGGCCGGCCGGTTCCGTGTCGTGCGGGAGGTGGTCGCCGACCAACTCGGTCGCGTACACCGGAACCCCCGGCAGTGCGGCGGCGACCAGCTCGGCGGTCTCCGCGGCCCGGCGCAGCGGCCCGTGGTGCACGGCGGCGAACGGCCGGCCCCGCAGCCGCTCGCCGAGCAGCCCGGCCTGCCGCCGGCCGCGCTCGGACAGCCCGGCCTCCGGCGCCTCGGTCGCCGCGTCCTCCTGCTCGCCGTGCCGGGCCAGGTACAGCAGACGGGTGATCATGTCCCACACCACAGCACGCCGGGAGGCGCGGGATCCACCCCACGCCTCCCGGTCTGTCGGCAACCAGCTCAGTCCACCCGGCCGGACGCCGCCCGCGCGAACGTGACCGACACCCAGAGCCAGCCGGCCGTCACCGCCAGGCCGAAGGCCACCATCACGGGCGGACCCGGCCGGACCATCAGCGCGACCCAGGCCACCGCGAAGAAGGCACCGGTCGCCAGGCTGCACGCGGCCCGGGCCCGCGCCCCCTTCCGCGCGGCCCGGCGCCCGACCAGCAGCGCCGCCACGATCAGCGACACGAAGGCGACCGCCGCCACCAGGAAGTGCAGCCCACCGTGCCAGCTGATCTGACCCGCGCCGCCCGGGGTGCCGACCGGGAAGCCGTCGGCCGGGTCGGCGCTGAAGATCGCGGCGCCCATCAGGCCCAACCCGTACAGGCCGAGCAGCCGGGGCACCCAGACCGACTCGGTGTCGGCGGAGCGCCGCAGCGCCCCGGCGGCGGCCAGGCAGAGCGCCCCGGTGACCAGGAACGTGGCGATCTGGATCCAGCCGAGGTCGCCGGTGCTCAACACGCTGACCGGGTGCCGCCGGAAGTCGAAGCCGTCCCGGGTGAGCGCCTGGAGCAGCGCCGAGCCGACGAAGATCGGCCCGGCCAGGACACCGCCGGCGAGCAGAGCGCGGTCCCGGTCGCCGATGGCCGGTCGGAGTGTGGGCAGCGGCATGGCCTGGGTCATCGGTCCGCTGCCCCTCAGCCCCGGGGGAACATCTGGCCGATGCGGATCCGGTTCCCGAACGGGTCCCGGATGCCGAAGTCGATCCCGTACGGGCGCTCGGTCGGCTCGTCGGTGATCTCGACCCCCTTGGCCACCAGGTCCTCGTGCGTCTTCCGGGCGTCGTCGGTGGTCATGAAGAGGTAGCCGCCCAGCGCGCCCTTGGTGAGCAGCTCCCGGACCTGCTCGGCGGTGGCCGGGTCCAGTGCCGGCGGGCCGGGCTTCTCCAGCAGGATCTCCCGCTCCGGGTCGCCAGGCAGGTTGACCGTGAGCCAGCGCATGAAGCCGAGATCCTGGTCGGTGTTGAGCTCCATGCCGAGCTTGCCCACGTAAAAGTCGAGCGCCTCGTCCTGGTCGAGGACGTAGATCTGGGAGCGGCTGATCGCGTTCATCGTCATGGGAATCACGCTAGACGTAGACCCTGACCTGCTGCTTATCCAAAACTGCTGGGTCGGGTCCAGGCCTTGGTGAAGCAGGACGGCACGTTGGTCGGCACGGCGCGCCGGCGGAAGTCCGTCGGCGACTCCCCGACGATCTGGCGGAACGTCCGACTGAACGTGCCCAGGCTGCCGAAGCCGACCGCGTAGCAGATGTCGGTCACGTCCCGCTCGGTCTCCACCAGCAGCGCCATCGCCCGCTCGACCCGCCGGCGTTGCAGGTAGCGGTGCGGGGTCTCGCCGAAGGTGGCCCGGAACGTCCGGATGAAGTGCGCCTCGGAGGCGTGCGCGATCCGGGCCAGCGCGGGGATGTCCAGCGGATGCGCGTACGCCCGGTCCATCGCGTCCCGGGCACGCAGCATCGCCCGGTTCGACTCCTCCACCGCGCGACTCATCCGCCCCCGTCTCGTTCTTCTCCCCCGGCCCGCTGCCCGGCTCAGGTTACCGCCAGCGCCCGGGCCGGCCGGCTCAGCGACCCCCCGCCGGCGGTAGGACCGACGTCTGGGTCACGTCCTGGTCCCGCAGCTTGCCGTAGACGACCTCGGACGTGAACCCGCCGATGAATCCGATCGCCAACACGAAGAACACCAACTGCCGCGCCTTGTCGCCGGCGAGCAGATCCGGGTTGGTGGAGAGCTGCGCCGCGACGAACAGGAGGAAGGCGATGACACCGGCGGCCGACCCCAGCGCGGCCGCCCGGAGCCAGTTGCCGTTGCCGTCGTAGGCATTGCGCACGATGGCGCCCCAGACCGACGCGAGCAGCGGAGCGGCCACGAGCACCGCGATGGTCTGCCATCCGCCGGTCGGCGCGGCGTAGGCCAGGGGAACCGTCGCGAGGGTGAGCAGGAGGAGGACCAACGCGGTCACGAGGCCGGCCATCGTACGCCGGCTGGCGGTCCGTTCAGCGACGCGCGAGGCCTGTTCCCGCTCCGAAACGCGTCGCACCTGGGCGAGCAGCGCGGCCACGACCGGCTGAGCCGCACCCGGCTGCCACGGCCGGGACAGCAGAGCCACCTCCTCCTCGGTGGCGACCTCGCGCTCGCCGCTGAGCCGGTGCCAGACCTTCTCCGCACCACCGCCGAACGCTGCCACCGGGGCGATCGCGATCCGGCGGGACAGGCCGATGAGCCCGGCGATGAACGTGGAGCGTCCGCCACCCACCAACAGCAGGCCATCGGCCGTCAGCAAGGAGCGGTAGTACGCGACCTCCCAGTCATCGGTCGACTCGGGCACGACCGAGAAGAGCGCCGGGTTGCGGTGGACCTCCTCGAAGCCGACGTCCTTCCCGTACCGGCCACGAACCAGGATCGAACCAGGGGCGGCCCGCCCCGAGCCGACGTACCCCCGCACGACATCCCGCTCCAGATATTCGGGGCCACTGGAGTAGACGACGATGTGACAGCCCTGAATGGCGAGTTCCGCTCCCAACGCGGCCGCCGCCTCGGCGGCACCCTCCGGGTCACGTACCGGGGGCGTGTAGGCGCGGTCGGCCTCGGCACTTCCGATGATCGCGACAACCGGGTTCATGCGACTCCCTTGGCGGTCGGTGCTACCGGCACTATAGGAGTGGCCGACCATCGAGCAAGGGTGTCGCGGGCATGGCGGCATGCCGTGAATCGGCGAACCAGCCCTGCGGGTATTGGAGCCCCCGGCCGGGATCGAACCGGCGACATTTCGCTTACAAGCTCTGTGCATCGCGTACGCACACGTCCGGGAACGGCTGCACGCTCGAAGCTTCGTCCATGCCAGTGCTCCTCAGCGTGCTGCCGTCCGGCGTGGTTGCTGTCAGCGTTGCTTTCAAGGCAGCAGCGCCGCCGCAATCGCCGAAATAGGCTGTCGATCATGCATGGGTTCACCGACGTCGACCGCCAGTCAGACCCGGACTCGTGGGTCGGCGTACTGGACCGCCTCACCCAGGAGCCCTTCTACCAGGCATATCAGCAGCGGGTCCGGGAGCTGCTCCATCCGGCGCCTGGCCGTCGCTACGTCGATGTCGGTGCTGGCACAGGGGCAAGCGCAGCCCAGTTGAAAGATCAATACGGTGTCAGCGTGGCAGCCGTGGACTATGCGCTGACCATGGCTGCTGCCATGCAAGCCCGCGGCTTGACCCAAAGCACCGTCGCCGACGCCCATCACCTGCCGTTTCTCAGCAACTCATTCGATGGGGCCTGGGCCGATCGCACCTTGCAACACCTCGCCGATCCCCACGCCGCGATCAAGGAACTCATCAGGGTTGTCCGGCCGGGTGGCCGCATCGCACTCGCAGACCCTGACTACGACACCCAGGTACTCGACATCGCCGACCAAGGCTTGGCCCGGCGCGTGCTGAGGTTCCGGGCTGATGTCCTCCTCCGCAACGGCACCCTGGCGCATCAACATGCCGGCCTTCTCGCCACACACGGCCTGGCCGACATCACCGTCGAATCCCGAACGCTGCTGGTCCGGAACCCGACCGCCGTCGACAACGTTCTCGGCCTCCGCAGCTGGGCTGCCACAGCTACTCAACGCGGTGCACTTGACCCAGCCGAAGCGCGTGCGTTCGAAGACCAGTTCGACGAGGCCGTCGTTGCGCAGCGGTTCACATACGCGGTCACGTTCTTCCTCACCGCCGCCACCGTCGCCTGAGACGGGAGCACCCGCCGGAAGAACGTCAGATGTTGAAGCGGAACTAAGAGCCGCTGCCGCGCTACCAGCGGGGATGCTGTCCGACACCTGCTTACACGGCGTCTCGGGCTGCCCTGGTTGCTCGCTGGTTGACGACGTTTCACGGTGTCTTGTGCCCCGCGTGTGCCCCGACCCCGTCGGCCGCGTAGCTACCAAAGGCTTCGCGACAATGGCCACATGCTCACCTACGTCCGTTGGTACTGGCCAGATGACGACCGCTGGAACTACGACGAGCTGGACGCTGATCGGTGGGCGCTGCGCCACGTTGAGCTACGCGGATCGGATCGGGTCTTCCTGGCAGCCGCGTCGATTTCAGAGGTGCTCATCGCTCGTGATTCAGGGACCCTGGGCGCGGTAGCCGAGTACGAACGGCGGTACGGGGTTGTGCCGGGGGCCCCGTTTCCTCCACCCGGCTCGGCGTTGGAACCTGCTTTGGAAAGCCTGTCCTCCGAGGAGTTCGAGCACCTGTGGCGGGATGCTCGTCGGCAACTGGAAGAGCAGACCGGCACCTGACTCGTTCGTCCCGAAGGAACCGCCATCCGCCGATGAGCTGCGCCAGCAGCAGGGCTGAGCTGTCCGAACGGTCCACCGGAGTCCATGTACGTCCGGCGTTGTCCGCGCCTGTCGTCACCCAGTTGGTCACCCAGCCCGAGTGTCAGCCGTTGACGCGGAACTTAGGCGTGCACACCGGTCACCAGCGACACGGCAGCTTGGCGCTGGTCGAAGCCACTTCTCTGCTCGCGTCACTGATGGCTATTCGCCGACGTTTCACGCTGTCGTGTGCCCCGTCTGTGCCCCCGGCGTCTCGCTTCCGGAAGGCCGACTTGGAAGGTCCATCAGAGCTGGCAGTCAGCCTGCCTCGGTCAGCCTGTCTGGCGTGTCGGGTGGTGTCGGCGTCAGGGTGGTTTGGCTGTACGGATGACTGTTCCGCAATCTTTCGTGATGGCCTGAGCTGGCGCGTATGCCGTAGCGTCGATGGCATGACGACGGTGCTGGTGTTTCTCGTGGCGTCCGTGGTGATGATGGTTGGGGTTGTCGTCTTCGTGGGCTGGCGAGATCGGAACCGTTTCTCATCGGATGAGGATTCGACTGCGGCCCGCCGGGCTAGCGCCGACCAGCATCGGCACGAGGCAGAGCGTCATTCTGCATCGGGCATGTCAGTGAGCAACCACAAGCCCAGCACGTAAGCAAGCCTCGTGCGATCAGGCAACGTGCTGACTGCCATCCCGTGTGCCGTCGGCCCGCCCTTCTGGGGAGCGGGCCACCACCCAACCCGCCACGTCAAGCGGACCTTGACGGCTGACTCGGACGCTGGCGGGTCGGGTGGTGGTCTGCTCGGCTTGCCCGGGTCGATGGCAGGCGGGATGGAGGACTACGACCTCGTCTTTCCCTCAGAGCGAGGCACCCCCATCGAGCCCACCAACCTCAGCCGCTCGTTCGTCCGGCTCCGCGAGACCGCCGGTCTGCCTGTGTCCGCTTGCACGATCTACGGCACACCGTCGTATCGCTGCTAATGGAGATGGGCGTCCCGCCGCACGTCGTCCAAGCCATCGCCCGGCACGCCGATGTGAAGATCACCCTCAAGGTCTACGCTCACGCCAACCTCGACGCGATGCGTCAGGCGCTCGGCAAGCTCGACGGGAAGCTCTCGTGAGTGCCATTGCTGTCAGCGTTGCTGTCAACCGGTCGGCTCGTGGCAGCGCCCATCGGGAAATGCCTGATGGAATTGGAGCCCCCGGCCGGGATCGAACCGGCGACATCTCGCTTACAAGGCGAGTGCTCTGGCCAGCTGAGCTACAGGGGCGCGTGCGTCGAGGTCAGCATAGCGAGTGACGTCTGGATATCCCGCTCGCGAGGCCTCCCGAGCACGGGAAACGTCAGCAACCCGACGCCCGTACGGTGTTACACCGTCGAGTCGTACGTCGATTGATGCATGACCGTGCCTGACTGACCGGATTGTGTAGGCAATGCGCCACTTCCGGCGCTCCCCCGCCTTGGCAGCGCGGGGAAAGCCGTTTACCGTGCAGTGACACGGACGACAAGCCGGCCGCCCTCGCGACCGGCCCGTTGTCTGTTGACCGGCATGGACACCATGCCGGTCGCTCCTTCACTCGGATCGTCCGGCACGTTCCTGCCGGTGAAAGGAAGCGCTTCACCATGGCTACGGTCACCTATTCCAAGGCGTCCCGGGTCTACCCGGGCCAAGAGCGTCCCGCCGTCAACGAGCTGGACCTCGAGATCGGCGACGGCGAGTTCCTCGTCCTGGTCGGCCCCTCCGGTTGTGGCAAGTCCACCAGCCTGCGCATGCTCGCCGGGCTGGAGGACGTCGACGCCGGTTCGATCTACATCGACCAGCGTGACGTCACCCACCTGCCCCCCAAGGCCCGCGACATCGCGATGGTCTTCCAGAACTACGCCCTCTACCCGCACATGACGGTGTACGAGAACATGGCGTTCGCCCTCAAGCTGCGCAAGACCTCCAAGTCGGAGATCGACCGGCGGGTCAAGGAGGCGGCCGGGCTGCTCCAGCTGGAGGAGTACCTCAGCCGCAAGCCGAAGGCGCTCTCCGGTGGTCAGCGTCAGCGCGTCGCGATGGGCCGGGCGATCGTCCGCGAGCCGCAGGTCTTCCTCATGGACGAGCCGCTGTCGAACCTCGACGCCAAGCTGCGTGTGCAGACCCGTACCCAGATCGCGTCGCTCCAGGCCAAGCTGGGCGTCACCACGGTCTACGTCACGCACGACCAGGTCGAGGCCATGACCATGGGCCACCGGGTCGCGGTGCTGCTCGACGGCGTCCTCCAGCAGGTGGACACCCCCCGGGCGCTCTACGACACCCCGTCCAACGTGTTCGTCGCCGGCTTCATGGGCTCCCCCGCCATGAACATCAAGACCGTCCCGCTGAACGAGAACGGCGCCGAGTTCGCCGAGCTGCACATCCCGCTGACCCGCGAGCAGGTCGAGGCGGCCCGCGCCGAGGGCGGCGACGGCAAGGTCACCGTGGGCTTCCGCCCGGAGGACTGCGACCTGGTCAGCCCGACCGAGGGCGGCATGCCGGTCGTGGTCGAGCTGGTCGAGGACCTCGGCTCGGACGCCAACGTCTACGGCCACGCCGCGCTGGGTGGCAACTCGGAGCGCTTCGTCGTCCGCACCGACCGGCGCACCATGCCGAACATGGGCGACACCGTGTTCGTCAAGCCGCGCACCGGCCGCAGCCACGTCTTCCACGCCACCACCGGCAGCCGGATCTGACGTAACGCCGTACCGACGACAGGGGCGGTCCGCTTCGGCGGGCCGCCCCTGTCGCTCGTCCAGGCCCCATCGGGCCCGTGGGCGCGACGAGGCCCCGTCCCCTGCTAAGGGGACGGGGCCTCGGGGGACTCTTGCCTACTGCTCGCTGGCGCGCCGGCGGGCGACCTCGGCCAGGGTGACCGCGGCGGCCACGCTGGCGTTGAGCGACTCGACCTCGGAGATCATTGGGATGCTGACGGTCAGGTCGCAGGTCTCCCCGACGAGCCGGGACAGCCCGCGCCCCTCGGATCCGACCACCACGACCAGCGGACCGACCGCGGCCTCCAGGTCGTACAGGTCGGTGTCACCGTCGGCGTCCAGGCCGACCACCATGAAGCCGGCCTCCCGGCACGCCTTCAGTGACCGGGTCAGGTTGGTGACCTGCGCCACCGGCACCCGCGCGGCCGCGCCGGCACTGGTCCGCCAGGCGGTCGCGGTGATCCCGGCGGCCCGCCGCTCGGGTACGAAGACACCCTGCGCGCCGAACGCGGCGGCCGAGCGGATCACCGCACCCAGGTTGCGCGGGTCGGTGACCCCGTCCAGCGCGACCAACAGCGGGGCCTGCTGCTCCAGGGCCGCGGCGACCATGTCCTCGAAGGGCTGGTACGCGAACGGCGGCACCTGCAGCCCGACGCCCTGGTGCAGCACCCCGCCGGTCATCCGGTCCAGCTCGGCGCGGCTGATCTCCAGGTTGGCGATGCCCCGGTCGGCGGCCGTCCGGATGATCTCGTTGACCCTGTCGTCCATGTCGATGCCCTGGGCGACGTAGAGCGCCGTCGCCGGCACCTGGGCGCGCAGCGCCTCCAGCACCGGGTTACGCCCGACCAGCAGCTCCGGCGTGTCCTTGGCCGGGTTGGACTTGCGCCCCGGCGCGACCCGGGGGCCGGACCGACCGGCAGGCTTGCCGCCCCGGCCGCCGGTGCTGCCACCCCGGTTGACCGGAACGCCACGGCCGCCACCCTTGCCCCAGGTGGTGTCCTTGCTGCCGGGCTGACCGATCTTGGGAGCACGCCCCTCCTCGGCCGCCGCGCGGCGCTCCTTGTCCTGCTTCCAGGCGGTGCGCTGGGGCAGCTTCTCGGTGCCCGAGTACCCCTTGTGCCACGGGCGCTCGTCGGCGGGCAGCGTGCGCCCCCGGCCGGCCAGGGAGTCCTTGTTCTTGCCGCCGGTGCCCTTGGGGGCGCCCGCCTTCGGCGTCAGTCGCCGGCCACGGCGCTGCGAGTTGCCGGCCATCAGTCCTGCTCTCCAATAGTCCAACGGGGCCCCTGGGGGGTGTCCTCGACCACCACGCCGGCCAGCTTGAGCTGGTCGCGCACCGCGTCGGCGGCGGTCCAGTCCTTGCGGCCCCGGGCCTGCGCGCGCTGCTCCAGGGCCAGCGCGATCAGGGAGTCCACCACGGCACGCAGATCATCCGAGCGGCCGCCACCGGTCCAGGCCGGGTCCAGGGGGTCGATCCCGAGGATATCCAGCATCGCCCGTACCGCGGCCAGAGTGGTGCGGACGGTCACATCGTCGCCGGTGCTCAGCGCGGTGTTTCCGTCCCGGAGCTGCTGCTGCAGCACCGCCAGCGCGGCGGAGGTGTTGAGGTCGTCGTCCATCGCCGCGACGAAGCCGCTCGGCAGCTCGCCCAACTGCCCGGCGCCGACCCGCTCGGCTGCCCGCTGCACGAAACCCTCGATCCGGCGGTACGCCGTGGCCGCGTCCCGCAGCGAGTCCTCCGAGTAGTCGATCACGGAGCGGTAGTGCGCGGCGGCGTAGTAGTAGCGCAGCTCCACCGGCCGTACCCCGAGCGAGTCGACGTACGCCAGGTCCAGAGCGTTGCCGGCGGACTTGCCCATCTTGGCCCCGCCGATGCTGAGCAGCCCGTGGTGCACCCAGTAGCGGGCGAACGGCAGCCCGGCAGCCTGGGACTGGGCGATCTCGTTCTCGTGGTGCGGGAAGGTGAGGTCGAGCCCACCGCCGTGGATGTCGAACTCCGGGCCCAGGTAGCGCCAGCACATCGCCGAGCACTCGATGTGCCAGCCCGGGCGGCCCAGCCCCCACGGCGACGGCCAGTAGGCGTCGGCCGGCTCGTCCGGCTTGGCGCCCTTCCAGAGCGCGAAGTCGCGCGGGTCCCGTTTGCCCCGGTCGGGGGCGTCCCCGGCCGACTGCATGGCGTCCGGCGACTGCCCCGACAGCGACCCGTACGCCGGCCACGACGCCACATCGAAGTAGACGTCGCCGGAACCGTCGGTGGCCGGGTAGGCGTGCCCGTCGGCGACCAACTTGGTGATCAGCTCGTGCATCTCGGGGATGTGCCCCGTGGCGCGCGGCTCGTAGGTGGGCGCCAGCACGTTGAGCGCCCGGTACGACTCGGCGAGGGTCAGCTCGTTGGCGTACGCGATCGACCAGAACGGCCGGCCCTGCTCCCCCGCCTTGACCAGGATCTTGTCGTCGATGTCGGTCAGGTTGCGGATGAAGGTGACCTCGTAGCCGGCGGCCAGCAGCCAGCGGCGCAACACGTCATAGTTGACGCCGGAGCGAAGGTGACCGATGTGCGGCGCGGCCTGGAGGGTGAGACCACACAGGTAGACCCCCACCTTGCCGGCTTCCCGCAGGACGAAGTCCCGCACCGAACGGGTGGCGGTGTCATACAGGCGTAGCGTCACCGTACAAGGGTAGCCGTCCGCGCCTGTCCGGGTCGGCCGGTGCCGGGTCGTACGCTGCCAGACGTGGACACGACCGCACGCCCCGGTGAGTCGCCGGCCAACCCCAGCGCCCCCGCCATCCGGGCCGAGGCTGTTGGCAGGCGGGCCGGGGAGACGGCACAGACCCTGGACCGGGGCTTACGGCTGCTGCACCTGGTCGCCGACGCGCCGGGCGGGCTGACGGTCACCGAGGTGGCGAACCAGCTCGGCATCGGGCGAGCGGCCGTCTACCGGCTGGTCGGCCCGTTGACCGGGCACGGCATGCTGCGCCGCGACGGCGACGGCCGGCTCCGCCTCGGCGCGGGGGTGCTGCACCTGGCCCGGCGCGCCCAGCCGCTGCTCGCCGAGGGAGCGCTGCCCGCCCTGCGTCGGCTCGCCGAGCAGGCCGGCGCCACCGCGCACCTGACGGTCATCGAGGGTGGCGAGGGCGTCGCCCTGGCCGTGGTCGAGCCGAGCTGGACGTCGTTCCACGTGGCGTACCGGACCGGGGCGCGGCATCCGCTGGACCGGGGGGCTGCGGGCCGGGCCATCCTGGCCGGCCGAGCCGGGGCGGCGGGACCGGTGAGCAGCAGTGGGGAGTTGCAGTCCGGGGCGTACGGGGTGGCCGCGCCGGTGCTCGGCGTACCGGGGTTGGAGGCGAGCGTCGGCGTGGTCGCCCTCGCCCCGCTGGACGTCGACGCGGTCGGCGCCCAGGTCGTGGCTGCCGCCACGGCCGTCGCCACCGCCCTCCGCTGACATCCCGCCCCACAGCGGCTTGATCGACTCGGGATCACGGACGTCGTGGTGTCCGAGTGCCAGCGACAGCCCGACTTCCAGGAACGCGAGTGGACCACCTCCCGTGCCATAGCACGGCCGGCGGGTGGACCGGGCGTTGTCCACAAGGGCCGGTGGGACATCCGGGCGGGGTTGTCCACAGGGGTTTCGGCGGCCACTCGACGGTCGGCAGGCTGCCTGGCATGCCGCCACGCCCGCACCGTCCCGAGACTCTGACCTGGCAGGTCTTCCGCGGCTCCGACGCGATCCGGGATGGCCTGCTCACCGAGCACCACCTGCGCAGCACCGCCTGGGTGCGGCTGCGCCACGACGTCTACGCCGACGCGCGGCTGTACCGGGACCACGCCCTCGCCTGCCGCGCGGCTCTCCTGCGGCTACCGCCCGGCGTGGTGGTAGCGGGCCCGTCGGCCGCCTACCTGCACGGCGTCGAACACGCCGCCACCTTCACCGACGACGTGCACGTCCTCGCTCCCCGCCCGCTGCGCATCGGCGCGCAACGGCGGCTCCGCGTTCACGCCGGCGACCCCACCCTGCCCCTACCCGCCGAGGCGCCACAGAAGGCCGCGACGCCCACCCGACCAGCGGATCAGCCCGGTCGACAAGGTGCGAGCAGGTCGGGCCGCGGGGTGTCAACCACCGTCGCGCCGGGGTCAATCCGCTGCCCGGGCGGCCCGATCCCCCGTTCCGATCCCGGCCGGGCCGCCTGGGAGACGGCGGTCTGGTTGGAGCCGATCCGCGCGGTCACGATCATCGACGCGCTGCTGCGGCAGGGGCTGACGGACCGCGACACCCTGACCAGGGTGGCCGCCGGCAACATGGACCGGTCCGGTGGGCGGCGGGCGCGGTGGCTCTTCGAGCTGGCCGATCCGGCAGCCCAGTCCCCGCCGGAGTCGCAACTACGGGTGCGGCTGGTGCTCGGTGGGCTGCCACGGCCGGTCGTCCGGCACCCGGTCCGGCTGCCCAACGGCGTCGTCCTGCATCCCGACCTGGCGTGGCCCGAGTACCGGGTGGCGGTCGAGTACGACGGGCAGTGGCACGCCGACTCCGATCCGCTGCATCGCGACCGCCGCCGGCGGAACCTGCTCGTCGGCGCCGGCTGGCTGGTGCTGCACGTGACCAGCCGACGCCTGCACGCCGAGTTCCCGGCGGTGCTCGGCGAGGTGCGCACCGCGCTGACCGCCCGTGGGTGGCGCCGGTGATCTCGGTCCCGCGGGAACGCGACGGGGCCCGGCCGACCGTGGTCGACCGGGCCCCACCGGATCGCGTTACGGTCGGGCGTTCGGCTTGAGCGGGGTCTTCACCGCCGCGTTGGCGTCGACGATCCCGTACCCGTAGAAGCCGTTGAAGTTGAGCCCACCGGCGCAGTACGCGTCGTAGGTCTCGTCCCGGCCCTCATTGCGGTACTGCTGCAGCCGCGGCTCCGGGCAGGCGTGCTCGGCCGCCGTCCGGTAGAGGTGCTGCTCAACCACGTCCGGCGACATGCCGAAACCACCACGGCGCTCCGCCTTGCCGTACCGGCTGACGATCAGCGCGGCGACGCCGGCGGCGTGCGGGGACGCCATCGAGGTGCCCTGGAGGTAGGTGTAGTAGCCACACTCACCGTTGGCCTTGCACTGCTTGAAGACCAGCGTGGCCACTCGCGGGTCGATGTTGCCGTCGGCGTCCACCCGCGGGTCCGGGATGGTGGGGGAGATCGGCTCCTCCTGGAGCACCTTCAGCGGGTAGGTGGAGAGGATCCGGTTGCCCGGGCTGTTGTACGTCGGGGTCCCGAAGCCGTCCCGGGCGAAGCCACCCGGCGCGGCGACCGAGATCTGCTCCGTGCCGTAGTTGGAGAAGTCCGACTTCTTGCCCGACGGGCCGACCGACGACACGCCGATCACGTGCGGGCCTTCGGTGGGCAGGTCCCAGCAGCTCTCGTTGTCGATCGGCCGGGGGTACGGGTTGGCGCCGTAGTCGGGGCTGGTGACGTCCGTACGCGGGGCGCCCAGGTCCTCGTTGTTGTTGCCGAGCGCGCCGACCAGGGTGACGCCCTTGTTGTGGGCGAAGACCAGCGCCCGCTTCATCGCCTTGATGATGGCGCGCTGTTCGGCCTGGTCCTCCGGGGAGTCGGCCGGGTTGGCGGTGCAGTTGTAGAGCCACGGGTCGACGTAGAACGACATGTTGACCACGTCGATGCCGGACCGGCCGGCGTAGACCAGGGCGTTGACCACCGGGTCGAGGAAGAAGTAGCCGGAGTCCTGGCCGCCCTTGAGCTCGACCAGCGAGACGTTCGGGGCGACGCCGGAGAGACCGAAGCCGTTGGCGGCGGCGCCGATGGTGCCCGCCACGTGGGTGCCGTGCCCGCCGTCATCGGTCCCGACCGGGTCGAGGCAGCTCGGGACCTCGCAGGGGCCGTCCACGTCGGTCAGGTCGGGCGCGAAGTTGCGCGACAGCGACCAGTTGAAGTTCGCGGCGATGTCCGGGTTGCTGGCGTCGACGCCGGTGTCCAGCACGCCGACGGTCACCCGGCGGTCGCCCGGCTCGACCTTCCGGGCCTCGTCGGCCCGGATCATCTTCAGACCCCAGAGCTTGTCGTCGAGCGGGTCCAGCTTGGCGCCCTTCCTGGCGGCGGCACCGGCGGCGGCCGTCGCGGCCGTCACGTGCTCCTGCTCGACGCGGTCCAGCTTCGGCTTGCGGCCGATCGCCTTCTGCTCGGCGGCGCCGATCAGGGTCGGGGCGGCCGTGGCCCTGGCCGCGAAGTCGGCCCGGTCACTGGTCACCTGGAACATGCCGACCTCGTCGGACCGGGACACCACCGTGCCACCGGCCGCGCGGATGGCGGCGACCGCCGTGTCGGCGGCGACGCCGTCCTCCGCGACGACCGTGAAGGTCCGGTTGCTGGTCGGCGCGGCGCTGGCCGGTACACCCAAGCCCGCAGCCGTGAGTGCCAGCACAGCCGCGGTCGCGACGGCACCGGCGGTGAAGCGCTTGCTCACCACATCAGATCCTCTCGTTGAGGGACGTGGCAGCCATCACACAACAGCGGGCGGGTTTCCGCCAGATGAACGCCCGTTATGGCGCTGAATCTCTCCCTCATCCACCCAGGTCGACGCGCGCCCCACCCGGGCCGCCGCCCGCGTCGGGCACATCGGCCCGCAGCGACGGCCGGTCGGACGCCACGGCAGGCAGGTCAGACGACACGCCCGGCAGCTCAGCCAGCACCGCCGGCAGATCAGCCAGAGTGGACACCTCGGCATCCGGTCCGTCCCCGGCCGGTCGGGGCAGGCCGTACCGGTTCAGCCACACCGACCGCAGGCCGGCCCGCCGAGGAGCCACCACGTCGTGCTCCCACGAGTCTCCGACGTACACGATCTGCCCGGCCGGCACACCGGCCGCCTCGACCACCGCCGCGTAGAACGCGGGGTGGGGCTTCTTCGGCAGCCCGTTCTCGTGCGCGTACAACTCGAAGACGAACTCGCCGGCGAGCCCGCAGCGTTCGGCGCGGCTGTTGCCGTTGGTGGCGAAGCCCAGCGTGTAGCGGGCACGCAGCGTGGCCAGCGCCGGCGGCACGTCCGGGAACGGCCGGGTGAGGGCGAAGCGGCGGGCGAAGAAGAGGGCGGCGACCTCGTCGAGGTGGGCGTCCAGCCCGGCGCGGGCCAGCGACCGGGCGAGCGCGGCGCGGCGGATCTCGATCACCGGCGCGGCCCTGAGCTTCCGGAAGACGGCGGCCCAGTCCGACTCCAGGTCGGCGAGCGACACCCCGGTCGCCACCGGTGTACGCCGCCGCATCTCGTCGAGGACGGCCACCAGCCCACCGGTGACCGCCGGGCGCAGGTCGAGCAGGGTCTCGTCGGCGTCGAACACCACGGCGGTCAGCACGGGACCCACTGTCTCATCGTGGGTCGACGGCCAGCGCGGGCTCGGGCGAGACGGGCGCAGGCGGCGGTGACCCCCGCATCTCGTCGAGTCGGACCAGGGCGACCCCGGCGATGATCAGCGCGCCGCCGAACAGTTGCCAGGCGGTGGGGAGTTCGTCCAGGAACAGCCAGGCGATCAGCACCGCGAAGAGCACCTCGGTCAGCCCAACGAACGACGAGAGCCGGGGGCCGAGGATCCGGTTGCCGGCGATACCGGCCAGGTACGCGATCACGGCGGCCACCAGGGACAGCCCGACGATGGGCAGCAGCCAGCTGGTGCGTTGCCCGGCGAAGGTGACCTCGCCGAAGGTGGCGTTCAGCGGCAGCAGACCGGTCAGCCCGATGACGAGCAGCACGGCGGCGCCGACGGCCATCCCGCCGCTGGCCATGGCGACCGAGGGCAGCCGGGGGTCGACCCGACCGGCGAGGACGAAGTAGCCGGCCAGGCCGAAGGCGGCGCCCAGCCCCCACAGCACGCCCACCGGGTCGAAGCTGGCCGTTCCGGTGAGGTCCAGCACGAACACCAGCCCGGCCAGGGCGGCCGCCGACCCGGCGGCGGTGAGGCGTCGCGGCCGCTGCCCGTGTCGCAGCCACATCCAGCCCACGACGAGGATGATCCCCAGGTACTCCAACAGCAGCGCCACGCCGACCGGCAGGTAGCGCACGGCGTTGAAGAAGCACACCTGGGCCAGTGACACCCCGAGCAGCCCGAACATCCCGATCGCTGTGACGTTCTGCCGCAGAACGTGCCACCTGCCCCGCAGCGACAGCAGGGCGGGGATCGCCAGCACCAGGGCGGCCACGCCGACCCGGGCGACCACCGCCGCCTCGGCCGACCAGCCGGCCTCGATGAGGGACCGCGCGAAGGTGCCGGAGGTGGCGAAGGTGACCGCGGAGAGCAGCGCCAGCGCGGCGCCGGCGGTCGGTCGTGACTGCATACTGTGCTCCTCCGGACGCAACGGTGTCATGAGCAAACTATCCTTGTGCCCATGACGCTAGGCGGCCCGCGTGACAGGAGTCAAGTTGCTATTCGCTCATGACACCGAGTGTTCCTTGATTGCCGCCGCCGCGCTGGTGAACACGGCAGGCCGGGACGGCGAGCTGCTGCCCGACATCGCCGCGCTGGACGCGTTCTTCACCCGGCACTCCTACAGCGGGCGGCACGAGCACACCGAGGCCGAGTTGCGCGCTGTCCGGGAGCTGCGGCCCCGGCTGCGCCGCATCTGGCACGCCGAGCCGGCCGAGATCGTCGCCGTGGTCAACGGCCTGCTGCTCGAACACCGGGCGCTGCCGCAGCTCATCGAGCACGACGACGAGCCGTACCACCTGCACGCCGTGCCCCGCGACGCGCCGCTGGCCACCCGGATCGCGGTGGAGGCGGCGATGGCGATCGCCGACCTGGTCCGCGCCGGGGAGCTGACCCGCCTGCGGATCTGCGAGTACCCCGACTGCGACAACGTGGTCGTGGACCTCTCCCGCAACCGGTCGCGACGGTTCTGCGAGGCCGGCTGCGGCAACCGCGCCGCGGTGACCGCCTACCGTGCCCGCCGGGCCGCCGGCCGCTCCTGAGCGGCGCCCGCCCACTCCTCGGCCCGCAACTCGTACTCCACCTCACCGTGCTCGGTACCCGGAATCGGGTCGTCCCACTGGAGGTGGAAGGTCCGCACGTACCGCAGCCCGGCCTTCGTCATCACCCGCCGGGAACGCTCGTTGACCGCCATCGTCTCGGCCCAGACCCGCCGCACGCCGACGGTGTCGAAGGCGTACCGGACGAGCGCCCGGCAACCCTCGGTGGCCAGGCCGCGCCCCCAGGTCGAGCGGCGCAGCCGGTAGCCCAGCTCGGCCTCCGTGCCGTCCGCCGACGGGTCGAGCGCGAACCAGCCCAGGAACGCGCCGGTCTCCCGGTCCAGAGCCGCCCAGCGACCCAGGCCGGGATGCCGGTCGTACTGGGCCAGCAGCTTCGGCAGCTGCTCGTCGCGGACCGTGGCCAGCGGGGTCGCGACGCCGGCGGTGAGGAACCGCATCACCTCGGGATCGCTGTCCAGCTCGACCAACGCGTCCACATCGGCCATGGTGAGCCGCCGCAGCCGCAGCCGCTCGGTCGAAGGCAGGTCAATGCCATCCACACCCATAACGGGATCATCCCGCCCAGCCACACCACCGTCGAGCCGTTTACCCACGCCGTCCGCTCGCAGGATCCGCGCAACGTCGGTGAAACTGCTGCCTCGGGCCGCCACGAGGCAGCACCTTCGGGGAAGGTGCGCGGGAAATCCCGCGACCGCCGTCGCGCGCCAGGCGGTCGCGTCAGCGCGGGGGCGCGACCACGAAGAGCCGCCAGGAGTACGCGTCGACGTGTCATCCGGACGGCCACTCGCCGGTCGACCTCGTCGGCGTCGAGCAGGCGAGGTGATGACGCAGACGATTCAGCTCGACAGGAAGGCCGCGGTATGTCCCGGCCCGCCTCAGGGATGGGTCATTCGGAGCAGGTCCAGGGTTTCATCCAGCTGGGTCTCGGTGAGCTTGCCGGAGTCCACGTGCCCCCGGGAGATCACCACCTCGCGGATGGAGGTCTGCTTGGCCAGCGCCTCCTTGGCGATCGACGCGGCCTCGTCGTACCCGAGGTAGCGGTTGAGCGGGGTGACGATCGACGGCGAGCCCTCGGCGTACGCCAGGCAGACCTCGGCGTCCGCGACCAGGCCGACCACCAGGCGGTCGGCGAACAGCCGGCTCGCCGCGGACAGCAGCCGGATCGACTCCAGCAGGTTGCGGCCCATCACCGGGAGCATCACGTTCAGCTCGAAGTCGCCCTGCGAGCCGGCGAAGCCGACGGTCGCGTCGTTGCCGATCACCTGCGCGCAGACCTGCCGCATCGCCTCGGCGACGACCGGGTTGACCTTGCCCGGCATGATCGACGAGCCGGGCTGGAGGTCGGGGATGCGCAGCTCGCGCAGGCCGGCCCGGGGGCCGGAACCCATCCAGCGGATGTCGTTGGCGATCTTGTAGAGGCCGACCGCCAGGGTGCGCAGCTGGCCCGAGGTCTCCACCAGCGCGTCCCGGGCGCCCTGCGCCTCGAAGTGGTTGCGGGCCTCGGTCAGCGGCAACCCGGTCGACTCGCGCAGCTTGCGGATGACGGCGGCGGCGAAGCCGAGCGGCGTGTTGATCCCGGTGCCCACGGCGGTGCCGCCCAGCGGCAGCTCGGCCAGCCGGGGCAGCGACCCCTCCAGCCGTTCCACGCCGTAGCGGACCTGGGCCGCGTACCCGCCGAACTCCTGGCCGAGGGTGACCGGGGTGGCGTCCATTAGGTGGGTCCGCCCGGCCTTGACCACGGTCTCGAACTCCCCCGCCTTGGCCTCCAGCGCCTCCGCGAGGTGGACCAGCGACGGCAGCAGGTCCTCCACGATGAACTGCGTGGCGGCCAGGTGGATCGAGGAGGGGAAGACGTCGTTGCTGGACTGGGAGGCGTTGACGTGGTCGTTGGGGTGCACGTCCCGGCCCAGCTCCCGGGTGGCCAGGGTGGCGATGACCTCGTTGGTGTTCATGTTCGACGACGTCCCGGAGCCGGTCTGGAACACGTCGACCGGGAACTGGTCGTCGTAGCCGCCGTCGGCGACGTGCGCGGCGGCCGCGACGATGGCGGCGGCGACGTTCGCGTCGATGACGCCCAGTTCGCCGTTGACCTCCGCGGCCGCGCCCTTGATCTGGGCGAGCGCCTTGATCTGGGCGGGCTCGATGCCCCGCCCGGAGATCGGGAAGTTCTGCACCGCGCGTTGCGTCTGCGCCCGCCACAACGCCTCGGCGGGCACCTCCACCTCGCCCATCGAGTCGCGTTCGATCCGGTAACCGGTCGCCTCTGGAGTCGTCACGCGTACCATCCTGCCGCGCCCGTCGCCGACTCGCAGATGAACCCTCAGCCCAACTCGGTCAGCAGCCGTTGCGCCTCGTGCTGGTCCGGCGACTCGACCTGCCGGAACAGGGACAGCGCCCGGACGAGGTGCGCGCGGGCCGCCGCCGGGTCACTGTCCCGCACGCAGCGGGCGACGCCCTCCAACGCCCGGGCCTGCTCGTAGCGGGCGCTCATGCGGGTGGCGTCGGCGAGCACCCGACGGTGCAGGTCGAGCGCGCTGGCGACGTCTCCCTGGTCCAGGATCGCCCGGGCCAACAGGTTGCGTGAGGCGCACTGCCCCACCCGGTCGCCCACCTCCACCATCGCCACGAGCGCGTCGCGATGCAGGGCGGCGGCGCGCTCCGGCCGCCCGGCGACGCGCTCCATCACGCCAATCTCGTTGAGCACCTCGCCTTCGCCGAACCGACTGCCCCGCTGGCGCTTGAGATGCAGTGCGACCCGCAGGATCCGGCGAGCGGGGCCGAGGTGACCCATCCGGTGCCGGATCATGCCGAGGTGCCCGATCGCGTGCTCGATCTGCCCCATGTCCCTCGTCTGACGGGCCAGCATGAGGTGCATCCGCGCGGTACGCAGCGCCTCGTCGTAGCGACCCCAGCCGAGCAACGCCAGGCACAGGTTGTTCTGGAGGTTCGTCAACGCGTACGCGTCATCCAGCCCGTTGACCATGCTGAGTGCCTCGTCGAACTTCTCCTTGCTCTGCCGGAAGTCGCCGTTGCCGGCGTACGAGATGCCGAGGTTCCACAGCGTGCTGAGCACGTCTCCGCGCAACCCGAGTCGACGGCGCAGGCCCAGCGCGACCTCCATCGACCTGATCGCCTCCGGGAAGCGGGCCAGCCGGAAGTACGCCGAGGAGAGGTAGTTGAGCATCACGGCGATCGCCGCCTCGTCGCCGAGCCGCTCGGCGACCCGAAGCCCGATCGTGTGGGTCTCGACCAGCTCGTCGAGGTGCCCACCATCGAAGTTGAGCCGCCAGCAGGCCCGGGCCAGCTGCCAGCACTGGACCGGGAAGCCCTCCTCCTCGGCGATCCGGACGAGGGCGGTCAGCGCGGCCAGGTTCTCCTCGAACCACGCGCGGCCCTCGGATGCCGGGGCGGCCACCAGGTCGGGCCGGGCGGGGGTGCCGGCCGGGATGGTGCGGCTGCTGCCCGCCGCCTCGATCGTCCGAGCGATCGCCGCCGTGACGGACAGATGATGGTCCAGCAGCCGCGCCAGGGCCGCCTGACGTTCGTCGCGTCGCTCCTCGGGCTCCAGCAGCAGCCGCGCGTACTCGCGGAGCAGATCGTGCAACCGGTACCGGTCGGGCTGCACCTCCTCCACCAGGTGCGCGTCGACCAGCTCGTCCAGCAGGTCCTGGGCTTCGGTCAGGGGCAGCTCGGCGAGGGCGGCGGCCACCCGGCTGTCCAGCCGTCCGCCCGGATACAGACCGAGCAGCCGGAACAGCCGCTGCGCCGCCGGCGAGACCTGCGCGTACGACAGCGCGAACGCCTGCCCCACCGAGCGCTGCCCGGCGGCGAGCTCGGCCAGCGGGCCCGCACCGGCGACCAACCGCTCGGCGAGGTCGGCGACCCGCCAACGCGGCCGGTGCGCCAGGCGGGCGCCGGCCAGCCGGATGGCGAGCGGCAGGTGGCCGCAGCGTCGCACCACCTCCGCGGCCGCCTCGGGCTCGGCGGCGACCCGCTCCGCGCCGGCCACCCGGCCGAGCAGCTCGACCGCCTCGTCGGCGTCGAGCACGGGCAGTGACGACGGCCGTCCCTCGTCCACCCCGACCAGCCGGCGGCGGCTGGTGATCAGGACCAGGCAGTGCGAGCCGTTGGGCAGCAGCGGTGCCACCTGGTCGGCGGTGGCCGCGTTGTCCAGCACCAGCAGGGCTCTCCGGCCGGCCAGCTCGGTTCGCCACAGCGCCAGCCGGTCGTCCGGGTTCACCGGCACCCGTTCCGCCGGCACGCCGAGCTGGCGCAGCAGGGCGGCCACGGCCGTGGCGGGCGTCAACGGGCTGCGCTCGCTGTGCCCGTGCAGGTCGACGAAGAGCTGGGCGTCCGGGTAGCGGTCGGCGAGCGCGGTGGCCACGTGCACGGCGAGGGTGGTCTTGCCGCTGCCGGCCATCCCGTCGATCAGCTGGATCCGGGTGCCGTCCTCCTCGATCTCCTTGACCAGGCGGGTCACCGTCTCCTGGCGGCCGGTGAAGTCACCGATCGCCCGGGGCAGCGAACGGACCGGGCCGACCAGTCGGGTCTCCCGGCCGGCCAGGGCCAGGTCGCCGGCGAGGACCCGCTGGTGCAGCTCCTGCAACTCGGCGCCGGGTTCGATGCCCAGTTCGTCGGCGTAGATCCGCCGACCCTCCCGGTAGACCGCGAGCGCGTCGGCCTGCCGACCGACCGAGGAGAGGGCGAGCATCAGTTGCCCGCGCAGTCGTTCCCGCAGCGGGTGCCGGTCGACGCTCTCGGTCAGCTCCTCCAGCAGCTCGGCTGCCTGCCCGAGGCGCAACTCGACGTCGACGCACTCCTCCAGCGCCGTGAGGCGCTGCTCGTCGAGCGCCTGGGCGCGGCGGCGGACGCTCCGGCTCGGGATCCCGCCGAGCGCCGGGCCGCGCCAGAGCGCCAGGGCGGCACGGAACCGCTCACGGGCATCGGCCAACCGGCCGGCCGCGACCGCGGCGCGGGCACTCTCCACACCCCGGGTGAAGACCTCGGCGTCGAGGTCGGCCGGTGCGGTACGCACCCCGTACCCCGCCGGGTCGGTGACGATGGTCTCCGGGGCGAGCCCGAGGTCGGCGAACCGGCGCCGCAACCGCGACACGCAGGTGTGCAGCTGTGCCCGGGCGGTGGCCGGCGGTCGCTCCTCCCAGACCGCGTCGACCAGCTCGTCGACGGGCACCAGCCGGCCGGACCGCAGCAGCAGCATGGCGAGCACGGTCCGGTCGCGACCGGCGGTGACGGTGGACTCGCCACCGCCGACGCGCAGAGGCCCCAGGATCCCGAACCGCATCTGCTCCCCCGCGTCGATGGTGCAACTTCCAGCAGAGTAGCCCGACGGTCACGGATCGCCTCCGTCCGGCGATAGTGATCTGAGAGCGGATCGACAGCGGTGCGCCGGAGACTCGCTCCGGGTTGTCGGTGACGGCATCCGACGGGGGCGGTGCGCCCGCCCCACCCCAGCGGGGCGGGCGCACCGATGTCGGTAAAGCACGGACGACAGAAAGGGGCGTCGGGCAAATTCGCCCGACGCCCCCTTCGCCTGCCGAAGGTCAGCGACGGCCGACGGTGAGCACCGGCTTGGTGACCTCGGCGAAGAAGTCGTTGCCCTTGTCGTCGACCACGATGAAGGCGGGGAAGTCCTCCACCTCGATCTTCCAGACCGCCTCCATGCCCAGCTCCGGGTACTCCAGGACCTCGACGTGCTTGATGCAGTCCTGCGCGAGGCGGGCCGCCGGCCCCCCGATGGAGCCGAGGTAGAAACCGCCGTGCTGCTGGCAGGAGCGCGTCACCTGGCCCGACCGGTTGCCCTTGGCGAGCATCACCTGCGAGCCGCCGGCGGCCTGGAACTTCTCCACGTAGGCGTCCATCCGGCCGGCGGTGGTCGGGCCGAACGAGCCCGAGGCGTAACCCTCGGGGGTCTTCGCCGGGCCGGCGTAGTAGACAGCGTGGTCGCGCAGGTACTGCGGCATCGGCTCACCGGCGTCAAGACGCTCGGCGATCTTGGCGTGCGCGATGTCGCGGGCCACCACCAGCGGGCCGGACAACGACAGCCGCGTCTTCACCGGGTACTTGGACAGCTCGGCGCGGATCTCGTCCATCGGCCGGTTGAGGTCGACCCGGACGACCATCTCGGCGTCGAGCGAGTCGTCCGTCACGTCGGGCAGGAAACGCGCCGGGTCGGTCTCCAGCCGCTCCAGCCAGACACCCGACGGGGTGATCTTGGCGACGGCCTGCCGGTCCGCCGAGCAGGAGACCGCGATCGCCACCGGGCAGGAGGCGCCGTGCCGGGGCAGCCGGACCACCCGCACGTCGTGGCAGAAGTACCGGCCGCCGAACTGCGCGCCGATGCCGAAGTTGCGGGTCAGCTCCAGCACCTCCGCCTCCAGCTCCAGGTCCCGGAAGCCGTGGGCGCTCATCGAGCCGGCGGTGGGCAGCGCGTCGAGGTACTTGGCGCTGGCGTACTTCGCGGTCTTCAGCGCGTACTCGGCGGAGGTGCCGCCGATGACGATGGCCAGGTGGTACGGCGGGCAGGCGGCGGTGCCGATTAGCCGCAGCTTCTCCTCCAGGAACTGCATCATCCGCGTCGGGTTGAGCAGCGCCTTGGTCTCCTGGTAGAGGTACGACTTGTTGGCCGAGCCGCCGCCCTTCGCCATGAACAGGAACTTGTACGCGTCGGGGTGCCCGTCCGGGTCCTCGGCGTACAGCTCGACCTGGGCCGGCAGGTTGCTGCCGGTGTTCCGCTCGTCCCACATGGTCAGCGGGGCGAGCTGCGAATAGCGCAGGTTCAGCTTCGTGTACGCCTGGTAGACACCCCGGGAGATGGCCTCGGCGTCGGCGCCGTCGGTCAGGACGTGCCGACCGCGCTTGCCCATCACGATCGCGGTGCCGGTGTCCTGGCACATCGGCAGCACTCCGCCCGCGGCGATGTTGGCGTTGCGCAGCAGGTCCAGCGCCACGAACCGGTCGTTCGGCGAGGCGGCCGGATCGTCGATGATCGCCCGCAGCTGGGCCAGGTGCGCCGGGCGCAGGAAGTGCGCGATGTCGTGCATCGCCTCGGCGGTCAGCGCGGTGAGCGCGGCCGGTTCCACGGTGAGGAACCGGCGGCCTCCCGGGCCGTGGACGACGTCGACACCCTCGTCGGTGACCAGGCGGTAGTCGGTCTGGTCGGGGCCGGTCGGCAGCAGAGGGGCGTACGAGAATGCGGCGGCACTGCTCATGAGCGGCAAGCCTAGGGCAGACCGGTCGATCATTCCCACCCGCCGGGCTGGTCCTGGGACGCCGCTCTCATCCGCCGAGCCCGCCGCGCCGTGGCGGCCCCCGGTCGTGGTCCGGGACGCCGTGCCGACCGCCTGCTCAGCCGTCCTTGCCGCCGGCGGGATCGGGGCAGAGTTCCCGCTTGGGCCCGCAGTTGTCGTCGTCGTCTCCGCTGCCGGGGCGGGTGCCGCCCGGGCCGGGATTGCCGGGGTTGCCGCCGTCGCCGGGTGGCGGGGCGGGGGCGCCGCCGGTCGCGCCGAAGCGGATGTACCCGATCTCCCGTCCCTCACCGACGATCATGCCCTGGGGACCGACCGCGAGGGCGTTCGCGGGGGTCCGCAGGACGGCCAGTTCCCGGCCGCTGCGCGGCTCCACGGCGACCAGCCGGGACGGCTTCTCGTCGGTGATCACCGCCGCGTACGGCGTGAGCGCCGCGCCGGCCTTGCCGCTGGCGGGTTGGGTCCACAGGACCCGGTCGGTGCCGAGTTCACGGGCGACCACCGAGCGCTTGTCGGTCGACCGGAACAGGGCGTAACGGTCGTCGACGGCGATCAGCCGGGCCCCCGGGTCGCCGGCCCAGAGCAGGCGCCCGTCGTACCCGTCGATGACGGCCTCGCGGCCGTCCGGGCCGACCCCGATCAGCACGTTCCGCGCGCCCTGCGGGTCCTCCCGCTGGGCGCAGCCGGCGCTGTCGGCGGTCCGGAGGTTGACTCCGGCCCGCTGCCAGGCCTCCTGGCCGGTCGCCGGGTCCCGGGCCGAGATGGCGAAGTAGCAGGTGCCGTCCTGGGATCGGGCGGCGATCCGCAGCATCCGGCCGCCCACGATGGACAGGCGCTCGTCCCGGCCCGGCTCGACGTTCTGGAGCACCCGGCCCGTGGCGGTGTCGACCACGTGCACACGGCCGTCCACCGGAAAGCCGAGCAGCGGTGGCACCGGCTCCGGCCCGGCCACCCCGTCGTCGACCCGGGTGGCGGTGAGCCGGCGGGTGCCGCGCAGGCCCGGGTTGTCGGCGAGCAACCCGCTGCTCACCCCGGGCAGGAAGGCCGTCCACAGGGGCGCGGTGCCGCGTGGGTCCCAGGCGCTGAGGGTGCAGTCGGTGGCGTCCGTGCAGTGGGCGTCGAGCAGCAGGTTGCGGTACGTCCACACGGCCACCGCGTCGTCGTCGCGCCGCCGGGTCGCGCCGGTGGTGGGGTCGAGCAGCTCGTACCCCTTGACCAGGAGCTTGCCCACGGCGACCACCGGGTCCCGGTCACCGCCGGCGACCGCGGACCAGTCCGCCTTGCGCTCCCAGAGCTGGTCGCCGGTGGCCAGGCTGCGGGCTTCGACGCGGGTGCGCTGCTCGACCACCACCGTGTCGCCGGCGATGGTCACGCTGCGCGGGGTGCCGCCGATCCGCTGCTGCCAGACCACGTCCGGCTCGGAAATGGGTTCACTGCGGTCCACCCAGTCCCACAGGCCCGGAAAGGGATTCCACACGCCGGTCGCGGCGAGGGCGACGACCACGGCGAGGCCAAGCAGCAGCCCGCCGCGCACGCTCCCCTTGGACACACCGCACACGGTAGCCACGATCACGGATCTTCCGTACGCCCGCGCCGCCGTGTCGCCACGCTTTCTGGGGCCGGAGGTGTTAACAGGGGGGCGGTTCCGCGACCGGAGGGGTCAGGAGGGCGTCCTTCCCTCGGTGCGGACGGCGCTGCGGACCAGCGGGAGCGTGCGGTACGGGATCTGCTCGGCCAGCGCGATGATCGTCGATGCGCGGGTGATGCCGGCGGAGGAGACGATCTGGTCGATGACCCGCTGCAGGTCGGTGTTGGAGCGGGCCACGATCCGGCAGAGCAGGTCGCTGGAGCCGGTGATGGTGTGCGCCTCCAGCACCTCGGGGATGGCGGCGAGGTGGGCGGTGACCGGGTCGTGGCCGTGCCGCTGACTGATCTCCAGCGTGACGAAGCTGGTCACCCCGAATCCGATCGCGGCCGGTGAGATCTCCGGGCCGAAGCCGCCGATGACGCCCCGGTCGACCAGCTTGTCCAGCCGGGCCTGCACGGTGCCCCGGGCGACCCCGAGGCGCCGGGAGCACTCCAGCACCCCGATCCGCGGCTCCTCGGCGAGCAGTTCGATCAGACGCACGTCGAGGGCGTCCAGCTGTACAGCCTGCTCACCCTTCATGGGTTGAGACCATACCGAATGCGCAACCTGACCAGCATTTACTCTGCCAGTTGCCCACTCGCGGCCGACACAGCGATCCTCGCCACAGGAACCAACCACGGCGGCCCACGAGGCCGGCCGGTACGCGAGGGAGGCCACCATGACCCAGGCGATCGACCGACCCCAGTCGACCGAGGACGTCGACGTCGACCGGCTCGTCGGCGCTGTCGACCACGACATCAGCCACGACCCCTTCCCGGTCAAGGGCCTCGACCACGTGCACTTCCTGGTCGGCAACGCCAAGCAGGCCGCGCACTACTACTCCACCGCGTTCGGCATGACCTGCGTGGCCTACCGCGGCCCCGAGCAGGGCTACCGGGATCACGCCCAGTACGTGCTGACCAGCGGCTCGGCCCGGTTCGTGCTGACCGGCGCGGTGCGCCCGGACGCCGACGGCGCCGAGCACGTGGCCCGGCACAGCGACGGCGTGAGCGACATCGCGCTGGAGGTGCCGGACGTCGACGCCGCGTACGCGCACGCCATCGCCCAGGGCGCCGCCAGCGTCGTCGAGCCGCACGAGGTGACCGACGAGCACGGCACCGTCCGGCTGGCCGCCATCGCCGCGTACGGCGACACCCGGCACACCCTGGTCGACCGGTCCCGCTACACCGGCCCGTTCCTGCCCGGCTTCGTGGCCCGCGGCCCGATCGTGGACCGGCAGCCGATGATCGACGCCGGCATCCAGCCGAAGCGGTTCTTCCAGGCCGTCGACCACGTGGTCGGCAACGTGGAGCTGGGCCGCATGGACGAGTGGGTCGAGTTCTACAAGCGGGTGATGGGCTTCTCCAACATGGCGGAGTTCATCGGCGACGACATCGCCACCGACTACTCGGCGCTGATGAGCAAGGTCGTGGCCAATGGCACCCGCAAGGTGAAGTTCCCCCTCAACGAGCCGGCCGTGGCCCGCAAGAAGTCGCAGATCGACGAGTACCTGGAGTTCTACCAGGGCCCGGGCGCCCAGCACATCGCGGTCGCCACGAACGACATCCTGGCCAGCGTCGACGCGATGCGCGCGGCCGGTGTCGAGTTCCTGGACACCCCGGACTCGTACTACGAGGACCCCGAGCTGCGCGCCCGGATCGGCAACGTGCGGGTGCCGATCGAGGAGCTGAAGGCCCGCCGGATCCTGGTCGACCGGGACGAGGACGGCTACCTGCTCCAGATCTTCACCAAGCCGGTGCAGGACCGCCCCACCGTCTTCTTCGAGCTGATCGAGCGGCACGGCTCGCTGGGCTTCGGCAAGGGCAACTTCAAGGCGCTCTTCCAGGCCATCGAGCGGGAGCAGGAAGCACGCGGCAACCTGTAACACTTGCGGGCGTGACGCAGCCTCCGTCGTACCCGACGCCGCCGGTCGGTGGGCCCCCGCCCGCCACCGGTCTCTTATACACACCT
>NZ_QGKR01000336.1 GCF_003172955.1 Micromonospora acroterricola | reverse complement strand
CGCCGCGACCAGGGCCGCCTGCCGTTGCGCGAGGCTGCCGGTCGGCGGGCCGCCCGCCCGGTCACCGGGTGCCGGCGGAGCGCCGCCGTCCGGCGGGGAGGCGCTGGTCACGTGACGGCCGGGAGGCCTGCGGCGGTGGCCAGGGCGTCCAGCTCGGCGCGGAGTACGGCCGCCGGTGGGTAGCCGCCGTCGCGCTCCAGCAGCAGGGCCGGCGGTCGCCGCCGGGCGCAGAGCGCCCCGACCAGCTCCAGCACCGGCGCCGGCACGGGATCGGTGTGCGTGTCGTGGTAGTAGCCGCCGTGCTCTGCGCCTCCGGCCACGTGCACGTAGGCGACCCGGTCGAGCGGCAGCCGGTCCAGCAGCGCGAGCGGGTCGGTGCCCCGGTTGCGGGCGTTGGCGTAGACGTTGGCGATGTCGAGCAGCAGCAGGGCCCCGGTCCGGTCCAGGATCTCGGTGAGGAAGGCCGCCTCGTCCAGCTCGTCGTCGGGCCAGTCGACCAGCGCGGCGATGGGTTCCAGCGCGATCGGCACCGGCAGCTCGGCCTGTACCCGGGCCACGTTGGCGCACACCGCGTCGACCGCCTCCCGGCTGCGCGGCAACGGCAGCAGGTGCCCGGCCTCCAGGCCGCCGGCCCGGACGAAGGCGATGTGCTCGCTGACCAGCGGGGCGTCGAGCCGCTGCGCCACCGCCGCCAGGTGGGCGACGCGGGCCGGGTCGACCGGCTCGGCGCCGCCGAGGGAGAGCCGCACCCCGTGCGGTACGACGGTCACCGCGCGCTCGCGCAGCTGGACCAGGCCCGACGGGAGCGGCCCGCTGGCGGGCACCGACTCGGCCACCACCTCGACGAAGCGCAGCCCGGGCAGCTCGGCCACGAAGCCGGCGATCTCCGGGCGCCAGCCGATGCCGACGCCGGACGGCCCCGTCATCCGCCGCACCCTCCGCCTCCGCACCCGCCGCCACCGCCGCACGAGCTGCCGCCACTGCACGAGCTGCCCCCGCCATCGCCCGACGTTCCGCCGCTCGAGCCCGACGACCAGCCGCTGCCGGACGCCGCCTGGCGCTGGATCTCGGCCTGCTCGGCGAAGCCGGGGTCGAGCGCCCAGAGCGACGCGGTGCCGTACAGGGCCACGCCCATCGCCGCGCCGGCCGCCCCGTAGGTGGCGAACGCGGGAGACGACGCGGGGGCCAGGTGGGCGTGCTGGCGGCGTATGTCGCGCACAGCGGCCCGACCGGCGCGGGTGCGCTCGGGCACCAGGCGCAGCAGCAGCGCGGCGATGAGAACCGGGATCAGGGCGAGCATCAGGTAGCCCACCGGGCGGTCGTTGAACAGGCCGGAGACCAGCCGGAACAGGCCGATGCCCAGCAGGACGAACAGGAACCCGGCCCAGCGGCGGGCGGTGCCGTGCTGCGCCCTGCTCCGCAGGAGCCCGCGCTGCTCCAGGCCGGCCCGGAGCTGGTCGAGCGCCTCGCGGACCCGCTGGTCCTGCGGCAGGTCCCCGGCCCGGGCCCGCTGGTGGGCGGCCCAGTGGATGGCCTGGTCCAGTGGGGTCAGCCCGGACGGTGTCGGGCCGGTGGTGAGCAGCCGACGGTCCGGACCGACGCCGATCGCGCCGCTGCTGCGCAGACCGCCGACCGCGGCGTGCACGGCGAGCCGGGGCCCACCGTTGAGGTACGCGACCTGTTGCGGGCCGAGTGGCCCGGTCGTGGCGTCCCTGGAGTCGCCCACCGGGCGGACCCGGTAGTAGACCGCCAGCGCCACCACCAGGGCGGTCGCCACGAGGTAGAGCCGGAGGAAGGTCGGGCCGGGGATGCCCCAGGTGTCGCCCGACGCGGCGAGGTCGATCATCGGCTGCTCCTGTCGCCGGAGGGTTCGGCGGCCCCATTGTGGAGCAGCGGCGCCACGGCCGGCGGCCCGGTGTCGGGCGGACGATCAGCGGCGGCGGACCGCCTCCTCCACCAGGTCGAGCACCGGGCCCAGGTCGCCGGCCGGCCGGCCCATCGCGAGGTGCAGCACCAGGCCGTCGTAGGCGAGTTCCAGGAACTGGGCCAGCACGTCGATCGGTACGTCCTCGCGCAGCACCCCCGCGTCGCGCTGGCGGGCCAGCCGGTCCCGGGTCGCCTCGGCGACCGCGGCGGACCGCTCCGCCCAGCGCCGGGCGAACGCCGGATCGGTGCGCAGCCGGCGGGACACCTCCAGCTGGCTGCCGAGCCAGCCGGTGGTGTCCGGGGAGACCGCTCCGGCCAGCAGGTCACGCATCACCTGCACGAGACCGTTGCGGGCCACCGTCTCGACCATGGCGGCGGCGTCGTCCTCGGCGACGGCGAGGAACAGCGAGTCCTTGTCCCGGAAGTGGTGGAAGATGGCACCCCGCGAGAGCCCGGTGGCCTCCTCGAGGCGGCGTACGGTCGCCCCCTCGTAGCCGTGCCGGGCGAAACACGCCCGCGCGGCGGCGAGGATCTCCTGCCGGCGCGCGTCGAGCTGGTCCTGGCTTACTCTGGGCACGCGTCGATCGTCGCAGGTCACCCCGCGTCAGGCAAACCGTACGTACGGCTTGGTATATGGCTGCCGACGGCACCGCTACCATCGCCCCGTGACCCCGCCCCCCACACCTTCCGCCCCGCTGACCGTGGCCACCGTCCAGGCCACGCCGACGCCCGGCGACGTCGCCGGCAACGCCGTCGCCGCCGCCGACCTGGTCCGCCGCGCCGGCGGGCAGGGCGCACGGGTGGTCGTCCTGCCCGAGCTGTACCTCTGCGCGTACCACCCGCCGACCCTCGCCGCCGACACGGCCGGCACCGACGTCGTGGCAGACCCGACCGGCGTGGTCGCCGACCCCCGGCTCGACCCGCTGCGCGCGGCCGCGCGTGACATCGGGGTCAGCGTGCTGGTCGGCGCCGCGGCCCGGCATCCCGACGGCCGGCGCACCATCGCCGCGCTCGTGGTCGACCGGGCCGGAACGGTCCGGGTCGGGTACGACAAGCAGCAGCTGTGGGGCGACGAACGCGACCTGTTCAGCCCCGGCGGGCGCGGTGCCACGCTGCTCGTCGACGACTGGCGGCTCGGGTTGGGCATCTGCTACGACGGCTGCTTCCCGGAGCACGGCCGCGCCGCCGCCCTCGACGGCGCCCACGGTTACCTGTGCCCCAGCGGCTACCTGGCCGGCTCGGAGCACCGCCGGGACCTTTACTACGCCGCGCGGGCCCTGGACAACACGATGTACGTGGTCTTCGCCAACGCGGTCGGCGGCGCCGACCCGTGGCGGTTCAACGGCGGCGCGGCGATCTACGACCCGCAGGGGCGGACGCTGGCGCGGGGCGCCGACGAGGGCACGGCGGTGCTGGTCGCGACGCTGGACCCGGCCGCGTTGGCGGCTACCCGGGCGGCCCATTCGATGCTCGCCGACCGGCTGCCGGACCAGGGCGGCTCGCGGGTGACCCTGTCCGATTGAGCCCACCGCCAGGTCGACACCCGCAGGATCTGTTGGCGGACACGTCGGTCCCGTAGGGTGCCCGAGTGCCACTGCTCCTGCTGGACCTGGACAACACCCTGCTGGATCGGGCCGGGCCGTTCCGCCGCTGGGGTGAGCGCTTCCTGGACGGCATCGGCGCGCCCCCCATCGACATCGACTGGCTGATCTCGATCGACGCCGACGGGTTGACCGACCGCTGGGATCTGGCCGACGCCATCCGGGACCGGTACGAGCTGCGCATTCCCTCGATCGACCTGGTGGAGGAGCTGCACGACGGGGTGGTGGAGCAGACCCGCCTCGATCCGCTGGTCGCCTGCGCGCTGCGGATCGCCGACGACGCCGGCTGGGTGCCGGTGGTGGTCTGCAACGGCACGGTACGCGTGGAGGACGCCAAGATCCGCCGGACCGGTCTGGACCGGTACGTGGCCGACTGGGTGATCTCCGAGGAGGCCGGGGTCAGCAAGCCCAACCCCAGGATCTTCGCGCTGGCCGCGCAGCGGGTGCGGATGCCGCTGCGTGGCGCCTGGGTGGTCGGCGACAGCCCGGAGGCGGACATCGGCGGCGCCGCCGCGGTCGGGCTGCCCAGCGTCTGGCTGCACCGGGGCCGCACCTGGTCGGACACCCGGTTCGCGCCGAGCCGGTCGGTGGACGGGCTGATCGCCGCAGTCGCCACCGTGCTCGCCGGCTGAGCTCGCCGCCGGGAGGCGCCCGCCCCGGTCGGGCGGCGCCGGTAATTCGGTTGACCGGCCGCCGGGTGGCGGCGAACATGGTCGGCGCATCGTGCACCCGGGCGTACGCCCGGTCGAGGAGAGGGGGTCGGTCATGGCCGTCTTCGCAGCTCGCTTCCAGCTGCCTTCATCAGCCTCGACCAAGGGAACCTCACCACAGTGCGCGATCACGACCTTCCGGCGCTCGAGCGCCGGACCCGCGGCAAGAGCCGCTTCGACGACGACGAACCGCAGTTCCTGAAGCGCGGGCGGCACAGCGAGCCGCCCGCCGACCCGGACGGCGCCCCTGACCCGGACACCGGCGATCGCTGGTCGTCCTGGGACGACGCGGTGCACGGGCCGCAACCGCACCCGGACTGGCTGGTCACCGAGCTGGCCGCCAAGGACACCGAACTGGGCGTGCTGAAGACCGGCAAGGAGGCGGACGTCCACCTGGTCCGCCGGGGGGTGCCCGACACCGACCGGTCCTGCCTGCTGGCGGTCAAGCGCTACCGGGACCCCGAGCACCGGCTGTTCCACCGGGACGCCGGTTACCTGGAGGGCCGCCGGGTGCGCCGGTCCCGCGAGAACCGGGCGATGGCCGGCCGGACGGCCTTCGGCCGGCAGATGATCGCCGGGCAGTGGGCGGCGGCCGAGTTCGACGCCCTGGCCCGGCTCTGGGAGATCGGCGCCGGGCACGACCGGATCGCCGTGCCGTACCCGGTGCAGCTGCGCGGCACCGAGTTGATGCTGGAGTTCGTCGGCGACCCCGAGACGGGCGAGGCCGCGCCCCGGCTGGCCCAGCTGCGGCCCGGCCCGGGCGAGCTGCGCGACCTGTGGGCCCAACTGGTGGAGGCGTTGCGGGTGCTGGCCCGGGCCGGCTACGCCCACGGCGACCTGTCGCCGTACAACCTGCTCGTGCACCGGGGCCGGCTGGTCGTGATCGACCTGCCGCAGGTGGTCGACGTGGTGGCGAACCCGCAGGGGCCCGAGTTCCTGGCCCGCGACGTGCGGGTGGTCGGCACCTGGTTCGTGGCGCGGGGGCTGCCCGCCGAGCAGGCCGATCCCGGCGCGCTGGCCGGGGAGCTGCTGCGCGAGGCGGGCGTCCGCTGACCGGGACGGGTCGGGCGGCCCGGCCGGGCCGCCCGACCCACCGGCACCGCTTACTGGAGGTAGCGCTCCACCTCGGGCTTGGGGCGTTCGCCCTGGGAATCGGGGTCACCGTGGCTCTGCCGGGCGGCCCGACGACGGCGCAGCAGGTCCCAGCACTGGTCGAGGGACTCCTCCAGCGCGCGTAGCCGCTCGCTGGCGTCGCCCTCGGTGCCCGACTCGTGGGCCTGCGCGTCCGCGCGCAGCTTGTGTTCCTCGTCGACCAGCTCGGAGATCCGGTTCAGGATGGTCTTGTCGTCCATGCCACAGAGCCTGGCACAGGGTGCCCGGCATCGCCCGGATTCGGGGGTACCGGTAGGTCCCGGCGCGGTGGCGTCCCGCCCGGCCGGTCGCGCGTCGCCCGCCGGTCCCGCGGGGTGGGCGTCGACCCGGGGCGGCGGCGACGGGCCCCCGGGGCGACGTCAGTCCCTCGGCGTGCCGCCCCGACCTGCGTCGGGAGCCCATCCTGATGGTCCACTCAGGAGCGTGGGGCGGGGATGTCGGGGTCGCGGCCCCGGCGCGGCGGCGGAATTCTCCCGGCCGCAGGTCTGGAGGTGCCCCGCGTTTGGTGAGATGCTTCCGACGCCCAGAAGGTGAAAGTTCCACAGTCCCCGACCGACCGAAGTGGACCGCTGCGGTCGGCGGGACGCCGAGGAGGCGTCGTTTCATGTCGCAGGTGTCCGATGCCGGCCCCGCCCCCGTCAGCACCGAACCCCGCACGATTCCGCTCCGTCACGTGCTGCCCGCGCTGGTCCGCGACCCGCTCGGCGCGCTGGTCGGCTTCGCCGACGACGCGGGCGGCGAGGTTGTCCGGCTGAACCTCGGCTCGTTCCGCCCGTACCTGGTAAGCCACCCGGAGCATCTGCAACGCGTGCTGAGGGACAACGTTGCCAACTACACCCGCGACGGGGACGGGCTGCTCTGGCGACCGGTCCGCCGGATCGTCGGCGACGCCATCCTGGTCGCCGAGGGCGAGGTCTGGGAGTCCAGCCGGGGCGCGCTGCAACCGCTGTTCACCGCCAAACGGGCCGAGACGCTGGTCGACAGGATGGCCGAGGCGATCAACGAGGCCGTCGACGAGTGGCTGGAGCCGGCCCGGGACGGCCGCCCGATCGACGGCGGCGCCGAGCTGACCCGGATCGTCCTGCGGACCACCATGCGGGTGCTCTTCGCCGACCGGATCTCGGTGCCGGACGCGCTGCGGATCAGCGCCGCGCTGGACACCGTCACCACCGCGATGCTCCCGCGCCTGCTGGTGCCCTTCGTGCCGTACGCGGTGCCGATGCCCGGCGACCGGCGCTTCCGCGAGGCGGTCCGGACCATCGACGAGGTGGTGCTGCCGATCATCCGCGAGGCCACCGCCCGGCCCACCGACGGCGACGACATCATCTCCACCCTCTGCCGGCCCCGCGCCGACGGCCGGCAACCCGACGAGTACGCGATCCGCGGCGACGTGGTGGCGATGTTCTCCACCGCCACCGAGACCACCATCGCCCTGCTCTCCTGGCTGTGGCCGGTGCTGTCGTCCCGGCCCGACGTGGCCGAGCTGATGACCGACGAGATCGAGCGGGTGGTCGGCGGCGACCGGGTCGGTCGCGAACACCTGCCCGAGCTGCGCTACGGCCGGATGGTGCTCGACGAGATGCTGCGGCTCTACCCGGCCGGCTGGATGATCCCGCGGACCGCGGTCGGCGACGACGTGCTGGGCGGGGTGCGGATCAAGGCCGGCGGCACCGTGCTGGTCAGCCCGTACGTCACCCAGCGGATGTCGACGTTCTGGGACGACCCGGACCTCTTCGACCCGGAGCGTTTCGCCCCCGAGCGGCCACGGCGGCCCTACCGCTACTCCTACTTCCCGTTCGGCGGCGGCCCGCACCAGTGCCTCGGGCAGTACCTGTTCCTGCTGGAGGCGCAGCTCATCGTGAGCACGGTGCTGAGTCGCTACCGCTTCCAGCTGCGCCACCCGGTCGACCTGACACCCCGGATGGGCGCCTCGCTGCAACCCAAGCAGCGGGCCGAGCTGATCCTCACCCCGGTCGAGCGCCCGGTCGTACCGTGACGGGGCCGGTGCAGACCGGTCGGGACGTCGTCGCCGAGCAGGGCCGGGTGTGCGCGCTCGCCGTGCGCGGCGTACGCGACCTGCAGGACGTCACCGCCGCCCACCCCGAGCTGTTCGACGCCGCGCCGTTCGACCCGGCGCTGCTCAGCTCGGTGGCCACCGCGATCGCGTTCACCGCGCCCTGGCACACCGCCGCCGAGCTGCGGATCACCACCCGTACCCTGCTGTGGGTCTTCGCCGCCGACTGGCAGGTCGACTACCTCGCCCGGTCCGCCGACGACGTCCGTGCGGTGGTCACCGACTGCCTGGCGGTGGCCGACGGCGCGGCCCCGCCTCCCGGCCGGCACCTGGCGCGGCTGCTGGCCGACCTGCGCGACGAGCTGGCCGCCGTGCCGGCCTTCGACCGGCTGCGGCCGGTCTGGCGTGACGAGCTGGCTCGGATGCTGGCCGCGGTGGCCCGGGAGTGGGACTGGAAGAAGCTGCCCGCCGACCCGTCCACCGGACGACGCCTGCCGGACCTGGACGGCTACCTGGACAACGCCGACAACCTGGCCTGCTCCTTCGTCAACGTCACCCACTGGATCGCGACCGGCGACGACGAGACGCTGGCCCACCTGAGCGACCTGCTGGCCGCCGGGCGCGGCGTGCAGCGCGTGCTGCGGCTGGTCAACGACCTGGCCACGCACGGCCGGGACGCCGAGTGGGGCGATCTGAACGCGCTGCTGGTCGCCGACCCGGCGCAGGTGCACACGCGGCTGGCCGAGCTGACCGCCCGTTCCCGGGCGGAGCTGGCCGCCCTCGGCGAGCGCTGCCCACGCCAGGCGGACTACCTGCACCGGCAGATCTCCTTCACCGGCGGCTTCTACGAGGTGTCGGACTTCTGGGGGGTGCGCGATGAGTGACGGCGTGTTCCGCGTCCTGACCGGGCCGGTCACCGGCGGCGACCCGGCCACCGATGCGGCCCGCGAGCTGATTGCCGGGCTGGTGCTGCGGCCGTGGGGGCAGGTCGCTTCGTCGGTGTACGAGACCGGTCGGCTGGTCGCCGACGCGCCGTGGCTGCCGGGGCACCACCAGCGGATCGGGTTCCTGCTGCGCGGCCAGCGCCCGGACGGCGCGTGGGGCCCGCCCGAGGGGTACGCCCTGGTGCCGACCCTGAGCGCCACCGACGGGCTGCTCGCCGCGCTGGCCGCCGGCCGGGCCGGAACGGACCTGCTCGCCCCGGTCGCCCGCGGGCTGCGCGCGCTCACCGGCACGCTGCTCGCCACCGACGCCCGGGAGCTGCCGGACACCCCGGCGCTGGACCTCATCGTCCCGGCGCTGGTCGACTCGATCAACGAACGGCTGGCCGGGCTGGACCGGGCCACCGCGGACCGGCTGCCCCGTCCACCGCTGGGGCTGCCCGCCGGGCTCGGCGCGGACCGGTTGCGCGCGGTGCGGGCGGCGGTGGCCGCCGGCGCGGCGCTGCCGGCGAAGCTCGCCCACTTCTACGAGGTGCTGGACGCGACGCCGGCCGACGCCGGGCCCACCCTGACCGCCGTCGGCGCCTCACCCGCCGCGACCGCGGCCTGGCTGACCACGGCCGGGCCGGAGGCCGGCCCCGCCGCGCACGCCTTCCTGCGGGAGCTGATCCGTGATCGTGGCGGCCCCGTGCCCTGCCCGATTCCGATCACCGTCTTCGAACGGGCCTGGGTGCTCAGCGGCCTGCGCCGCGCCGGCATCCCGGTCAACCCGCCGAACGCCCTGCTGGAGAGCCTGGCCGGGGCCACCGGCGCCGAGGGCGTCGCCACCGGCGACGGCCTGCCGACCGACGCGGACACCACATCGGTGGCGCTCGACGCGCTGGCCCGGCTCGGTCGCCCGGCCGACCCGGCCAGCCTGTGGGCGTACGAGACGGCGGACGGCTTCTGCACCTGGCCGGGCAGCGAGGACGGCTTCTCGGTCACCACCAACGCCCACGTGCTGGACGCGTTCGGTCAGCACGTGGTTCGGCACCCGGACGCCGACGGGCGCTACCACCGGACGGTCGACCGGCTCAGCGCCGTGCTGCCCGAGCACCAGCTCGCCGACGGCCGCTGGCAGGACCGGTGGCACGCCTCGCCGTACTACGCCACCGCCTGCTGCGCGCTGGCGCTGGCGGAGTCCGGCCGGGGCGCGGCGGCGGCCGAGGCCGTGGACCGGGCGGCCCTCTGGGTGCTGGACAGCCAGCGCGCCGACGGCTCGTGGGGGCGGTGGGCCGGCACCGTCGAGGAGACCGCGTACGCCCTGCAGGTCCTGCTCGCGGCGCCGACGGCCGGGCCACGGGTCGACGACGCGGTGGACCGGGGGCACGCCTACCTGCACAGACCGACCGGTGGGGAGCACCCTCCACTGTGGTACGGCAAGGAGCTGTACTGTCCTACCGCCATCGTCCGCTCGGCAGTGCTCGCCGCCTGCCGGCTGGCTGCCACCCGTACGCCGGGGGTCGACCGTTCGGTGGCGGATTGCGGTTACCAGGCAACAAAAACAACAACTTGAGGGGTTGTGTGGACACTGCTAGCGTACGCAGAGCCTCAGCCCCGTATGCCCCGCTGCGGCGGGACGTCGCCCTCCATGATCACCCGTTGATGAGCTGAGTCAACACCCTGCCTGGGACGGTTCAATGCGTTCTCGCGGTACGAGTATCCGCACCAAGGTCGTCGCCCTGCTGCTCTCCCTGGTCGCGCTCTGGATGTTCGCGGCATGGGTCACCCTGCGGGACGGCTTCAACCTGCTCGGTGTCCAGTTGCTCAACAGCAAGGTCTACGCGCCGAGCGAGCCGCTGCTCCAGGAGCTCCAACTGGAACGGCGGCTGACGCAGGCGTACCTGAGCAACCCCAACGCCGAGCAGCGGTCGGCGCTGGAGGCCGAGCAGCGCAGGAGCGCGCAGCTCGCGGGCGACTTCGCCGACTCGGTCCGCAACTGGCAGGTCGACGTGGCCGGCAGCTCGGCGCTCGACGCCCAGCTGGACGCCTCGATCGCCCAGATCGGCGCGCTCGAGCAGACCCGCGCGGAGGTGCTGGGCCGCAAGATCGACCGGATCGCCGCCGCCGACGCGTACACCGGCGCGATCGAGTCGATCTTCCAGATCTACGACGTCACGGGCAGCCTGGACGACAAGGCGATCGCCGCCGACGCGGCAGCCCTCATCCAGCTCAACCGGATGAAGGAGCTGATCTCCCAGGAGGACGCGCTGCTCAGCGGCCTGTTCGGCAACGGCCGGATGAGCGGGCCGGAGTACGCCCGCTACGTCGGCCTGGTCGGCGCCGAGCGGTTCCTCGGCGAGGAGACCCGCGCCCGGCTCTCCGACGTCGACCAGCGCCGCTACCAGCAGCTCGTCGAGGGCGAGGCGTTCACCCGGCTGCGCGCCGTGCAGGACGGCATCATCCGTGAGGGCCGGCCGGCGACCCAGCTGCCGATCAGCGCCGAGCAGTGGCGCGGCACCGTCGAACCGGCGATGGCCGAGGTCAACGACGCGGTGGCCGACGGCGGCGAGGGCATCGTCGGGCGGGCCACCGGCGTCGCCGTGATGGTCGTCGTCCGGCTGGTGCTCGCCACCGGTCTGGGCCTGCTCGCCGTCATCGCCTCCGTCGTCATCTCCATCACCACGGCCCGGACCCTGCTGCGCCAGCTGGAGCGGCTGCGTCAGGCCGCGTGGCAGCTCGCCGACGAGCGGCTGCCCCGGGTGGTGGAGCGGCTCGGCCGCGGCGAGGAGGTCGACGTGGCCACCGAGGCGCCGCCGCTGGAGTTCGGCACCGACGAGATCGGCCAGGTCGGCAAGGCGTTCAACGCGGTCCAGGAGACCGCCCTGCGCACCGCCGTCGAGCAGGCCGACCTGCGTCGCAACGTCCGCGAGGTCTTCCTCAGCCTGGCCCGACGCACCCAGGCGCTCGTGCACCGCCAGCTCACCCTGCTCGACGCGATGGAGCGGCGCGAACAGGAAGCGGAGGAGCTGGAGGACCTGTTCCGGGTCGACCACCTGGCCACCCGGATGCGGCGCAACGCGGAGAACCTGATCGTGCTCTCCGGCTCCACCCCGGGCCGGGCCTGGCGGCGCAACGTGCCGATGGTCGACGTGGTGCGTGGCGCGGTCGCCGAGGTGGAGGACTACACCCGGGTCAACGTGCTGCCGCTCGGGCCCGTGTCGCTCGCCGGCCGCGCGGTCGGCGACATCATCCACCTGCTCGCCGAGCTGATCGAGAACGGCCTGTCGTTCTCCCCGCCGCACACCACCGTCGAGGTTCGCGGCCAGCTGGTGTCCAACGGGTTCGCCATCGAGATCGAGGACCGGGGCCTCGGCATGAGCGAGGAGGACCTGGCCGCCGCGAACCACCGGATCGTCGACCAGTCCGAGCTGAACCTCGCCAACGCCGCCCGCCTCGGCCTCTACGTGGTGAGCCGGCTGACCGAGCGGCACGGCGTGCGGGTCCGGCTCAAGGAGTCCGCGTACGGCGGCACAACCGCGGTCGTGCTGATCCCGCTGGAGCTGGTCGCCGAGAACGGCGTCGCCCCGGAGGACTCCGGCGCGATGCGGACCGGGTCGCCGGCCATCCCGCTGCCGGCCGCGCCGACCGCCGAGAACGGCCGCCCGGCCATGCTCGCACCGGTCGCGCTGGCCGCACCGCCCACGGCGGCGCTCGACGCGCCGGAGCCGGTCACCCCGGCCGCGGCTCCGGCCAACGCGCCGGTGGCGGCCGACACCACCCCGGAGGCGCAGACCGACGGGTCCGATCTGGACGCGGCCCTGCCCACCCGGCAGCGGGCGACGCCGGCCACCGGGCCGTCGGAGCTGCCCAGCCGGGCACGGCGTGCCCTCGGTCAGCCGGCCCTGGAGGGCCCGACGGTGCCCACCGGCCTGCCCGCGGTCGACCGGGTCGGGCCGGCGGACAACAGCGGTCTCGGCGCGCCGGTCCCGGACGTCGACGGCGGGCCGGCGCCGGCCCGGGCGGAGGCGGACCGGACGGGCTCGGGCCTGCCCGTGCGGATCCGGCAGGCGAGCATCGTGCCCGAGCTGCGTGACGACCCCGCGGCGGCGGAGACCGACGAGGAGGACGTGGCGCGCCCGCCGGAGCAGGTGCGCCGAATGATGAGCTCCTACCAGACCGGCACCCGGCGGGGCCGGACCGACGCGGCGCGGCTGCTCGGCGGCGCTTCCGGCGCCCCGCCGGCGACGCCCGAGTCGACCGACGAGGACCCGCAAACTACCTGACCGTACGCCGGTGGCGCGGGTCTCCCGCGCGGTGTGACGGACAGCCCCAGACGAGTACGGCGCAACAGCCGGGGGAGAAGAGGACGACGAGTGGCCCAGAAGACGGCTTCGAGTGCCGACCTGACGTGGTTGCTGGATGATCTTGTGGGCCGGGTGAAGCAGGCCGAGCATGCGGTCGCGCTCTCCACCGACGGGCTGTTGATGGCCTCCTCGCAGGGGCTGAGCCGGGACGACGGCGAGCACCTCGCGGCGATGGCGGCCGGCATCCAGAGCCTGGCCCGGGGCGCCGGCAAGCGCTTCGGCGGCGGGCAGGTGCAGCAGACCATCATCGAGATGCAGTCGTCGTTCCTGTTCGTCACCGCGGCCGGGCGCAACGCCTGCCTGGCGGTGCTGGCCAGCGAGGACGCCGACGTCGGCCTGATCGCCTACGAGATGGCGATGCTGGTGACCCGGGTGGGCAAGTACGTGGCCTCCCCGTCCCGGGGCGCGGACCAGCCGGCCGGCGAGAAGTAGCGGCGATGACGGTGCAGGGAGAGTCCGCCGACCATCAGTGGGTGGACGACCATGCGGGCCCGGTGGTCCGCCCGTACGCGATGACGCGCGGGCGGGCCCGCCCGGTCACCGGCACGTTCGACCTGATCTCCCTGGTCACCGCGACCCGAGCCGACGTCACACCGGAGGTCGGCCTCGGTCCGGAGCACCTGGCGATCGTCGGACTGTGCCAACGAATACAGTCCGTCGCCGAGATCGCCGCCCATCTCGACCTTCCGGTGGGCACCATCCGGGTGCTCCTCGGCGACCTGGCGGCCCGCAACCTGGTGCAGGTCCGCGAACCACAGACCACGGCCGGTCTTCCCGACAACAGCATCTTCGAGGCGGTAATCAATGGACTACGGGCACTCTGACCGGCCGGCGGGAGCGACCCCACTGCCCACCGCGATCAAGATCCTGGTCGCCGGTGGCTTCGGCGTGGGCAAGACCACGATGGTCGGCGCGGTGAGCGAGACCCGGCCGTTGCGCACCGAGGAGGTGCTGACCGAGTCCGGGGTCGGCATCGACGACCTGTCCGGGGTGGAGGAGAAGACCACCACCACCGTGGCGATGGACTTCGGCCGGATCACCATCAGTGACGACCTGGTGCTCTACCTGTTCGGCACCCCCGGGCAGGACCGGTTCTGGTTCGTCTGGGACGAGCTGGCGCTGGGTGCGATCGGCGCGGTGGTGCTGGCGGACACCCGCCGGCTGGCCGACTGTTTCCCGTCGATCGACTACTTCGAGGGTCGGGGCACCCCGTTCGTGGTCGCGGTGAACTGCTTCGAGGGCGCCCGACAGTACCGGCTCGACGAGGTGCAGACCGCGCTGAACCTGGACCCGGGGGTGCCGGTGCTGCTGTGCGACGCCCGCCAGCGCGAGTCGAGCAAGGAGGTGCTCGTCACGCTGATGGAGCACGCCATGAAGACCCGGGAGGCCCGCCGCCGCGCCGCCGACGCGAACTGACCGCCGACCGGCGAGATTTTTCCGGCACCCCCTGTCCGGAACGGCCGCTGCCGATCGTCATGCTGGCGATACCCCGACACACCAGGGAGCGCCAGATGAAGTACATGATGTTCGTCTGCACCGACAGCGAGCCGGACACCGACCCGGCCGACGTACCCGACATCCACGCGTGGGTGGCCGAGAACGACGGCCGTGGCCGCCGCCTCCAGGGCGACGCGCTGGCGCCGACCACCGCGGCCACCACCGTCCGGGTACGCGACGGTGAGCTGCTCGTCTCCGACGGGCCGTTCGCCGAGACCACGGAGGTGATCGTGGGCTTCGACCTGCTCGACTGCGCCGACCTCGACGAGGCGATCGAGGTGGCGCGGGCACACCCGATGGCCCGGCAGGGCCGGCTGGAACTGCGCCCCTTCGCGGGCCTGCCCGCCTGACGCGATGACCCGTACCGGAGCCGCCGAGCGGCACGGGAGCGCCGGCACGGCCGCGGCGGCGGAGGCCGTCGCGGCCGCCGGCGCCGAGGCGTACCCCAGGATCGTCGCGACCCTGATCCGCGTGACCGGGGACTGGGCGCTGGCCGAGGACTGTGCCCAGGAGGCGCTGACCGTCGCCCTGGAACGCTGGCCGGGCGACGGTGTGCCGACCAACCCGGGCGGCTGGCTGATGACGGTGGCCCGCAACCGGGCGGTCGACGTGCTGCGCCGGGCCGCCGTGGAGCGCCGCAAGCTGCACGACCTGGCGGTGCTCGCGCCGGCCGACGCGGAACCGGGGCCCGGGGCAGGGGAGGACGTGGTGGACGACCGGCTCCGGCTGATCTTCACGTGCTGCCACCCGGCGCTCGGGCTCGACGCCCGGGTGGCGCTGACGCTGCGCACGGTCTGCGGTGTGCCCACCGCCGCCATCGCCCGGCTCCTGCTGGTCAGCGAGTCGACGATGACCCGGCGGCTGACCCGGGCCCGGACCCGCATCGCGCAGGCCGGCATCCCGTACCGGGTGCCCAGCGGGCCGGCGCTGGCCGAGCGGCTGCCCGGCGTGCTCGCCGTGCTGTACCTGCTCTTCACCCGGGGCTACGTCGCCGACGGCGAACCGGCCTTCGCCGACGAGGCGGTCCGGCTGGCCCGGCTGCTCGACCGGCTGATGCCGGAGCAGTCCGAGGTGGCCGCGCTGCTGGCGCTGTTCCTGTTCCAGCACTCCCGCCGGGACGCCCGCCGCGACGCCGCCGGCGACCTGCTGCCGCTCGACCGGCAGGACCGCCGCCGGTGGGATCACGGCGCGACAGCCGAGGGTCTCGGCGCACTGGCCCGGGCAACCCACGACGGGCCGTACGCGTGGCAGGCCCGGATCGCGGCCTGCCACGCCACCGCGACGTCCGCCGAGGCCACCGACTGGCCGGCGATCGCAGGCGCCTACGACGCGCTGAGCGCCATCCGGCCCTCGCCCGTGGTGGAGCTCAACCGCGCGGTCGCGCACGGCTACGCGTACGGTCCGGCCGCCGGGTTGGCGGTGCTCGAGGCGGCCCGCGCCGGGGGCGGGCTGGACGGCTACCCGCACGCCGTGGCGGTGGAGGCCGACCTGGTGGCCCGGCAGGGCGACCGGCCGCGGGCCGCCACCCTGTTCCGGCAGGCCGCCGCGGCGGTGCACTCGGCCGCCGAGCGGCGCGCCCTGCTGAGCCGGGCCGTCGAGCTGGCGCCGTAGCCCGTCGCCAGGACCCGGAACGCGGCAGGGCCCCCGACCGCTCGGCGGTCAGGGGCCCTGGTGACGTCGGTACGTCAGTTGGCGATCATGCGGCGCAGCACGTACTGCAGGATGCCGCCGTGCCGGTAGTAGTCCGCCTCACCCGGCGTGTCGATGCGGACCACCGCGTCGAACTCGACGCCGGTGTCGGTGGTGACCGTCACCGTGCGCGGGGTGTCACCGTCGTTGATCGCGGTCACCCCGGTGATGGTGAACGTCTCGGTGCCGGTGAGGCCGAGCGACTCGGCGGTGGTGTCCACCGGGAACTGCAACGGGAGCACGCCCATGCCGATCAGGTTGGAGCGGTGGATCCGCTCGTACGACTCGGCGATGACCGCCCGGACGCCCAGCAGCATCGTGCCCTTGGCCGCCCAGTCGCGCGACGAGCCGGAGCCGTACTCCTTGCCGGCCAGGATGACCAGCGGGACGCCGGCCTCCTGGTACGCCGTGGAGGCCTCGTAGATCGACGTCTGCTCGCCGGTGAGGTGGTTGACGGTGAAACCGCCCTCCACCCCGGGGACCAGCTGGTTGCGCAGCCGGATGTTGGCGAAGGTGCCCCGGATCATCACCTCGTGGTTGCCCCGGCGGGAGCCGTACGAGTTGAACTCGTGCCGCGGCACGCCGTGCTCGGCGAGGTACTTCCCGGCGGGGGAGTCGGCCTTGATCGAGCCGGCCGGCGAGATGTGGTCGGTGGTCACCGAGTCACCCAGCTTGGCCAGCACCCGGGCGTCGGCGATGTCGGTCACCGGGCTCGGCTCCTGCTGCAAGCCCTCGAAGTACGGGGGCTTGCGCACGTAGGTGGAGTCGTTCGCCCAGGCGAAGGTGTCACCGGTCGGGGTGGGCAGTGACTGCCAGCGCTCGTCGCCGGCGAACACGTCGGCGTACGCCGCGCTGAAGCCGCTGGCGCCGATCGCCTGGGCGATGACGTCCTGGATCTCGGCGCTGTTCGGCCAGATCTCCCGCAGGAAGACCGGGTTGCCCTCGGTGTCCTCGCCGATCGGCTCGTTGGCCAGGTCGATGTCCATCGTGCCGGCCAGCGCGTACGCGACCACCAGCGGCGGGGACGCCAGGTAGTTCATCTTGACGTCCGGGTTGATCCGGCCCTCGAAGTTGCGGTTGCCGGAGAGCACGGAGACCACCGCGAGGTCGTTCTCGTTGACGGCGGCGGACACCTCCTCGGGCAGCGGGCCCGAGTTGCCGATGCAGGTGGTGCAGCCGTACCCGACGAGGTTGAAGCCGAGCTTGTCCAGGTACGGGGTGAGGCCGGCCCGCTCGTAGTAGTCCATGACGACCTTCGAGCCCGGGGCCAGGGTGGTCTTGACCCACGGCTTGCGGGTCAGGCCCTTCTCCACCGCGTTGCGGGCCAGCAGCGCCGCGCCGATCATCACCTGCGGGTTGGAGGTGTTGGTGCAGGAGGTGATCGCCGCGATCACCACGGCGCCGTGGTCCAGCTCGTACTCCGCGCCGTCGGCGCCGGTGACCCGGATCGGGTTGCTCGCACGACCACCCGAGCCCACCGCCGCGGTCTCCAGATCGCGCGGCTCGTCGTTCGGGTCGCTGTAGTCGTTGGCGGGCGGGTCGCTGGCCGGGAAGGACTCGGCGCTGGCCTCGTCGGCCGGGCCGGCCACACCCCGGGGAAGCTGCTCGCGCGGCACGCCCGGCTTGACGTCCTTCTCCTTCTCGCCACCGAGGTCGCCCTCGGCGACGTAGTCGGTGAGGGCGGAGCGGAACAGCGTCTTGGCGCTGCCCAGCGGCACCCGGTCCTGCGGGCGCTTCGGGCCGGCCAGCGACGGCTCGATGGTGCTGAGGTCCAGCTCGAGGCGCTCGGAGTAGTCCGGCTCCGCGTCCGGGTCGTGCCAGAGGCCCTGCTCCTTGGCGTACGCCTCGACGAGCGCGACCTGCTGCTCGTCGCGACCGGTCAGCTGCAGGTAGCGGACCGTCTCGGCGTCGATCGGGAAGATCGCCACGGTGGAGCCGTACTCCGGGGACATGTTGCCGATGGTGGCCCGGTTGGCCAGCGGCACGGCGCTCACGCCGGGGCCGTAGAACTCGACGAACTTGCCGACCACACCGTGCTTGCGCAGCATCTCGGTGATGGTCAGCACCAGGTCGGTGGCGGTGGTGCCGGCCGGCATCTCGCCGTGCAGCTTGAAGCCCACCACGCGGGGGATCAGCATGCTGACCGGCTGGCCGAGCATCGCGGCCTCGGCCTCGATGCCGCCGACGCCCCAGCCCAGCACGCCCAGGCCGTTGACCATGGTGGTGTGCGAGTCGGTGCCGACGACCGTGTCGGGGTACGCCTGGCCGTTGCGCTCCATGATCGTGCGGGCCAGGTACTCGATGTTGACCTGGTGCACGATGCCGGTGCCCGGCGGCACGACCTTGAACTCGTTGAACGCGGTCTGGCCCCAGCGCAGGAACTGGTAGCGCTCCCTGTTGCGCTCGTACTCCAGCTCGACGTTGCGCTCGAAGGCGTCCGCACGGCCGAACAGGTCCGCGATCACCGAGTGGTCGATGACCAGCTCGGCCGGCGCGAGGGGATTGACCTTGGTGGCGTCGCCGCCCAGGTCGCGCACCGCCTCGCGCATGGTGGCCAGGTCGACCACGCAGGGCACGCCGGTGAAGTCCTGCATGAGCACCCGCGCCGGGGTGAACTGGATCTCCACGCTCGGGTCGGCGGTGGAGTCCCATCCGCCGAGCTGCCGGATGTGGTCGGCGGTGATGTTCGCGCCGTCCTCGGTCCGCAGCAGGTTCTCCAACAGGATCTTCAGGCTGTACGGCAGCCGGTCGTGGCCGTCCACCTTGTCGATCCGGAAAATCTCGTAGCTCGCGTCTCCGACGCGTAGCTGGGTCTTCGCACCGAAGGTGTCGAGGCTCGCCACGTCGTACTCCTTCACACCAGCGACCGTGAGTAGTCCTGAGCAGTGTGTCGCACCGGCCGAGGTGCCGCCGAGGTTAGGTGACACTTACCGCCGATCCGCTCTCAACAAAACCGTACGTCCGTCTTGCTAGTTACGCAACCTGGCGCGCCGCGAGCGCACCCTCATCCCTAGCCTCCTAGGACGCCCTGCTGGGTGTGCTGCCCGGCACGCGAGACTGACTCACGCCGCTGGGGCTGATCCGACCGTCGGGCGCGGGTAGGGTTCGAGGCCGGCCGGGGAAGGGGTCAACCGTGTTCGACGTCCAGCACTGGCTCGTGTCGCTGCCGCCGATCGCGGTCTACCTGCTCGTCGCCGGAGTGATCGGCGTGGAGAGCATGGGCGTCCCGCTGCCCGGCGAGATCGTTCTGGTCAGCTCCGCCCTGCTCGCCGCCACCGGCGTGGTGGAACCCGAGTGGGTGGCGACCGCCGCGGCCACCGGTGCGATCATCGGCGACTCCGTCGGGTACGCGGTGGGCCGCCGAGGCGGCCGCCCGCTGCTGGCCCGGCTGGGCCGGCGCTTCCCCCGGCATCTCGGCCCGGCCCAGCTCGCCCGCGCCGAGCAGAGCTTCGCCCGGTACGGCGTCTGGGCGGTCTTCTTCGGCCGGTTCGTGGCGCTGCTGCGGATCCTGGCCGGCCCGCTCGCCGGGGCGCTGCACGTGCCGTACCGGCGGTTCCTGCTGGCCAACGCCGCCGGCGGGCTGGTCTGGGCGTTCGGCACCACCTACCTGCTGTTCACCGTCGGCCGGGCGGCCGAACACTGGCTCAAGGACATCTCCTGGGCCGGACTGGTCCTGGCGGTACTAGCCGGTCTCGCCAGCACCTGGTGGCTGCGCCGGCGGGCCCACCGGTTCGAGGCCGCCGAGCCGGCCGCCGACGCCGCCGACGCGGAGCCGGTTCGGGTGGGTGACGAGCGCTGATCCGGGCGTGAACCGGATGTGACGAAGGGCCGGACCCCTGGTTGGGGTCCGGCCCTTCGTCTGTGTGTGTTGTGGGTTGTTGTCAGCTGGTGGCGTAGCCGCGGGTGGCGATCCAGTCGGCGAGGTGCTCGACGGTGACCTCGTAGGAGGCCGTGTTCGGATCGGCGGAGTCGGCGATCTTCACGATCGTGCCGTTGTCGCGGTAGCCGACCACGCTGATGTAGTGCCCACCCTCGAAGGAGTGCACGCCACCGTCGGTGTCGGTGCTGGTGCCGGCGATGTTGGCCACCACAGCCCGACCGTCGTCCACGGTGCGCACGATGTCGGCGCGCAGCCGGTCGGTCTGCTTGTCGTCAGCGTTCGGGCTGCTGATCTCCACGCTGTGGTAGGCGTCGTTCTTACCGGTCTCCTTGTTCAACACCGGGGTGATGTCGTTGATCGAGTTGGTGCCGGCCTCGGTGGTGCCCATCTCCTTGGCCATCGCGTCCACGCTGATGTCCTTGCCCTGCACCGACAGGGCGTTACGCGTGGCGGCGGGGCCGCAGTAGTAGAAGTTCGGCTGCGCCTCATAGCGGACGTTGAGCTCGCGCTCGCCGTGACCCTTGCGGTCGGTCTGGGTCTGGGTGGCCGGCTTCGCCTCCGCGGCGTAGGCGGCGGTCACCGGACCGGCGATAGCGCCACCGGTGAACGCGAGACCAGCAGCGGTCAGAGCAGTCTTACGAATCAGATCGGTACGCATAACAGCGTGCTCCTCTGCATCAGGGGGAAAAACGCAGGCACACAAAATCCGGGGGGGTGTGCCATGCGGGAAAGATCGTGAAGAAGGGGATCTGCCCGGCGGCCCGGGGGCCTGCTCGGACGTCCAGGGGGATGTAACCGCGGCGGACTGCCAGATGTTCCCAACGACCGGCGGCTACGGGGTGACCGGGGCGGTGTTTCCCGCTGGCCAGCGGCTACCGGGTATGTAACCGAGGCGGCCTGCCAGATGTTCCCGGCGACCGGCGGCTACGGGGTGACCGGGGCGGTGTTCCCGCTGGTCAACGGCTACCGGGGATGTAACCACAGGGGACCTGCGGGTGTTCCCGGCGACTGCCGTGCACCCGGGTCGCGGACCCACGGCGCCATGCCAGATATAACGACCCCGACCCCGCCCCGATTCCACCGTCAGAGTGCCCCCGACCACGGGACGCCGGCCCCATACCGGACAGCCAGCCCAGAGATGCGCAACCCGAACCGGACACCGCCGGACTCCGCAACCCTCTGTGCCCCGGGACGGGGCGGGGTCAACCCGAACCGGACACGCCGGACTCCGCAACCTCCTCTGTGCCCCTTAGACGGGCGGCGTCAAGATCTGCGCACTTTCCGGGAAACTGCTGCCTGCCGACACGTCGAGGCGACACCTTCCCTGAAAGTGCGCAGATCTTGACGACACCACCAGGCACGCCGGACACGCGACAGGACACGCGACCAGCGCCGAGCAGACCAACCGCCCGCAACACCCACACGCACACCCAACCCGCCGCGACAGGCGACGCGCGACCGCGACAGGAGACGCGGGACGGGCGACGGAACGGGCGTCGCGCGGCGCGCGAGGGGGGCGACCGGCGACCGGCGATGGGTGACGGGGTGACGGGCAACGACGGGCGACCGGCGACCGGCGACCAGCGACCAGCGACCAGCGACCGGCGACCGGCGACGCGCGACCGACGACCGGCGACCGGCGACCAGCGACCGGCGACCGGCGACAGGCGACAGGCGACCGGCGACAGGCGACCGGCGACAGGCGACCGGCGACCGGCGACCGGCGACCGGCGACAGGCGAGCGGCGACCGGCGACGACGGGTGACGGGCAACGGGCCGGGCAAGATCGTGCTCGAACCCGGAAATAGGCCCCACGCGGCGCGAACGAGGCCACTACATCCAGGATCAAGCACGATCATGGGCGGCCACCCGGCGCACCCCGACCGGGGCGACCAGCGGCGGGCACCCGGACAGCACGCCGACCGGCGGCTGGCGGCAGTGGGCAGGGCACCCAAACCGGGCGGTTCAGGGTGTGGCGGGACCGACCGGCGGCCGGCTCACGAACTCGGCGTCGCCCCGGCGCCCTCGTCGGCCTTCGTCAGGGCGGCCAGGATCGCCTCGGCGGTGCGCCGGCCCACCCCGGGGACCTCGGTGATCTCCTCGACGGTGGCGGCGGAGAGCCGTTTGAGCGAGCCGAAGTGCCGCAGCAGCGCCTTCCGTCGCACCTCACCTAGGCCGGGCACGTGGTCCAGCGCCGACTCGGTCATCCGCTTGGAGCGGCGCTGCCGGTGGAAGGTGATGGCGAACCGATGGGCCTCGTCGCGGATCCGTTGCAGCAGGTAGAGCCCTTCCGAGGTGCGCGGCAGGATGACCGGGAACTCGTCGTCGGGGAGCCAGACCTCCTCGAGCCGCTTGGCCAGTCCGCACAGCGCCACGTCGTCGATGCCCAGCTCGGCGAGGGCCTGGGCGGCGGCCGCGACCTGCGGTGCGCCGCCGTCGACGACCACCAGTTGCGGCGGGTACGCGAACTTGCGCGGCCGGCCGGTGGTCGGGTCGACCAGGATGCCGACCTGGGGTTCGTCGGCGTCACCCAGGCCGCCCGGGGCGGCGGGGTCATCGGCCTGCTCCACCCCCACCTCGCCCGTCTCCGCCCGCGCGTCCAGGTAGCGGGCGAAGCGCCGGCGTAGCACCTCGGACATCGCGGAGAGGTCGTCGGTGGCGCCCCGGACGATGAACCGCCGGTACTCGCTCTTGCGGGGCAGCCCGTCCTCGAAGACCACCATGCTGGCCACCACGTCGGTGCCCTGGATCTGCGAGATGTCGAAGCACTCGATGCGTAGTGGCGAGGTGCGCATGCCCAACGCCTCGCTGATCTCGTCCAGTGCCTTGCCCCGGGTAGTCAGGTCACCGGACCGCTTGAGTTTGTGCCGGGTCAGCGCGTCCTTGGCGTTGCGCTCCACCGTCTCCATCAGCGAGCGTTTGTCGCCGCGCTGCGGCACGCGCAGGGACACCCGGCTGCCCCGGTGGGTGGAGAGCCAGTCAGCCAGGGCGTCGGCGTCGGCGGGCAGCTCGGGCACGAGCAGCTCCCGGGGGACGTCGGCCTCGCCGTGCTCGCCGCCGTACACCTGGGTGCAGAAGTGGTGCACGAGGTCGCCGGTGGTCAGCTCCTCGGTTTTTTCCACCACCCAGCCGCGCTGGCCGCGGACCCGGCCGTCGCGGACGTGGAAGACCTGCACGGCCGCCTCGAGCGGGTCGTCGGCGAACGCGACCACGTCGGCGTCGGTGCCGTCGCCCAGCACCACGGTCTGCTTCTCCATGGCCCGGCGCAGCGCGGCCACGTCGTCGCGCAGGCGGGCGGCCCGCTCGAACTCGAGCTGCTCGCTCGCCTCGGTCATCTCACGTTCGATCTTGCGGACCATCGTGTCGGTGCGCCCGGCCATGAAGTCGCAGAAGCCGTCGACGATGGCCCGGTGCTCGTCGGCGGAGACGCTGCCGACGCAGGGCGCCGAGCACTTGCCGATGTAGCCGAGCAGGCAGGGCCGGCCGACCTGGCCGGCCCGCTTGAACACCCCGCCGGAGCACGTCCGGGCCGGGAACACCCGCAGCAGCAGGTCGAGGGTCTCCCGGATCGCCCAGGCGTGGGAGTACGGCCCGAAGTAGCGCACCCCCTTGCGCTTCGCGCCGCGCATCACCTGGAGCCGCGGGTACTCCTCGTCGAGGGTGACGGCCAGGTAGGGGTACGACTTGTCGTCGCGGTAGCGGACGTTGAACCGGGGGTCGTACTGCTTGATCCAGGTGAACTCCTGCTGGAGCGCCTCCACCTCGGTGCCGACGGTGATCCAGTCGACCGACTCGGCGGTGGTGACCATCTGCCGGGTGCGCTCGTGCAGGTTCCAGATGTCGCCGAAGTAGGAGTTGAGGCGGCTGCGCAGGTTCTTCGCCTTGCCGACGTAGATCACGCGGCCGGTGCCGTCGCGGAAGCGGTAGACCCCCGGGGACTCCGGGATGGTGCCGGGTGCGGGACGGTAGGTCGAGGGGTCAGCCACGCCCGCAAGCCTAGTCCGGCCCCCCGACAGCGACCCGGTCCGCCACCATCACACAAGATCCACTCGGTTTCCGGGAAGTCGGTGTGTCGGCGGCGCAAACACCCCGACTTCCCGGAAGGCGAGTCGACCGGTCAGGCCAGCGAGATCTGGTCGCCGGTGACCTTGATGCTCTTCGACGGCAGCGGCTTGGTGGCCGGACCGGCCTTCACCGAGCCGTCCTCGATCGAGAACTTGCTGCCGTGACAGGTGCAGTTGATGGTGCCGCCGTCGACGTTCGTCACCGGGCAGTTCTGGTGGGTGCAGATCGCGCCGAAGCCCTTGAACTCCCCGGGCGCGGGCTGGGTGATGACCACTCCCTCGGCGTTGAGGACCTTGCCGCCGCCCACCGGGATGTCCCTGGTGGTGGCCAGCGACTGGGCGCCCTGCCGGTCGCCGCCGCCGGCGTCGCCGGAGCTGGGCACCGGCGGGCCGCCGCTGGTCGGGGCGGCGCCGTCGCCACTGCCGGTGTCGTCGCTGCCGCAGGCGGCCAGTACGACGGCCGCGCCGATCGCCCCGACACCGGTGAGCAGGGTCCGACGGGTCTGGGTACCCGGACCGGTCAGCGCCTGATCGTCGCTCATGCCTCGCCTCTCTCTCGGCCGCTGCGCCGGTCCACTTCCCCGGCCACACTGGTCAACACGGGCAACTGTGCCCGATGGTTCACGGGGGCAGGGCCTCGACCCAGGAAATGGGAAACGCCGGCGGCACCCGGTCGGGCACCGCCGGCGTCTGGTCGGCTCAGCGGGCGGCGGCGGCGGCCACCTTCCGCGGCGCCCTGGTCTTGGCGGTGCCGTTGGCCCGGGCGGCCCGGGTGGTGGCGGCCGTCGCGCCCTTGGCCTCGCCGTCGAGCTTGAGCACCTGGCGCAGGAACTGGCCGGTGTGGCTCTCGGCCACCTCAGCGACCTCCTCGGGGGTGCCGGTGGCGAGCACCATGCCGCCCCGGTGGCCACCCTCCGGACCCATGTCGATCAGCCAGTCGGCCGTCTTGATCACGTCGAGGTTGTGCTCGATGGTGATGACCGTGTTGCCCTTGTCGACCAGCCCCTCCAGGACCATCAGCAGCTTGCGGATGTCCTCGAAGTGCAGGCCGGTGGTCGGCTCGTCGAGCACGTACACCGTCCGCCCGGTGGAGCGCTTCTGCAGCTCGGAGGCGAGCTTGACCCGCTGCGCCTCGCCGCCGGAGAGGGTCGGCGCGGGCTGGCCGAGGCGGACGTAGCCGAGGCCGACGTCGACCAGCGTCTTGAGGTGCCGGTGGATGGCCGGGATCGCGGAGAAGAACTCGGCGGCCTCCTCGATCGGCATCTCCAGCACGTCCGAGACGGTCTTGCCCTTGTAGTGCACCTCGAGGGTCTCCCGGTTGTACCGGGCGCCCTTGCAGACCTCGCAGGGGACGTACACGTCGGGCAGGAAGTTCATCTCGATCTTGATGGTGCCGTCGCCGGAGCACGCCTCACAGCGCCCGCCCTTGACGTTGAACGAGAACCGGCCCGGACCGTACCCCCGCACCTTGGCCTCGGTGGTTTCGGCGAAGAGCTTGCGGACGTGGTCCCAGACCCCGGTGTAGGTGGCCGGGTTGGAGCGCGGCGTCCGGCCGATCGGCGACTGGTCCACGCCGACGACCTTGTCCACGTGCTCCAGGCCCGCGACCCGCGTGTGCCGGCCGGGAACGAGCCGGGCGCCGTTGATCTGGTTGGCCAGCACCGCGTGCAGGATGTCGTTGACCAGCGTCGACTTGCCCGAACCGCTGACCCCGGTGACCGCGATCAGCTGACCCAGCGGGAACGAGACGGTCAGGTTGCGCAGGTTGTGCTCGCGCGCGCCGTGCACCACCAGTTCCCGGTCCATCGTCTGCGGACGGCGCTTCGTCGGGGTCGGAATCGACCGGCGCCCCGCCAGGTACGCCCCGGTGACCGACGCCGGGTTCTCCAGCAGTGCCGGCACCGAGCCGCTGTGCACGATCTCGCCGCCGTGCTCACCGGCGCCGGGCCCGATGTCGACGATCCAGTCCGCGGTGCGGATGGTGTCCTCGTCGTGCTCGACCACGATCAGCGTGTTGCCCAGCCCACGCAGCCGGATCAGGGTCTCGATCAGCCGGTGGTTGTCGCGCTGGTGCAGCCCGATCGACGGCTCGTCGAGCACGTAGAGCACGCCCACCAGGCCGGAGCCGATCTGGGTGGCCAGCCGGATGCGCTGCGCCTCGCCGCCGGAGAGGGTGCCGGCCGGCCGGTCCAGGGAGAGGTAGTCGAGGCCGACGTCGAGCAGGAACCGCAGCCGGGCGTTGATCTCCTTGAGGACCCGCTCGGCAATCATCTTCTGCCGGTCGGTCAGCTCGATGCCGGCGAGCAGGTCGGCGCACTCCCCCACGGACAGGTTGCAGACCTCGGCGATGCTCTTGCCGGCCAGGGTGACCGCGAGCACCTCCGGCTTGAGCCGGGCGCCGCCACACGCCGCGCACGGCACGTCGCGCATGTAGCCCTCGTACTTGTCGCGGGACCACTCGGACTCGGTGTCGGAGTGCCGGCGCTCGATCCACTGCACCACGCCCTCGAAGCCGGTGTAGTAGGAGCGCTCGCGACCGTACTTGTTGCGGTAGCGCACGTGCACCTGGTCGTCGGAGCCGTGCAGGATCGTCTTCTGCGCCCGCGCCGGCAGCGCCCGCCACGGGGTGTCGACGTCGAAGTGCTGGGCCTCACCGAGCGCCTCCAGCAGGCGCAGGAAGTATTCCAGGTTGTGCCCGGTGGACCAGGGCTGGATGGCGCCCTCGCGCAGGCTCCGCTCGGGGTCGGGCACCAGCAGCTCCGGGTCGACCTCCTTCTTGGTGCCCAGGCCGGTGCACTCCGGGCAGGCGCCGTACGGCGCGTTGAAGGAGAAGACCCGGGGCTCGAGGTCCTCGATGGCGAGCGGGTGGTCGTTGGGGCAGGCCAGGTGCTCGGAGTAGCGACGCTCCCGGTCCGGGTCGTCCTCCGGCAGGTCGACGAAGTCGAGCAGCACCAGGCCGCTGGACAGGCCCAGGGCGGCCTCCACCGAGTCGGTCAGCCGCTGCTTGGCGCTCGGCTTGACGGTGAGCCGGTCGATCACCACCTCGATGGTGTGCTTCTCCTGCTTCTTGAGCTTGGGCGGCTCGGTCAGCGGGTGCACCACGCCGTCGACCCGCGCCCGGGCGTAGCCCTTGGACTGCAGCTCGGCGAAGAGGTCGACGTACTCGCCCTTGCGGCCCCGAATGACCGGGGCGAGCACCATGAACTTGGTGCCCTCGGCCATGGCGAGGACCCGGTCGACGATCTGCTGCGGGCTCTGCCGGGAGATGCGCTCGCCGCAGACCGGGCAGTGCGGCTCGCCGATGCGGGCGTAGAGCAGGCGCAGGTAGTCGTAGACCTCGGTGATGGTGCCGACGGTCGAGCGCGGGTTGCGCGAGGTCGACTTCTGGTCGATCGAGACGGCGGGGCTCAGCCCCTCGATGAAGTCGACGTCGGGCTTGTCCATCTGGCCGAGGAACTGCCGCGCGTACGACGAGAGCGACTCGACGTAGCGCCGCTGCCCCTCGGCGAAGATCGTGTCGAAGGCCAGGCTCGACTTGCCCGACCCGGACAGCCCGGTGAACACGATGAGCGCGTCCCGGGGCAGGTCGAGACTGACGTCACGCAGGTTGTGCTCGCGCGCGCCACGGATGATCAGTCGGTCGGCCACGGTCCGTGTACTCCCGGGTGAAGACGAAGCGGAGGATCTGTCCCGCTCTGGGATGGTTCTGAGCGGTCGTGCGGGCGCGGAAAACGCGCCTCGGCAACTCTAGCCCCGAGGTATGACAGTTTTCCCCGCCCGCACATTCCCCCAGCTCAGCCCGGTCGGCCGGACCGGTCAGAAGCCCCCGGGCGACGGCGGGCGGGCCGCCCGGCGCCGGGCCGAGCGCCACCCCCCGCGCCGCTCCGCGGCCAACCGCGC
>NZ_QGKR01000161.1 GCF_003172955.1 Micromonospora acroterricola | reverse complement strand
CTCCTGGTCGATCGCGACCCACAGCCGCAGGTCACGCCGACCTTCCAACCCAACGCCGCCCCGTCCGCCCCGGCGGACCGGCGCCGCGCACCGACAGGTCGGACCCGTCATCGGGGTACTCCACGAAAGCGTCCTCATCGGACTCGTACCGATACACCATGTCGCCCAGAGTAGGAGGCATTGTCCCTTTAGGGGGTAATAACGGGAAATGTAGGTGTGGGCCGTGTCGTGCCGTACCCGGGCCGGTGCGAGAATTGCCGGCGTGACCGGCGACCACTACTTCACCGCTCAGCCCGCCAGCGACGCCCCGCCGCGCGAGGTCGAGTTCTCCGTCGCCGACCGCGACTACCGGCTCGCCTCGGCCGGCGGGGTCTTCTCCGCCACCCGTCTCGACCCGGGCACCGCCGTCCTCCTCCGCAAGGCGGAGCTGCCCACCGCCGACACCACGGGGGATCTGCTCGACCTGGGCTGTGGGTTCGGGCCGATCACCTGCGTGCTGGCCGACCTGGCGCCGGCCAGCACCGTGTGGGCGGTCGACGTCAACGCCCGCGCCCGCGAGCTGACCGCGGCCAACGCGGCCCGGGTCGGCGCCGGTGACCGGGTCCGGGTCGGCGCGCCGGAGGACGTGCCGGCGGAGATCCGCTTCGCCCAGCTCTGGTCGAACCCGCCGATCCGGATCGGCAAGGACGGGTTGCACGACCTGCTGCTGCGCTGGCTGCCCCGACTCGCCCCGGACGGCGTCGGCTGGCTGGTGGTCGCCCGGCACCTCGGCGGCGACTCGCTGCACCGCTGGCTCACCGACCAGGGCTGGCAGGTCGAGCGGCACGCCAGCCAGAAGGGCTTCCGGGTGCTGCGGGTCACCCGGTAATTGGATGTACCGCCCCACCCTCGCTGGGGCAGGATCCCGGCGTGGGATACGTGGACGTGGCAGGGGTCGGGCACATCCTGCCCGACGGTCGGGAACTCTTCGCCGACGTGTCGTTCCGGGTCGGTGAGGGCGCCAAGGTCGCCCTGGTCGGGCCGAACGGCGCGGGTAAGACGACGCTGCTGCGGATGGTCGCCGGTGACCTGCCGGTGCGTACCGGAGCCGTCGCGCGGGCCGGCGGGCTGGGCGTCATGCGCCAGTTCATCGGCATGATCGGCGACGGGTCGACGCTCGCCGACCTGGCGCTGTCGCTGGCCCCACCGCCGCTGCGCGAGGCCGGCCGCCGGCTCGGCGAGACCGAGGCGGCCATGCGAGCGGCCGAGGTCCGCGGCAAGTACAGCACCGCCGCCGCCAAGACCCAGATGGCGTACGCCGACGCGCTGGGCGCCTGGGGCGAGGCCGGCGGGTACGACGCCGAGGTGCTCTTCGACACCGTCGCCACCATCGTCCTCGACCTGACGTGGGACGCCGTCCGGGACCGGCCCGTCCGCACCCTCTCCGGTGGACAGCAGAAGCGCTTCGCGCTGGAGCTGCTGCTGCGCGGCCCGGACGAGGTGCTGCTGCTCGACGAGCCGGACAACTTCCTCGACGTGCCCGGCAAACGTTGGCTGGAGGCGCGGCTCGCCGAGTCGACCAAGTCGGTGCTGTACGTCTCGCACGACCGTGAGCTGCTGGCTCAGACCGCCGATCGGGTGGTCGCCGTGGAGGGCGGCAGCGCCTGGGTGCACCCGGGCGGCTTCGCCAGCTGGCACGAGGCGCGGGTGGCCCGGCACGCCCGCCTCGACGAGCTGCGCCGGCGCTGGGACGAGGAGCACCAGAAGCTGCGCGAGCTGATGCTGATGTACAAGCAGAAGGCCGCGTACAACGACGGGTTGGCCTCCCGGTACCAGGCCGCGCAGACGCGGCTGCGCAAGTTCGAGGAGGCCGGGCCGCCGCCCGTACCCCCGAAGGACCAGGACATCCGGATGCGCCTGACCGGCGGGCGGACCGGCAAGCGCGCGGTCGTCTGCGACCAGCTGGAGCTGGACGGCCTGACCTACCCCTTCGACCTGGAGATCTGGTACGGCGACCGGGTGGCGGTGCTCGGGGCCAACGGCACCGGCAAGTCGCACTTCCTGCGGCTGCTGGCCCGGGGTGGCAGCGACCCCGACCCGGCCAACGGGCCGGTCGACGGGGCGGGCGCGCTCGCTCCGGTGGCGCACGACGGCGCGGCGCGGCTCGGCGCCCGGGTGCGCCCGGGGCACTTCTCCCAGACCCACGACCGGCCGGAGCTGATGTCGAAGACGCTGGTCGAGGTCCTCTGGCGGGGCGACGAGCACCGGACCGGGATGGACCGGCACGCGGCGATGGGGGTGCTCAGCCGCTACGAGCTGGCCGGGCAGGGCGACCAGCGCTTCGGCACCCTCTCCGGTGGGCAGCAGGCCCGGTTCCTGGTGCTGCTGCTGGAGCTGTCCGGGGCGACCCTGCTGCTGCTCGACGAGCCCACCGACAACCTCGACCTGGCCAGCGCGGAGGCCCTCGAGGCGGGCCTGAACGCGTTCGAGGGGACGGTGATCGCCGTCACCCACGACCGCTGGTTCACCCGCTCCTTCGACCGGTTCGTGCTGTTCCGGGGCGACAGCGAGGTGGTGGAGACCCCGGAACCGGTCTGGGACGTCGGCTGATCGGTCGCCGGGCGGTGGCCCGTCGGGGCGGCATAGGGTGGATCTCGTGACTGAGATGACCTATCGCCGGCTGGGCGACTCCGGGCTCGTGGTGTCCGTGGTCGGCATCGGCTGCAACAACTTCGGCCGCAAGCTCGACCTCGACGGCACGCGCGCGGTGGTGGACGCCGCGCTGGACGCCGGGATCAACTTCTTCGACACCGCCGACATCTACGGCGAACCGCAGGGCGACTCCGAGGAACTGCTCGGGCAGGCGCTCAAGGGACGCCGGGACGACGTGGTGGTGGCCACCAAGTTCGGCATGGACATGAACGGCCTCAACGGGCCGGACCACGGCGCCCGGGGCGCGCGGCGCTACATCGCCCGTGCCGTGGAGGCGTCGCTGCGCCGGCTCGGCACCGACCACATCGACCTGTACCAGATGCACGAGCCCGACCCGGGCACGCCGATCGACGAGACGCTGGCCGCGCTGGACGACCTGGTCCGCGACGGCAAGGTGCGCTACCTGGGCAACTCCAACTTCGCCGGCTGGCAGATCGCCGACGCGGACTGGGTGGCCTCGTCCAACGGCCGGTCCCGCTTCATCAGCGCGCAGAACCACTACAGCCTCCTGGAGCGGTCCGTGGAGACCGAGGTGATCCCGGCCTGCGAGCGGTTCGGCCTCGGCATGCTGCCGTTCTTCCCGCTGGCCAACGGTCTGCTCACCGGCAAGTACAAGCGCGACGAGCAGCCGCCGGCCGGCAGCCGGCTCTCCGGCGGCGGCCGGTACGCCCAACGGCTCGCCGCGGCCGACTGGGACACCATCGAGGCGATCGAGGCGTACGCGGCCGAGCGCGGGCTGACCATGCTCCAGGTGGCGATCGGCGGGCTGGCCGCCCAGCCGGCGGTGACCTCGGTGATCGCCGGCGCCACCACGCCGGAGCAGGTGCACGCCAACGCCGCCGCCGGCACCTGGGAGCCCGGCGACGAGGACCTGGCGGCGCTGCGCGCCATCCTCTGAGCCGCGGCGGCGGCGCGGAATCGTGATCCACACGCCTTTCCGGAAGTCGGGGTGACCCGAGGTTGGGGACACCCCGACTTCCGGCAGGTGGGGCCGATCAGTCGTTCCGGGTGCCCGGCGGGCGTCGGCTGAGCAGCATGGGCACCGCCACCGCCAGCGCGGTGAGCACCAGGGCGGCCAGCCCGACCGGCCACCACCAGGCGCTTCCCGCGGCGGCGGCACGGGCGTCGGTCGCCGGCCCGGTCGCCGGGACCGGGGCGGGCGCCGGCGGCGACTGGGCCGCCCTCGCCCGCACGGTGGCGGTGGCCTCGCTCTTGTTCGGCGCCGGGGCGCTCACCGTCACCTTCCAGGCGCCCGGGGACAGCAGCGCGCCGCTGCTGTAGAAGCCCTGGCCCTCGGGCGCCGGCTCCAGTTGCACCGGGCCGAGCCGCCGCCCCTCCGGGCCGGTGCCGGTGAGGACCAACCGCACCGGCCGGTCCAGCCGGTGCCCGTCGGCGTACGTGGCCTGCACCGTGACGCCGTCGGCGCCGTCGCCGGCCACGGTCAGCTTGAGCTTGCCGGTGTGCGCCGTGGCCGGCGCCGCGGAGAGCAGGGCCAGGGCCAGTCCGGCGAGCAGGGCGGCGAACACCTTGCGGGTACGCGTCACGGACGTCTCCTCACTGCGGATGAGGGAGGCCCCTCCCCGACGCCGGAGCGTCCGGGAGGGGCCTCGTCGGATCAGAGCTGGCGACCGGGGCTGAGCCGGGTGGCATCGCCACCGAGCCGACCGGCGCCCTTGACCGGCTCGCCGTCGTTCGCCTTCACCCCGGCCTTGCTGGCCGCGCCGCCGAGCCGGACGATCATGGCGTCGGCGTCCCGGATCAGGACGTCCCGGATCTCCGCCTCCGACACCAGGGCGGCGTTGGTGGCGAGGGCCCGGAACTCGGTCAGCTGCTTGACCGCCTTCGTGTCGTTGCCGGCCGCCTCGGCCTTGCGGGCCGCGTCGAGCTTCGCCGTCAACTGCTTGTGCGCGTTGGCCGACAGCCGCCCCGTCGCCTTGAACCGGTCCAGCAGGTTCTGCATGTCGCGGAACGAGGTGGTGACGAAGAACCGGACCGCCGAGGTGGTCGTGTTGCCCGCCTTGTCGGTCGCGGTCACGGTCAGCTCGTGCAGGCCGAGCGGCAGCTCGTACATGGCCTGCAGGGTGCCGCTGGCGTACGACCGGCCGTCCAACCGGCCGACCACGCTCGCGATGCCCGAGGTCGGGTCGACGGCCTGCCAGGACACCCGGACGTCCTGGCTGTCCCCGTAGAGCTGACCGTCGGCGATCCCGGACACCAGCAGCGTCGGCTTGGCGCCGTCGATCCGCAGCACCGCCGACTTGAGCGTCTCGGCGTTGCCCGCCTTGTCGGTGGCCCGGAACAGCAGCTCGTGCTGCCCGTCACCGGTCACCTCGACCGGCGTCGAGTACGGCGTCCACGCGCCACCGTCCAGCGACCACTCCACCGCCTTGACCCCGGAACCGGCATCGGTCGAGGTCAGCACGACCGGGATCGTCCCGTCGTGCCAGCCGGCGTCGTTCGCCGGAGCGAACGTCGCCGAGGTGACCGGCGCGGTGGCGTCGATCCTGGCCGCGACGGTCTTCGTCGACTCCACGTTGCCCGCCTCGTCGGTCGAGCGGAACCGCAGCTCGTGCTCGCCGTCGCCGCTGACCGCCACCGGGGCGGTGTAGTCCGTCCAGGTGGTGGCCCCGTCCAGCTGGTACGCCGTGCCGGCCAACCCGCTGCCGCCGGCCTCGTCGGCGCCGGTCAGCGTGACCGTCACCGGCCCGGTGTACCACCCGTCGGTCGGGGTGCCCGAGACCGCCGCCGTGGTCACCGGCGCGGTCTTGTCGGCCGCCTCGGTGCTGAGCCGGAAGTAGTCGAACCCGGCGGTCTTCGAGGCGGTCTGGTTGGCGCCGAGGGTGAACAGCCCGACCTTCGGGGTGGCCCCGACCGCGGCGTTGGTGAGCGGCGCCAACGCGGTCCAGGTCGTCCCGTCGGCCGAGTACGACGCGGTGAAGGTGTCGCCACTGCGGGCGAGCCGCAGGTGCCACACCGCACCGGTCAGGTTGCCGGCCTCCGGCTGCGGGTTCTGGACCGCACCGCCGATCTCGCTGCGGAACTCGATCCGCCGCGTCACCGGCTGACCGGCCTGATTGTCCGCGATGTAGTCGAACTTCAGGTAGTTGTCGTCGTCCGCCTGCACGATCAGGCCGGCCTGCTGGTACTGCTCGTTCAGCAGGCTGCCGTCGACCTTCGTCTCCAGGGTCCAGTCGCCGGACGGCGCGGTCTGGAGGATGAAGTTCTTCGGCCCGGTGTTGTCGCCGCCGTAGATGTCACCGTTGGGGACATCGATCCGTAGCGCGCCACCGGTGACCCGGTAACCGTTCGGGTCCTCCCGCAGGATCGCGTTCCACCGGCACTTGTCCAGCGCGTCGCCGGTGAACTCGTCGGACGGGTTCACCGGGCCGGCCGGGGCGTCCGGCGTGACCTGGAACCAGTCGAAGCCCGCGTCGACCACCGGCGCGTCGGTGCCGCCGTTGAGTGCGAAGACGCCGACCCGTGGGTTGGTGATGCCGGCGAGCGCGGCGGACCGGCCGACCGGGGTGAAGGTCTGCCCGTCGGCGGAGACGGCCGCGGTCAGGTTCGTCCCGTCGCTGGTGAGACGCAGGTGCAGCGTGTCACCGGCGGGCGCGGCGGTGCTGTCGGCGGCCTCGTTGCGCGGCGTGCCGGCCGTCTCCCGGATGAACTCCACCCGCCGGCTGCCGTTGTACAGCAGGTCCAGCTTGGCGTAGTTGTCGTCGTCGCCGTACACCAGCAGGCCAGCCTGCTGGTAGTTGGCCGTCACCGGCAGGGTGAACCGGGTGGTCGCCTGCCAGGCGCCGGACGGCGCCGGCTGGAGCACCAGGTTGGTGGCGTCGTTGCGGGCGCCGTAGAGGTCACCCACCGAGGTGGGCAGCCGCAGCGCGCCGCCGGAGACCGAGTAGAGCTGGTTCTCCCGGACGACACTGCTCCACCGGCTCTTGTTGAGGCTGGTGCCGTCGAAGTCGTCCGAGCGCGCCCCGAAGCAGGACGTGTTCGGCGCGTCCACCCGCACCGGCACCGTGGCGTACGACTTCGCGCCCCTGCTGTCCGTCGCCGTGAGGGTGGCGGTGAAGGTGCCCGGGCTGGTGTAGGTGTGGCTGGCGTCCGCGGTGGTCGCCGTGCCGCCGTCACCGAAGTCCCAGGCGTACGTCAGCGGGGTGTCCCCCTCGGCGTCGGTGGCCGTGCCGTCGAACGCGACGGTGACCGGCGCGGTGCCGGTCGCCGGCGTGGCGGTGGCGCTGACCACCGGCGGCGCGTTCTCGGTGACGCCGCGGCCGAGGAAGTCCATCCAGTTGACGTTGAAGAGCGAGCCCGCCCCGCCGTTCGGGTCCCGCGCGACGAAGTACAGCGTGCCGCTCCCGGCGCCGGTCACCGGCGCGGTCACGTCCGTGTACGTCTGCCACCCGCCGGTGCCCGGCACGGTGGCCGTGGCGACGAGTGGCCCGTCGACCGCGCCCACCCGGACCTCGACCCGACCACCGGCGACGGCCGAGGCGGCCCGGAACCGGATGTCGGTGATGTTGGTCAGGTCCGCCGGGGCGAGCGACCACCAGTCGCCGTCCTCGATGAAGCCGATGTTCTGGCCGCCGCCGGCGGTGTCGGCGCTGGTCTCGCGCTGCACGCCGGCGTCCCCGCCGCCGGTGCTCACCGAGGCCCGCCCGGTGCCGGTGAAGTACTCGGCCTGCTTGCGCTTGGGCTGCAACTGCTCGATGGCCCGCCCGGTGAGCGGCCCGGCGCCGCCGTTGCCGCCCCGGTCGGTGTAGGTGGCCTCGAAGACCCCGAAGACGTTCGCCTCCGCGCCGTGCCCGGACGCGAGGGACGTCTGGACGGTGCCGGTGCAGCCGGTGTGCTGCTCCAGCGGGTGGGCGTGCTCGTCGTGACCGAGCAGCACCTGGAGCTGCACCCGGTCGCAGTCGATCTGGCCGTCCTCCGGGTCGGTCACCTTGATCGTGTAGCGGACCTGGTCACCCCAGTCGAAGAAGCCGCCGTCCGGCGGGAACTCGATGGTCACGGTGGGCGCGGTGTTGCCCACGGTGACTGGCACGTTGGCCACCGCGGTACGGCCCTTCGGGTTGGTGACGGTGAGCTGGGCGGTGAAGCTGCCCGCCGTCGCGTACGTGTGCGTCGGGTTCGCCTCGGTCGAGGTCTGTCCGTCGCCGAAGGCCCACGAGTAGGTGAGCGTGCCACCGTCCGGGTCGCGGGACCCGGCGCTGGAGAAAGTGACCGTCAACGGTGCCGGCCCCGAGGTCGGGGTGGCGGACGCCGCGGCGATCGGCGCGCGGTCACCGGCCGTGTAGTCGATCCGGTAGATGCCGGAGTTGTCGTTGTTGCCGCCGAAGCCGCTGCCCCACTCGATCAGGTACAGCGCACCGTCCGGGCCGAACTCGAAGTCCATCGGCCGGATCATGCTCATCCCGGTGAGCAGCTGGTTGATGTCCACCAACGACCTGCCGTCGGCGGTCACCTGCATCGTGTACATCTTGTTCTGGTTCCACTCGCCGAGCAGCGCCTTGCCGTCGTAGTACGCCGGCCACTTGCGGTCGGAGGCGAGGTCGGCGTCGTACCGGTAGACCGGGCCGCCCATCGGGGCGCCGCCGCCGCCGATCTCCGGGTACCGCGCGTCACCGGCGTACCCGTAGTCGACGGTGGCCGGGACGACCGGCGGGAGGTTGGTGAGGCCGGTGTTGTTGGGCGAGTTGTTCACCGGCGCCGCGCAGTCGAACTTCGCCCCGCTGGGCCCGGACGGGAAGGTGTAGTCGTTGTACGCCTCGTTCGTCCCGGTGCAGTACGGCCAGCCGTAGTTGCCGGGGGTGACGATGTTCCACTCGACCAGGCCGCGCGGGCCCCGGGTGGGGTTGTCCGCGTTGGCGTCCGGCCCGTAGTCCGCGACGTAGAGGGTGTTGGTCTTCGGGTCGGTGCCGATCCGGAACGGGTTGCGGAAGCCCATCGCGTAGATCTCGGGGCGGGTCTTCTCGGTGCCGGCCGGGAAGAGGTTGCCGGTCGGGACGGTGTACGTCCCGTCGTCCTCCGGGTGGATCCGGATCAGCTTGCCGCGTAGGTCGTTCGTGTTGCCGGAGGTGCGCTGCGCGTCGAAGTCCTGGCGGCCCGGCCGCTCGTCGATCGGGGTGTACGAGCTCGACTCGAACGGGTTGGTGTTGTCACCGGTGGCCAGGTAGAGGTTGCCCTCGCCGTCGAAGGCCATGCTGCCGCCGGCGTGGCAGCAGGTGTTGCGCTGGGTGTCGACCCGCAGCACCTGCTTCTCGCTGGCCGGGTCGATGGTGTCGCCGGTCACGGTGAACCGGGACAGCAGGTTGCGCGCGATGCCGTCGTTCGGCGCGTAGTAGAGGTAGACCCAGTTGTTGGTGGCGAAGTCCGGGTCGAGCCGGATGCCGATCAGGCCGTCCTCGTTGCCGGTGAAGACGTCCAGGTCGACGGCCGTGACGGTGCTGCCGGTGTCGGGCTTGACGATCTGCACGCGACCGTCGCGCTCGATGTAGAAGACCCGCCCGTCGGGGGCGATGTCCAGCTCCATCGGGTTGCTGGTGTTGCTGTCCAGCGTGACCTTCTCGAAGCTGGCGGTCTTCGAGGCGCCGCAGTCGGCGTCCGCCACTCCCGCGGCGGTCCGGATGCCGCCGAGCAGGTGGCCGAGGAACTCGGGCTCGGCGTACGACTCCCGCGTGTGCCCACCGCCGGCGTACCAGGAGCGGCCGCCGTCGAAGTCCTGGCACCAGGCGATCGGGTGGTCGGCGCCCATCGCGCCGGCGCCGGGGGAGTAGCTCTTCTCGTCCAGGCTGGCCAGGACGTGCACGTCGGGCCGGGGATTGGTCTGGTAGTTGTACCACTCGTCGAACCGGGACCAGCGGTCCGGCAGCTCGGCCGTGGACGGGTGGGCGTGGTCCTCCACCTTGACGGTGGCCTGCTGGTTGGCCGGGTGGCTGGCGAAGTACGCGCCGACCAGGTCGCCGTACCAGGCCCAGCTGTACTCGGTGTCCGAGGCGGCGTGGATGCCGACGTAACCGCCGCCGGCACGCACGTAGCGCTCGAACGCCGCCTGCTGCTCGGCGTCCAGGACGTCGCCGGTGGTGGAGAGCCAGATCACCGCCTTGTACCGGGCCAGATTGGCGTCGGTGAAAGCGCCACCGTCCTCCGAACTGTCCACCGTGAATCCGTTGGCCGCGCCGAGTTGCTGGATGGCGGCGATGCCGGTGGGGATGGAGTCGTGCCGGAAACCGGCCGTCTTGGAGAACACCAGGACGGAGAAGGGTTCGTCGGCGACCTGTGCCGCCCGGGGGAGCGCCTGGGTGACCGGCGCGGCCTGCGCGATCGCCGGCGCGGCCTGCGCGGCCGGGGCGGCCTGCGCGGCGGCGGGTGCCGCCTGCGCGGGCAGGCCGAAGAGGGTCGTCGAGGCGAGGGCCAGGGATATGAGGGTCGCGGTGATGGGTACACGGGCACGACGAGAATGGGACACGCCGCCTCCTTTGTCGCGGTGGACAGGGATCGCGGGGGCCGGCTCGCCGAAGACCGTCCCAGATGGAGCCGGTGCGTGCGCCGTGCCAGGGCGTCCACACCGGCATTTTTGTCGAATCGCTGAACAAATTAATTCTGCTGGATCAATGTCCGGCAAGATGCCGACGGGTAACGGTTCTGCAACGGCGGGCGACATTCCGAACAGGACCGTATGAAGCGCCCAACGGATTCTGTCGCGTGGTCCGGCACGGGCCGCCCGGTTCGCCACCGAACCCGGCCTTGGCAGGTGGACCGATCTGTCGTACGGTGACACGCAAGTAACCCACGGGAGCCCGGTGTACCGGGCTGAGAGGGGGGCTGACAGCCCCCGACCGTCGAACCTGATCCGGGTAATGCCGGCGCAGGGAGGAGCGTTGCCGTGCCGTCCCTTGGGCGACTGCATCTGATCACCGACACCCGACCCGGGCGCGATCCGCTCACCGTCGTCCGGGCCGCCCTCACGGCGGCCCGCGCCGACTTGGTCGTGCAGGTCCGCGTCGAGGACTCCGCCACCGACCGCGAGGCGTACGACCTGGCCCGGCGGGTGCTCGGGCTCTGCGCGCCGTACGGGGCGACCTGCCTGGTCAACGACCGGCTGCACGTGGCACTGGCGGTGGGCGCCGCCGGCGGGCACGTCGGGGCCGACGACCTGCCGGTGGGCGCCGCCCGCCGGGTGCTCGGCCCCACCGGCGTGCTGGGAGCCACCGCCCGTGCGCCGGAGACGGCGGTCGAGGCGGTCACCGCGGGGGCCAGCTACCTGGGCGTCGGGCCGTGCCACTCCACCAGCACCAAGTCCGGGCTGCCGGACCCGATCGGCGCGGCGGGGGTACGCGCGGTCACCGGCGCCGTCCACGTACCGGTCATCGCGATCGGCGGGGTGACCGCCGCCCGGGTGCCGGAGCTGCGGGCCGCCGGGGCGTACGGGGTGGCGGTGGTCGGCGCCGTCTCCGGCGCCGCCGACCCCGCCCGCGCCACCGCCGAGCTGCTCCGGGCCCTGACGTGCTGACCGGCCGGTCCCCGTCGACGCCATCGGACGACCGGGCCCGGCCGGACGTGGCGGTGGTGGGGGCGGGACCCATCGGCCTGTCCATCGCCTGGCGGTGCGCCGCCCGCGGGCTGCGGGTCGTCGTGCACGATCCGGCGTCCGGCTCGGGGGCGTCGGCGGTGGCCGCCGGCATGCTCTCCCCGGTCGCCGAGGCGTACTTCGGTGAGCGGCAGCTGACGGAGCTGCTGCTGGCGTCCGCCGCCCGCTGGCCGGCGTTCGCCGCCGAGCTGACCGAGGCGAGCGGCGTCCAGCTCGGCTACCGCACCGAGGGCACTCTGGTGGTCGGGCTGACCGGGGACGACCTGGCCGAGGCGCGCCGGCTCTGGGCGTACCAGCAGGGGTTGGGTCTGCCGGTGACCCCGCTGCGCCCCACCGAGCTGCGCGACCGCGAGCCGGCGCTCGCACCGCGCGTGCGTGGCGGCGCACTCGCGAGCACCGACCACCAGGTCGACCCGCGGCTGCTCGTGCCGGCGCTGCGCACGGCCGCGCAGCGGGCCGGCGCGCTGCTCGTGCCGCAGGCGGTCCGGCATCTGTCCGAGGTGGACGCCGCGGTCACCGTGGTCGCCGCCGGCTGCGGCGCGGCCGACCTCACCGGCCTGCCCGTGCGGCCGGTGAAGGGCCAGATCCTCCGGCTGCGCGCGCCGGGTGGCGTCGCGCCGGGCTTCCGGCACGTGATCCGGGGGTACGCCGACGGCGAGACCGTCTACCTGGTGCCCCGCACCGACGGCGAGGTGGTGCTCGGCGCGACGGTCGAGGAGCGGTCGGACACCACGGTCACCGCCGGGGCGGTGCTGCGCCTGCTCCGCGCCAGCGTCGACCTGCTCCCCGAGCTGGCCGAGTACGACCTGGTCGAGACGGTCGCCGGGCTGCGCCCCGGCACACCGGACAACGCGCCCATCCTCGGGCCGCTGCCCGGCCGGCCGGACGTGCTGGCCGCCACCGGGCACCACCGGCACGGCATCGTGCTCACCCCGGTCACCGCCGACCTGATCGCCGACCTGGTGACCACCGGCGTGGCCGACCCGCTGCTCACGCCCTTCCAGCCCGACCGGTTCGCGGGTGCCGAACCCGGCCCCGGCGGCCGACCCGACCAGATGATGGAGGAGGACCGGTGGAACTCACGGTGAACGGGGTCGGGCGCACCGTCCCCGGTGACGCGTCCGTTGCGGACCTGGTGCGCGACACCATCGGGCAGCAGCGCGGGGTGGCGGTCGCCGTCAACGGCGAGGTGGTGCCCCGGGCGGGTTGGCCGGCCACGACGCTGCGCGACGGCGACCGCGTCGAGGTGCTCACCGCCGCGCAGGGCGGGTGACGGGCATGCCGTTCGAGCTGGGTGGGACGACGTTCACCTCACGGCTGATCCTCGGCACCGGCGGTGCCGCCAACCTGCACGTGCTGGAGCAGGCGATCCGCGCGTCCGGCACCGAGCTGGTCACCCTGGCGCTGCGCCGGGTCGACATCGCCCCGGGCTCCGGCGGTGGCCTGCTGGACCTGCTGGACCGGTGCGGGGTACGGCTGCTGCCGAACACCGCCGGCTGCCACACCGCGACCGAGGCGGCGAAGGTGGCGCGGTTGGCCAGGGACGCGTTCGAGACCGACTGGATCAAGCTGGAGGTGATCGGCGACGAGCGGACGCTGCTGCCCGACGGGGTCGAGCTGCTCCGCGCCGCCGAGGAACTGGTCGCCGACGGCTTCACCGTGCTGCCGTACACCAGTGACGACCCGGTGCTCGCCCGCCGGCTGGCCGACGTGGGGTGCGCCGCGGTGATGCCGGCCGGGGCGCCCATCGGCTCGGGGCTCGGCATCGGCAACCCTCACCACATCCGGCTGATCCGGCAGGGCGTGGACGTGCCGGTGATCCTGGACGCCGGCATCGGCACCGCGTCCGACGCGGCCCTGGCGATGGAGCTGGGCTGCGACGCGGTGCTGCTGGCCAGCGCCGTCACCCGGGCCGCCGACCCGGTGGCGATGGCAACCGCGATGCGGTACGCGGTCGAGGCGGGTCGGCTGGCCGCCGGCGCGGGCCGGATCGCCCGCCGCTTCCACGCCCTCCCGTCCACCCCCGACGAGGGAAGACCGGACCTGTGACCCCCGTCCGAGGGGTGCGGGTCGTGCCGTCGGGCGTGGTGGTGTTGACGGACCGGCGGACGGCCCGGGAACCGCTCGACCGGGTCGTGGCGGGCGCTGTCGCCGGGGGAGTGCGCTGGGTGGTGCTGCGGGAGAAGGACCTGCCCCGCGCGGAGCGCGCCGCCCTCGCCGCCGACCTGCGCGCGATCCTCGCCGACGCCGGCGGAACCCTGATCGTGGCGGGCCCCGACCCGCTCGACGGCGACGCCGTCCACCTGCCCGCAGCCGGCCCCTACCCGCCACCGACCCACCCGCTGGTCGGCCGCTCCTGCCACAACCAGGCCGAGCTGCACCGCCTCACCACCGAGCACTACACCACCCTCTCCCCGGTCCACCCGACAAGAACCAAGCCGGGCTACGGCCCACCTCTGGGCACCGAGAGGCTGCACAGGCTGATCCAGAGCAGCCCAACCCCGGTCCTCGCGCTGGGCGGCATCGAAACCCCGGCCCAGGTCACCGCCTGCGTGAAGGCGGGAGCCGTCGGAGTGGCGGTACTCGGCGCACTCATGCGAGCCGACGACCCCACCGAAGCAGCCACCACCCTGACCAGCGCCTTCGAAGAGGCGGTCACCCCGATGACGCCCACCTGGCGCGGAGGCGCGCAGGTCTCCACGACGGGGCTGCGGCCGACCGTGCCCACGCAGGGATCAAGCCTGACCGCCCGGAGTGGGCACGGTCGGCCGCAGCCCCCGACAGCGACCACCGAGGGGAAGAGATGACCCCGAGCACAGTGCTCACCATCGCCGGCTCGGACTCCGGAGGCGGCGCCGGCATCCAGGCCGACCTCAAGGTCTTCGCGGCGCTCGGCGCGTACGGCACCAGCGTCCTCACCGCGATCACCGCGCAGAACACCCGGGGCGTCGACGCCGTCCTGCCGCTGCCCCCGCGCACGGTCAGCGAACAGCTCGACAGTGTTCTCGCCGACTTCGCGGTCCGCGCAGTCAAGACCGGGATGCTCGGCACTCCCGCCGTCGCCGACGCGGTGGCCGAGGCGGCCCGGGACGGCCGGCTGCCCCAGCTCGTGGTCGACCCGGTGCTGGTCGCCACCAGTGGTCACCGGCTGGGCGTGGTGGGTGCGGTCGAGCGGCTGCTCCCGTACGCCAGGGTGGCGACGCCGAACTGCGCGGAGGCCGCGGCCATCACCGGACGCCTGGTGGACGACGTGGCGGGGATGGTCGTGGCCGCCGAGGCCCTCGCAGCCGGCGGCCCGGAGCACGTGGTGGTCACCGGCGGTGACCTGGACGGGGGTGAGGCGGTCGACGTCCTGCACGGCGGCGGCGTCACCACCCTGTTGCGCGCGCCGCGGGTGGAGACCCGGCACACCCACGGCACCGGGTGCTCGTTCTCGGCGGCGATCGCCGTCCGGCTCGCGCTGGGCGATGAGGTGCCGGCGGCGGTCGGGGCCGCCAAGGAGTACGTGCTCCGCGCGCTGACCGGCGCGCGGGGTTGGGAGCTGGGCACGGGCCGCGGACCGCTGGATCACTTCGGCTGGTCCGCTTGATCACCAGGGAGGCTGTCATGCAGGCACGAGGCAAGGTGTACGTCGAGGGGTCGCGGCCGGACGTCCGGGTGCCGTTCGCCGAGGTGGCGCTGACCGGCGACCATCCGCCGGTGCGGCTCTACGACACGTCCGGTCCCGGCTCGGACCCGGAGGTGGGGCTGCCGCCGCTGCGCGGCCCGTGGATCGCCGAACGGGGTGACGTCGCGCCGGCTCGGGGCGCGGGTACGCCGCTGGCCGGGGTGGCCGGGCGCCGCCCGACCCAGCTCGCCTACGCGCGGGCCGGTGTGGTGACGCCCGAGATGGAGTTCGTGGCGATCCGGGAAAACGTCGACCCGGAGCTCGTCCGGGCCGAGATCGCCGCCGGTCGGGCCGTGCTGCCGCTCAACGTCAACCACCCGGAGTGCGAGCCGGCGATCATCGGCAAGGCGTTCCTGGTCAAGGTCAACGCCAACATCGGCACCTCCGCGGTCAGCTCGTCGGTCGCCGAGGAGGTGGAGAAGCTAACCTGGGCCACCCGTTGGGGCGCGGACACCGTGATGGACCTGTCCACCGGCAGGCGGATCCACGAGACCCGTGAGGCGATCGTGCGGAACTCGCCGGTGCCGATCGGGACGGTGCCGATCTACCAGGCGCTGGAGAAGGTCGGCGGTGACCCGGTGAAGCTGAGCTGGGAGGTGTTCCGGGACACCGTGGTCGAGCAGGCCGAGCAGGGCGTCGACTACATGACGGTGCACGCCGGGGTGCTGCTGCCGTACGTGCCGCTGGCGGTGGACCGGGTGACCGGGATCGTCTCCCGGGGCGGCTCCATCATGGCGGCGTGGTGCCTGGCGCACCACGAGGAGAACTTCCTCTACACCAACTTCGCCGAGCTGTGCGAGCTGCTGGCCCGCTACGACGTCACGTTCTCCCTCGGTGACGGGCTGCGGCCCGGCTCGATCGCGGACGCCAACGACGCGGCGCAGTTCGCCGAGCTGCGCACCCTCGGCGAGCTGACCAGGGTCGCCTGGGAGCACGACGTGCAGGTGATGATCGAGGGCCCGGGGCACGTGCCGATGCACAAGATCAAGGAGAACGTGGACCTCCAGCAGGAGTGGTGCCACGAGGCGCCGTTCTACACGCTCGGCCCGCTGACCACCGACATCGCGCCCGCGTACGACCACATCACCTCGGCGATCGGCGCCGCGATGATCGGCATGTTCGGCACCGCGATGCTCTGCTACGTCACCCCGAAGGAGCACCTCGGCCTGCCGGACCGGGACGACGTCAAGGCGGGCGTGATCGCGTACAAGATCGCGGCGCACGCGGCGGACCTGGCCAAGGGTCACCCCGGTGCGCAGGCGTGGGACGACGCGCTGTCGAAGGCGCGGTTCGAGTTCCGCTGGGAGGACCAGTTCAACCTGTCGCTGGACCCGGAGACGGCGCGCTCGTACCACGACGCGACGCTGCCCGCCGAGCCGGCGAAGACGGCCCACTTCTGCTCGATGTGCGGCCCGAAGTTCTGCTCCATGAAGATCACCCAGGAGCTCAAGGAGTACGCGGCCCGGGGGATGAGGGACAAGTCGGCGGAGTTCGTCTCCGGCGGCGGCCGGGTCTACCTGCCGCTGGCCTGATCCACCCGCCCTGCGCTGGCCCGCCCGGTGTGAGCGGGTCAGCGCAGGGCTGCGGTACGCCGGCCCGGGTCACTCACGGTGGTGCCGGCCGGTGGAGCGCAGCGACCGTCGGCCGCTCTCCTGTTCGGGCTCGTTGTCCGTGACCGGCTTGCTCAGGCCGGCGACCCAGTCGACGAACTCCTCGTCCTGTGCGGGCAGTGGCTCCGGCGCATCCGACGGGTCCGTGCTCTCCTCCTCGGCGGCCCGGGACCGGTTGCGGCGGAACAGGCCGCCGAGCCGTCCCCGACGGGAGGGCTGCTCCGCGTCGTCCGTGGACGTCGGAGCGGCAGGGGCATCGTCCGCGCTCGCGGGAGCCTCGGTGTCGGCCTCGGCGCGTACGCCGGACTGTTCCGGTACCACCGGGAACGCGGAGGTCCGGCTCGGCTGGCCCGCCGAGGTGTCCGGGTCGGACGGAGCGGCGGTCGGGTCAGGCGTGCCCGATGCCCGTCGCCACCGGGCGGCCGCCCGGTCCGATGCGCTGCGCGGTGCGTCCGGTCCGGCCGGCGCCGTCGTGCTCGACGAGGTGGCGGGAGTCGCCGGGTCGCCGGTCGCGGCCGAGTCGTTGGACGCCAGCCCGGTGGTCCCGGTCGAACTCTCCGACTGGTCCGCCGAACCGGTAGGCCGGGTGGTGAAGGCGTCCCAGGTGTTGGCCCGGCTCAGGTCCGGCAGCGGCGCCCGGTGCCGGGGGCGGGGCGTCCACTCGGTCGGCTCCTCCGGCACGGCCTGCTCCGGATCAGCCGCCTGCGGTCCCGCGGTCCACGCCGGGGTGACCGGCCAGGCCGGCGCGGTCGGGGTCCAGCGGGCGCCGTCCGGATCGCCGGTCGCCCTGAACAGAGAGCCGGAGGAACCTCCCGGGGCCGCGGACCGGTCGGAGTCGGTGGCCCGCTCGGTCGCGGGTGCGACGGCGTCCGCGGATGTCGGAACAGCCGACGGGTCGATGGCGGCGGGGGTCGCTGCCTGTTCGCCGGTCGCGGCCGGCGTAGCCGGGGTGGCTGCGGGCGGCCTGGCGTCCCGGTCGGACTCGGTGGCCGGGATGTCGGCGGCGGGGACGTCCGCGTGCGTGCTGGAGCCGCTGTTGCCGGCGGCCTTTGCCGGCCGGGCGGTCTTCCGGACACGGCCGGCGGTGGACGACCTGGCGGGGCCGGCGGCGGTCACCGGGTCGGCGGCGACCGGGTCGGACGGAATCGTGCCGTCGGTCAGGTCGGATGTCGCGGCGGCCGGACTCGACTTCGGCTTGCGGGCCCGGCGAGGCTTCGGCGCCGTCGCCTCGGGAGCGGCGCTGGCCGTGCCCGCGCCCGTCGTGCCCGTGGCGGTCGTGCCTGCGCTCGTCGTGCCTGCGCTCGTCGTGCCTGCGCTCGTCGTGCCTGCGCTCGTCGTGCCCGCGCCGGTCGTGCCCGCGCCCGCGGCGGTCGCATCCGCCGTGCCTGCCGTGCTCGTGCTCTTCGTGCCCGCGGTGGTCGTGCTCTCCCTGCCGGCCGTGCCCGCTGTGCTCTTGCCGGCGCCGGCGCCCGCCGTGCTCACCGCGCCTGCCACGCCCGTGCCCGTGCCCGCGCTCGCGGTGGCCGCCGTGGCCCTGGTCGGGCCGTTGCTCGTCGCGGCTTCGCCGGCCGGCTGGGCCGGGCCCGTCGTGATCGTCTTCGGGGTGCTGGTCGAACCGTCGGCTCCGGGGCTGCCCGTCGGACCGGCCGCCCCGACGTCGGTCCGGCCCGCCAGGGCGGAGGTGCTCGCGCCGGTGACGTCGCTGGTGACCCCGAGGCTCGACCCGGCGGGACCGTCCGCGTCGGAGGCCTTCCGCGCGTCGGGTGCCGGCGGGGTGGCCTCGTTCGGTCCGGTCATCCCGTGGGCGGCGACCGGAGCGGGATCGGTGCTCGCTGGCGCCGGGCGGGTGGCCTCGCTGGCCGGGTCGGGGCCGGCGAAGTGGGGGGTGGTCGGCTCCTCGGCCGGGCTCAGGGGGTGCTGGTGCCGCGCGGCGGCGAACTCGCCGGTCGGCTCGGTCAGCCAGGCGGCGGACGCGGCCGGGGTGCGCCGGCTGGTGCGGCGGCCCGGCTGGTCCGCGTCCGGTACGGCCCGGCCCGGCTCGCCGCTGGCCGAGCCGTCCGTGTCCGACTCGTTCGTGTCCGAGTCGTTCGTGGTCGGCTCGGCGGGAGCCGGACCGTGCTGGCCACTCGCCGGGGCCGCCGGCCAGTCCCAGTGGGCCGGGACGGTGCGGACGGCGCCCGTGCTGTCGGCGGGGCGCAGGTCACGCCGCTCGCCGGTGCGGGCCAGGTCCGCGCCGGTGGGCTCGGCGGTGTCCCGGTCATCGGCCGACCCGGTGCCCGGTAGCGCCGGGCCGATGGGCAGCGGCGGCAGAATGGCGCTCGGCGCGATGGCCTGCTGGTCGGCGGTGCGGGCGCGCGGCGGCCAGCGCAGCAGGGCGGCGGCAGCCGCGCCGAGCCCGCCGGCGAGGATCGCGATCAGTGCCCCGTAGTAGGGGGTGGTCTGGTAGCGGTCCACCGCGTCGCCGGGGCCGGCGGTGAGGTAGGCGAACGCCACCAGCACCGGCCCGGCCACCCCGGTGGCACCGCTGACCAGTGGGACCTGGCCCCGCCAGCGGGCCAGCCCGGCTGTCGCCGCGCCAGCGAGCAGTGCCGTGATGGGCAGCAGGAGCAGCGCGAGCCGCTGGGCCACGTCGTCGTCCAGCCAGCTCGGCTCGAGCACGCCGAGCCGCACCGTGGGCAGCGGGCCCACCGTGCCGAGCGACGGCAGGACGGAGACGAGCGCCAGCACCCACACCGCGCCCGCCACGGCCGCCATGTTCCAGCCCAGCTCGGGCCGGAGCAGGACGGCGATCGCCGCGCCGGCCCCGATCACCGCGCCGAGCACGGCGCAGATGCCGACCGCCCAGACCGGGTCGATGGAGATCAGTTCGGCCGCCCGGGCGGGCTGCATGCAGAGCGGGGCGACCACGGTGGCGCCGAGCGCGGCTGCCGCGCCGACGGCCAACTGCCGGCCGGTGCTGGTCGGCAGGGCGTCCCGGCGGGCCAGGCGTCCGGTCAGGACGGCGCCGGCGACGGCGGCGTTCGCGGCGAACCAGCCCACCCAGACGAGCTGGGCCGGCCACTGATTGACGGTCGTGCCGGTGAAGGCGCCGGTGAGTCGGATGATGCCGAATCCGTACGCGACGCCGAGCTGGCCGGCTCCGGCCAGCACGCTCACCCCGAGCGCCGTGAGCAGCAGTCTTCCCCAGGTCCGAAAGGCCATGTCCGGCACGTTACGCACCTGGTACCCCGATCGCGAACGGCGCGCCGCGCGGCGCGCCGGCCCGCTCCTGGCGGGTCTACTTCAGTTCGACCAGCCGGGCCAGGTACGTCGTATCCCCGACATTGGTGAGCATGTGTACGGCTCCCGGGTCCCGGTAGACCACTCCGCCGGTCGGTTCGTCGGCGTCGATCCGGGTGCCGTCGACCGTCTGCACGACGTTCTTCGCGCCCTCGATCGCCACCACTAGATAGGGGTGGTCGTGGCGGTGCAGCGGTTGCCGCTCGCCCGGTTCGAGCCGGATGTGCCAGACCCGGACCCGGTCGTTCTCGTACACGATCTCCTGGCCCACCGGCCCGAGTTCGGTCCCGTCGAACACGTCGGTCATCGTTCTCCGTCCAGTTGCGGGAGCACCTCGGCGGCGATCAGCTCAAGGTGGTCGAGGTCAGCGAAGTCGATCAGGCGCAGGTGCACGCGGGTGGCGCCGATCGCGGCGAACTCGCCGATCCGCTGCACGAGCTGCGCGGGCGAGCCGACCACCGGGTCCTCCGGCGGCAGCGCGCTCTTCTCGTGCAGTGGCGCGGCCCGTCGCCGCGCCTCCGCGTCGGTCCGTCCGACGGCGACCACGATTCCGGCGCTGAGCGTGAGGGGCGCGCGCCCGGACTCCGTCCGGCCGGCGCGGGTACACGCCTCACGCACCCGGTCGTACGCCGTGGCGGTCTCCGCGACGGTCTTGAACGGCATGTTGAACTCGGTGGCGTACCGGGCGGCCAGCTCGGGGGTGCGCTTGGGGCCGCGCCCGCCCACGATGATCGGCGGGCCGGGCACCTGCACCGGCTTGGGCAGGGCCGGTGCGTCCACCAGCCGGTAATGGTCGCCGGAGTAGCTGTACGTCTCGCCCGGCGGGGTCCGCCACAGCCCGGTGATCACCTCAAGCTGCTCGGCCAGCCGGTCGAAGCGCTCGCCGACCGCCGGGAACGGGATGCCGTACGAGGTGTGCTCGCGCTCGTACCAGCCGGCGCCGATGCCCAGCTCGACCCGGCCGCCGCTCATCTGGTCGACCTGCGCGACCATCACCGCCAGCGGACCGGGCAACCGGAAGGTGGCGGAGGTGACGAGGGTGCCGAGCCGGATGCGCTCGGTCTCCCGTGCCAGCGCGGCCAGGGTCAGCCAGGCGTCCGTCGGGCCGGGCAGGCCCGGGTCGGCGCCCATCGACTGGTAGTGATCGGCGCGGAGAAAACCCTCGAAGCCGCCCGCCTCGACCAGCCGGGCGAAGCGCAGCTGGTCGTCGTAGCTGGCGCCCCGGTGCGGCTCGGTGAAGACCGACACCCGCATGCTCATCGTCCTTCCGCCCCGGCCGCGGCCGGCTGGTCGCGTTCCATCAACAGCTCGTGCAGGTCGGCGCTCACCCGGGCGACGTCGGCGAGGTGGGCGTTGCGGCCCAGCGTGCGGGGCCGGGGGATGTTCACCTCGACCACCTTGCGGATCCGGCCGGGGCGGGGGCTCAGCACGACCACCCGGTCGGCGAGCAGCACCGCCTCGTCGATCGAGTGGGTGACGAAGACGATCGTCGGCTTGTTCTCCATGTGCACCCGCTGGAGTTCGCCGGAGAGCTCCTCCCGGGTGAGCGCGTCCAGCGCGGAGAACGGCTCGTCCATCAACATCACCCGGGGCTCGCCGATCAGCGACCGGCACAGCGACACCCGCTGCTGCATGCCGCCGGAGAGTTCGTGCGGGAGCCGCTTCTCGAAGCCGGACAGCCCGGCCACGTCGAGCAGTTCCCGGGCGCGCTCGCGGTGCTTGGCGCGGCCCCAGCCGAAGATCTCCACGGGCAGGAGGACGTTGTCGAGCACCGTGCGCCAGGGCAGCAGCGCCGGCTTCTGGAACAGCATGGCGATGTCCCGGCGGGGCCGGGTGATCGGCGTACCGGCCACGGTGATCTCGCCGGCGGTCAGCGGGAGCAGCCCGGCCACCAGCCGCAGCAGGGTGGACTTGCCGCAGCCGGAGCGGCCGAGCACGGCGACGAACTCGCCCTCGGCGACGTCGAGGTCGATGCCCCGCAGTGCCTCGACCCGGCCGGACCGGCCCTCGAAGGTACGCGACACTCCGGACAGTCGGATCATCTCCGGCGGACCTCCGCTGAGTGGACGGTCAGGAATCCGCCAAAGGCTAGCCGGCTTGTCTCCTCATCGCACTGTCCGGGGTGGTCGTCAGGTTGTTTCCGTTCCGCAACCCGGTACGCCTGGCGTCGTAAAGGTGGGTTTCTCGTACGCTGTGCCCGCGAAGAGTCCCCTCACGATGGCGGTGCCCGGCTTCACCCCCTCCCGCCGGTTCCGCCGCGACAACCCCCTCCGGTGCCTGCCGGCCCCGGTCGGAAAGGACATGGTGCACTGATGAGAAGGCTGACCCGTACGGTCGCTACGGCCGCGCTGGCCACCGCCCTCGCCCTTGTCTCCGCCTGCAGCAGCGGGTCGGACTCGTCCGACGACGCCAAGGGCGGCAACGGCGGGGCGCTGGAGAAGGTGACCTACCTCACCTCCTTCGGTAACTTCGGCCGCGACTCCTACGCCTGGGTGGCGAAGGAGAAGGGCTTCTTCAAGGACGCTGGCTTCGACGTCGAGATCAAGGCTGGTCAGGGCACCGGCGGTGTGATCCAGACCGTCGTCGGCGGCCAGGCCGACTTCGGCCCGATCGACCTCACGGGTGGCCTGCTCCAGCTCGGCAACGGCCAGGCGAAGGACTTCGTCGCGGTGGCCGCGATCCAGCAGCGCACGATGGCCGGCATCGCCACCGTCGAGGGCAAGAACATCGCGTCCCCGAAGGACCTGGAGGGCAAGAAGCTCGCCGACACCCCCGGGTCCGTGGTCCGCAACCTGTTCCCGACGTACGCCCGGCTCGCCGGTGTGGACGCCACCAAGGTGACCTGGGTCAACGGTGAGGCGCAGGCGCTGATCGGCACGCTGGCCTCCGGGTCGGTGGACGGCATCGGTCAGTTCGTCGTCGGCCAGCCGACCATCGAGGCGGTGGCCAAGAAGAAGGCCGTCATGCTGCCGTACAGCAACGTGATGCAGGACCTCTACGGCAACGTGCTGATCACCTCCTCGAAGATCGCCAAGGAGAAGCCCGAGATGGTGAAGCGGTTCACCGCGGCGCTGCTCAAGGGCCTGGAGTACAGCCTGGCGAACTCCAAGGAGGCCGCCGAGATCCTGAAGAAGAACGTCGACGCCACCAACCCGGTCGCGGCCGCCGCCGAGCTGGACCTGATGGCCGCGTATGTCCGCTCCGGCAACTCCGGTACCGCGCTCGGCACGCTGGACAACGGCCGGGTCGCCAAGAGCATCGCGATCCTGCAGGGCGCCGGCGCGCTGAAGCAGAACATCACCCCCGAGCAGATCATCGACTTCAGCCTCACGCCGAAGGCCTGATCGTCCGGTCGTCACCCGGGGGTACGTCCCGCCGATCCCGGTGGGGCGTACCCCCGTCGCCCGTCGGCCCTCGGGGCCGAGGGAATTCGAGGAGGACAAGATGACCGACGTCCGGTCAGCCGACCCGGCGGTGACGGCGCCCCCACCCCCGGGTGCCGGCCCTCAAGCGGGGCGCGGCGGTCGGGGTGCCGGCGTACGCGCCGGGGCCGGGGCCGCGCTGCTGCCCGTGGCCGGCCTCCTGGTCGCCCTGGCGGCCTGGTGGTTGGTCGCCCGGCTGGAGCTGGTCCACCCGGCGGCCCTGCCACCGCCCGGCGACGTGCTCACCGCGTTCGTCGACAAGCCCGCCCGGATGCTGGAGCACACCTGGGACACGCTGCTGGAGATCCTGGTCGGCTTCGCCCTGTCGGCGGCCGCCGGTGTCCTGATCGGACTCTCGCTGGCCAGCTCCCGGATGGTGGAGCGGATGTTCACACCGCTCCTGGTCGCCATCAACGCGGTGCCCAAGATCACGCTCGGGCCGCTGCTGGTGGTCGCGCTCGGGTGGGGTCAGAAGCCGATCCTGACCATGGTGTTCCTGCTCTGCTTCTTCCCGATCGTGCTCTCCACCGCGACCGGGCTGACCACCACGCCGTCCGATCTGGCCGAGCTGGTCCGTTCCTGGAACGCCTCCCGCTGGCAGGCGTTCCGCAAGGTGCGCTTCCCGGCCGCGCTGCCGCAGATCTTCGTCGGGCTCAAGGTGGCCATGCCACTGGCCGCGATCGGCGCGGTGATCGGTGAGTTCCAGGCCGGCGAGAGCGGCCTCGGCTACGTCATCCTCCAGTACGCCGGCGTCGGCGACACCGCCACCGCCTGGGCGGCGATCATGCTGGTGGCGCTGGTGAGCATCCTGCTCTACGCGGCGCTCGTGCTGGTCGAGCGGATCTCCCTGCCCTGGGTGCGGGAGACGACCAGCAGCCGCTGACCGGAGGCAAAACAAGATCACCCGCTGGAACGCGCAGGGCCGGCCCCCACCGGAGGCCGGCCCTTCCCGTCGACCCGGTGACGCACGGGTGTGGCCTACCGTGCCCGGCGGAGGGATCAAGCCTGACCGCCCGGAGCCGGGCAGGGTAGGCCACACCCCACCGCGAGCACGACGGATCAGGCGGACGAGCAGAACACGAGGCCCGGCGTGTTACCCCGCCAGCCGCCACCGGCCGTTGCGGGCGACCAGCGTGGTGAGCGCCTGCGGCATCAGCCCGGAGTGGTTGTCCGGCGTCATCCGGATCGGGCCCGAGAGGCCGTCCATCTGGGACGTCTCCAGCACGTCCCGGATGCCGTCGCGGTTCACCTGCCCGGCCGGTCCACCGGAGCGGAGCTCGGCGTCGGCGATCAGCTGGACCGCGTCGGCGGCGAACGACGACGACCCGTTGTACCCGCCGAAGCGGGCGGTGTAGTCCTGGAACCACTGCCGCCGGGCGGCCTTCGCCGGGGTCGTGGCGATCACGTCGTCGATCACCATGGTCTGCGTGAAGATCAGCGTGGCCCGCTCGGTGGCCCGGGCCGCCGCGCCGAGGAAGAGGTCACCCGCCGCTCCCGCGTCGAAGAACAGCGACCCACGGAACTTGGCCTGCTGGGCGCTGGTGGCGGCCAGCGACGCCTGCTCCGGCGGCGTCCAGACGACCAGCGCGTCGGGCTTGAGCCCGACGAGCCGCCCGATCTGCTGGCTGACCTCGGTGTCGGTGGTCTTCACCGACTCCTCGCCGACCGGCTTGATGGTGGTCTTGGCCAGTTCGCGGCGGAGCGCGACGACGCCCTCTCGGCCGTAGTCGTCGTCGCTGTGGAGCAGGCCCACCTTGCGGACGTTCTTGCGGCGCAGTTCGGTGGTGAGGGCGGCGGCGCTGTCCGCGGCGTTCGGGCCCAGCTTGAACACGTAACGCCGATCGGCGACGGGGTTGGCGATCGTCCCGGAAGCGGCGAGCGCAATGGTGGGAATCTTCTTCTCGTTGATGGTGCCGACGGCGCCGACCGCGCATTCGTTGCAGCCGCCCATGATGATGGCGCTGACCCGGGAATCACCGCTGAAGTCGGCGATGTTGCGCAACGACTCGGCGGCGTCGGAACGGTTGTCCTTCCACTTCAGCTCGATCTTCCGGCCGTTCAGTGCTCCGGAGGAGTTCAACTGCTCGACCTTGAGTTCCAGGGCCCGTTGGTATGCGCGCCCGACCGGGGCGGCGGCACCGGACAGTTCGAGGTCGGCGGCGATCACGATCGGACTCGTGTCCTGCTCCGCCCCGCCGAACTGACAGCCGGTGAGCGTGGTGGCCACTACGGCCGATGCGAGCGCCGCGATGGTCGCGGAGCGGATGGGGCTCAACTCAGTCCTCCAGGTGCGGGCGCGGGCGCTGCCCGGTCACCGCCGCTAATCCGTCCTCAGTGGAGAGACGGGATCGGTCTGCCGTACGGTGTGCGCGAAGCCTGCAAAACCTTGCCAATGGCCGGCGCTGTGGTCAAGCGCGGACGCGGGTCGCATTTTCGGGACGGCCATCCCACATGCTGGGGTAACGCAATGTTTGCAAAAGCTCACTTTGCATACACGCGCGACCACTCTGGAGTTACATGCCCTGTTCAGGGGCTTGCGGAAATGAAGGTATCAGTTGACCGGATCACGGGTTGCGCGCCGTCCGACCGTTTCCTACCGCACCGCGGCTTCCCAAAGAGGACCTTCTCTGATGAAATCGCGGCCGTGCCGCGCGTGGTCCCCTCCGCCCACGGCACGGTTCGGCGGGTCAGGCGGGGAAGAAACGACGGAGGCGATGTCGTGAGCACCGGACCGACGACCCTGCCCGCGCTCGGCGAGTCTGCTCGGCCCTCGCGCCGACGGATGCCGAGACTGCGCGACGCCCGGATCCGGTCCAAGCTGGCGCTGATCCTGGTCGTCCCGGTGGCGGCCGTGATCGCGCTGGCCACGGTCCGGCTGATCTCGGTCGGCGAGGGCGCCCTCGACGCCACCCGGGCCCGGTCGCTCACCGCGCTCTCCATCGACGTCAGCGCGCTGACGCAGGACCTCCAGGTCGAGCGGATGGCCGCGGCGGCGTACCTGGCCGCCCCGCAGCAGCCGGCCGACGCGTACAACCTGCGGGTCCGCCAGACGCAGCAGCGGGTCGACGAGTACCGCGCCGAGCGGGAGCGGGTCGGCGAGGTGCCGGCGGCCCTGCGGGACCGGCTGGCCGTCATCGACGAGCACCTGTCGACGTTGGACGGTACCCGCCAGGAGGTGCTGGACCGCCGGCAGATGGCGGTCGCCGAGGCGGTGCTGCGCTACGGCGTCATCCTCACCGACCTCGTCGCCTACGGTGACGGGCTCGCCCAGCTGCCCGGCGAGGAGAAGCTGTCGGACAGCCGGCGCGCCGTGGCCGCGTTCGCCCGGGCCAAATCGTCCGTCGCCGAGGAGGAGGCGGTCGCGTTCACCGCGCTGACCGCCGGCCAGCTCGACGAGGAGCAGTTCTCGTCCTTCGTCGCCACGCTGACCAGCCAGCAGGAGGCCCTGGTCGCCTTCTCGCTCGCCGCCGACCCGGAGCAGCGCGCCCTGGTCGACAGCACCGTCTCCGGTGACGCCGTCGGCCTGGCCGACCGGGTGGCCACCGACATCACCCGCTCGGTCGGGCAACGACCTCTGGTCACCGCGCAGGACGCCACCGCCGCCATCGGCGCGGTCAACGACCTGATGCGCTGGGCCGAGACCCAACTGCAGAACCGTCTGCTGGAGCAGGCCGACCAGGCGCGCGCGAACGTCATCCGGCAGGCCGTGGTCGAGTCGGTGCTGGTGCTGCTCACCCTCATCATCGCGGTGTCGCTGGCCGTGGTGCTGGCCCGTTCGCTGAACCACTCGCTGCGCCGGCTGCGCGAGGGCGCGCTGTCGGTGGCCAACCACGACCTGCCCGACGCGGTGCGGCGTCTGCAGAACATGGGCAGTGTGGGCGACGGCGGGGTGGACGAGATCGTCCGCCAGGTCCGGGACCCGATCCAGCTCACCAACCGCGACGAGATCGGTCAGGTGGCGTCGGCCTTCAACGTCGTACACCGGGAGGCGGTGCGGGTCGCGGCCGAGCAGGCCGCGCTGCGCACCAGCGTCTCGGCGATGTTCCTCAACCTGGCCCGGCGCAGTCAGACCCTGGTCGACCGGATGATCGGCGAGCTGGACGCGATCGAGCGCGGCGAGGAGGACCCGAAGCGGCTGGCGCAGCTCTTCGAGCTGGACCACCTCGCCACCCGGATGCGCCGCAACGACGAGAACCTGCTGGTCCTGGCCGGCGCCGACTCCGCCGTGCCGCGTCGGGACGACGCGCTGGTGGTGGACGTGCTGCGCGCCGCCCAGTCCGAGGTCGAGCTGTACAACCGCATCGAGTTCGGCACCGTCGACACCGACATCTCGGTCGCCGCGCACGCGGTCAACGACGTGGTGCGCCTCGTCGCCGAGCTGCTCGACAACGCCACCCGGTTCTCGCCGCCCAACACGACCGTCGTCGCCGACGGTCGGCGGATCCGCGACTACGTGCTGATCCAGATCGAGGACCGCGGGCTCGGCCTCACCGACGAGCAGCTCGACTCGCTCAACCGGCGGCTGGCCGCGCCGCCGAGTGTGGACGTCGCCGCGTTCCGGCTGATGGGTCTGGCCGTGGTGAGCCGGCTCGCGTCCCGCTACGGGATCCGCGTCGAGTTGCGCCGCAACGTGGAGGGCGGCACTGTCGCTCAGGTGACGCTGCCCGCCGCCACCGTGGTGCTGCCCACCAACCGGGGCCGCGAGCAGGTGCTCACCCGGCCACGCCAGCCGATGGCGGTCGAGCAGGCCCCACTGACCCCGGTCGGCCACGCCGAGCCGTTCGCCGGCGCCACGACGTCGGCGGCGACCCTGCCCGACCAGTGGCGGACCAGCGCGCCGGCGCCGGCGACCTGGCAGTCCCCGCTGGACGCGCGGGACACCGCCCCAGCCGTGCAGGCCGGCGGCTTCAGCGGAGCCCACCAGACGGTGCCGCCGGGCTGCACGGCTGGGGC
>NZ_QGKR01000097.1 GCF_003172955.1 Micromonospora acroterricola | reverse complement strand
GCGGGGGGCGGTGTGGTCATGCGGGGCACCGTACCTGCGCGGCCAACCGCCCACTAGCCGGGAAACGGTCGTATTCCGGCCATTCGCGCAGCGCGTTGTCCTCGACCGGAACGTCGAGGACGGCCGGCGTCGGCCCGGCGTCCACGGGGCACGACACGGTGATCTGGGTCCGCTCGAAAATGCCGAGCACTACGGAGACGAAGGACAGCATGAGTCATCGATGATCAACGTTATGACCGTCCCATACTCGTGCCACGCCAATACCGAAACCAGGCGGCGTTGAGGTGCTGAGATTTGCTGAACCCTCAGCCGGGCGAGTGCCAGAGGTATGCCCGCCGGTGACGGCGCCCGGATCGGCGGCATCACCATCAAGGAGTGGCGGGGCCCGAAGGCGGTGACGGTGCCCACGGGCGGTGCCGGGCCCGGCCACCGTTTCGTCGGCGTGTTCGCGCTCGGAGCGTCAGCCGCTCACGGCCCGGACCGCCTCGATGATCGTCTCGGCGACCTCGCTCGGCCGGGCCACCGCCATCGAGTGCGAGCCGCCTGCGACCTCGCGCTGGCCTCGCGGGTCGGCCCGCTCGGCCATGAACCGATGCGCGGCGACCGGGATGTTCCTGTCGGCGTCCCCGAACACGAACCAGCTGGGCAGCGATCGCCAGGCGGGGTCGCCGGAGAGCCCGTCATCCAGGGCCTGTTCGGTGATCGGCCGCTGGGTCCGGGCCATCAGCGCGGAAAGGTCGGCCGGCACGTCCGCGGCGAACTGCGTGTGGTAGGCGTCCTGGCCGATCGCGACCTCGTTACCACCGCTCGACACCGGGTACTGCACCAGCGTGTCGGCGAGCGTACTGCCGGGGAACTTCCCGGACAGCGACAGCGCCGACTCGCCGGTGTCCGGGCACAAGGCGTTGACGTACACGAGGGCCCGCACCGATGTTTCGTCAGCCGCGGCCTGCGTGATCACCATGCCGCCGTACGAGTGGCCGACGAGGACGACCGGGCCGCCGATCCCGCGTATCACGTCCCGCACGTACGCGGCGTCGCCTGCGACGCCCCGCAGCGGGTTGGCGGCGGCCACCACGTCGTACGCGGCGCCCAGCCGCTCGATCACACCGTTCCAGCTCGCCGACTCGGCGAACGCCCCGTGCACGAGGACAATGGTGGGCTGGGGATCGGGCATGACAGGCACTCCCTCACTCCGTGACGCTGTTGAGCCGCCGGCTGCGCCGGCACGCCTGAATACCCGTTGGGCGAGGGCGAAACGTCTGGTCCCGCTGGCTCCCACCCGTCCTGCCGCACTGTGGATTCGCCACGGCGTTGCGGGCAACACAATGGCGGAGGCAGATAAAGGTTGCTCGAGGCCGCCCCGTTCGGTCGGACATGCTGCTGGCCGGGCAACTACCGTCGAAGCGGTGGACAGGGCAGCGGCGCAAGGGGTCGGGTGATGAGAATCGGGGGTGAGGTGTCGGCCTTGAGTCGGGACGGCGGCGGGTTTCTGCGGTGGGTGGAGCTGGCTGAGGGCGACGCGGGCGTGTCGGGCTATCCGTTCACGCTGCCCGTCGTTGCCGGACTGCGGGCGGCAGGCCGGTTAGAGCTGGATCCAGCGGTGACGTTCCTCGTGGGAGACAACGGCACCGGCAAGTCGACGCTGATCGAGGCAATCGCGGTAGCGGTGGGCTTCAATCCTGAGGGCGGGTCAACCAACTTCCGGTTCAGCACGCGCGCCACCGAGTCGGCTCTCGGTGAGCACCTGCGACTGGTCCGCGGGATCAGTAAGCCGCGCACCGGATTCTTCCTGCGCGCCGAGTCGTTCTACAACGTGGCCACCGAGATCGACCGACTCGGCGTAGCCGACAGCTACGGCGGCGCCAGCCTGCACGAGCGTTCACATGGCGAGTCATTTCTCGACCTGGCCACCCACCGGTTCCGGCCACGAGGCCTGTACCTGCTCGACGAGCCGGAAGCAGCCCTGTCGGTGCACGGCTGCCTGGCGCTGCTCACCCGCATCCGCGACCTCACCCAGGCCGGCTCGCAGTTGGTCGTCGCCACCCACTCCCCCATCCTGCTGGCCGTTCCGCACGCGCGGATCCTGCAAATCGAACCCGGCGGCACCATCAGCCACGTCGGTTACGACGACGCCCAGCCGGTACTGCTGACCCGATCATTCCTGGCCGACCCGCAGCGGTACCTGCACCACCTGTTCAACGACGAAGGCTGACCTCATCTGGCACATCCGCCGAGGCCAGAAGCGGTGAACCGGTAAGCGAGCTGCGAGTGCCACGTGTACTGCGCCGTGGCATCATTCATGACCTGGCCTGGCCTCGGCCTCGGCGGCCGCTCGATGGTCGAACAATGACGAAGCGCCGCGCCTGCGGGGGCCGTGACGGGCATCTCCGGCACCGGACGCGCCTCAGCGGATGAGCAGGTGGGCCTCCTCCGCCGACGGAAACCAGTTTGCGGCCGGCCCATTGTCCCGGGCCGGCCGCAACCTGTGTCGAGTAAGAACGGATCAGTGACGGCGGTCAGTTCCCGCTGCGGTACCGGCCTTGCACGTAGACGAGGGCGTCACCGACAGCCCGCTCGGTTCCGCTCGGGTGGTTGACCAGCGCACCTTCGGCGGCCATGGCGGTGGAGCCGCCGCCGTCGAGGTTGACCGCGTCGGACATACCGAGCGCCTGGGCGACGGCGGCCGTCTCGTCCAATGTGGTTCCGACGCTGGTGGTCTGGCGGCCGTCGATGGTCGCGAGCAGGATCTTCCCGTCCCGGGTGGTGCCGGCGATGGTACGGGGGTTGCGGGCGAAGAAGCTGTCGGATCCGCCGTCGGGCACGACGATCTGACCGTCCGCCGTCAACGGGTACCGCCCGTTCACGCCGAACAGCCCGGGCCGCAGCGGAAGCTTCCGGCCCTGCTGGTTGGTCAAGGTCGAGGTCAGGTCCAGGCATCCACGCCTGGCCACGTCGAGCAGGGCGCCGGTGTCCCGCCCGGTGGCCTGCAGCGAGGTCTGGCCCACGGCGAGGGTGGTGCCGCGGGTGGTCGCGGTGCGCACCACGCAGCCGAGCCCGTTGAGGACGACCTCCACGCCGGCGCCGGTCGGAGTGGCCGAGTCGAACTCGGAGGTGAACCGGACCACGTCGCCCGGCTCGGTGCACGCGGTCTGATCGGTCAGGGCGGTGCAGCCGGCGGGGATGACCGGTAGGTGGTTGATGAACTCCAGTGGCAGCATGGCGTTGGTCTGCCGGTTCCGTACGCTGCCCGACCAGGTGAGCTTCCCCGTCAGTGCCCGGTTGTTGTTGGCGTCGACGACGAAGTTGACCTCGCCTGGCTCGGTGGTGGGCTCACTGAGCAGCTTCCCGCCGTACAGCCCCAACCCCACGGGGTCGCCGGGGTAGAGCGGGCTGGCGGTGAAGGTGAAGAACGAGGCGTTGACGCCCGCCAGGGCACCGGCGTTGTGAACGAGGTCCGTCGTCCGTTCGACCTGCCCGAGGTTCGGGCCGTACGTCGCCTTCAGGTGCCCGCGTGCCAGACGCGGGTCGATGGTGAGCACGTTGACGACCCACGGGCCGCGACGGGTGGTGTTGATCTGGTCGGCCGGCGCTGGCTCGGTGCCGCGCACAATGCGGGTCAGGGTCACGCCGTCGGCCAGGGCGCGGCTGGTGGTGACCTCCGTCAGGTCCGCATCGCCGATCGGCAACATGCCGCCAGCGGCGTCGGCGCGGGCACCCGGAACGACACCAAGCGCCACCGCGGCCAGCGTGGCCGCAGCGAGCGCACCGGCGCGGCGAAAGCCGGACAGGCCAGGAGTGGAAACAGTCATGCCCCGAGCCTTGCGGTGGAAGGGAAGCGCGCACCGGACAGAGGCTGACAGCTAGTCGAATTTCCGTGAAAAGGCTTATAGAGGATTATGACCTCGTCGGTCCGGAAGGCGACGCGCTTCAGGAGACGGCTTGCTCGATGCGGCAGAACAGCACTCGTGGCCGTTGGGCTCGTGCGGTCTCACAGCCGGGATCTCAGCACGTCGACCTCGCAGCCTGGCGAGGACGGGTCGAAGCCGTGCTCGACCAGCCAGCGGACGCCAGCAGGCTTCGCAACGACCGAGCCTGTCAGCCATGACCCGATTGTGTGGGTATATGCCGATATGCGCCCTTCGGCCTCACTGTGAGGTAGACATATGCGAGTAGGCCTCGGTCGGGAGCAGGATGCCCCGCAGTCCGCCGACTCCTGGCCAGGACAGAGGTGCAGGCGCCGACAGGCTGCGCGAGGCGGGGGTTCTGATGGCCAACGAGGTTCCTGCCGTCGACCCCGCGCAGTTCGAGGTGGGGGCCGTCGGGAAGTTGTCGCGGAACGTGAACCTGTTCCGAGGCGACCTCAACTACCCGCAGAATCTCGTCCAGTTGCCCGGTGTGCCGGACGACGACACTCTCGCGGTCGGCGTGGCGTTGCAGTACCGGAGCAACGTCAGCGACCAGGTCGACCAGTGGAACCTCGACGCTCCCACGGGAATCGTCGGCCTCGGTTGGTACCTCGCGTGGGACCGTATCGAGGCCTGCTTCTCCGGGTCTGTCAGCGCTGTTGGCGCCGAGTACGTCTACTGGTCCGGTGGCGTCTCGAACGCCCTGGTGCCGGACTCGACTCCCTGGCTTCGGGCCCAGCTCGACCAGGCGACTGTCGGCACCCTCACCACCGGGCCGGTGTCCGACGAGGTGGTCGCGGCCTTCGCAGCCCAGGGGCTGCCGCTGGCCCCGGCGGCAACCGTCACCGGTGATGCCGCATCGGGCTGGACGATCAGCGATCCCACCTGGGAACGGGTCTTCGCGGTCAACGTGAGCGCCAACGGCGCGGACGTCCAGGACGGCGGGCTGCGGTACCAGGCACAGGACTACCTGTTCTGGCAGATCTCGTACTACCCGGAGTACGAGAAATGGGAGGTCACGACCGACTCGGCCGAGGTGCGAATCTTTGGCGGAGGGCTTGGTAGCACCGCGCAGGGCTACGCGGTCAGCGCCGGCAACAGCATCGAGTGGGCGGTCAAATGGGGAGGACCGTCGGGCACCTGGGCCGGGCCGTCGATGCTCGGCACGTGCCAGGCCCAGTACGCCCGGGCATGGAATCTCACGAAGCGCCGCGATCGGTGGGACTCCTGCGTCGGCTACGCGTACAACGAGTTCCCCCGGGATGAGAACGGCCTGCTCGGCAACAACGCCGAGCAGCTGGTCGGCGCCGGGCTGCCGTACACGAAGGCGATCTACCCGACCAGCGTCACCAGTGTCGCCGGCCAGGTCGTGCTGTTCCGCTACGGCGACAAGACTTTCACCGCCGACGCGCAGGAGTATCTCGACCCCCACAAGCAACTCGTCCCAGCCGACGCGCCCGAGAGCCCGCCGGCGAACCTCGCCACGCCCAACGCCTACCAGGACCGCTACGAGACGCTCTACCTGCAAGGCCTCGACGTCATGGCCGCGGACGGCGACCTGGTCTTCGCGATCGACCTGACCTACAGCGCGCCGCAGGTGGTCTCGACGACGCCGGCCGGGCTGTCGGTCACCGCCGTCAAGCGCTACCTGACGGGCGTCGCCGAGCGCAACAGCTACGGCGCGAGCCTGCCCGGCTACGCCTTCACCTACTACCTCGACGCCGCGGACTCCCCGAACGTCGGCGCGCTGTGCTCCATCACCTATCCCCAGGGAGCCGTTGCTACCTGGGCGTACGCGGCGTCCTGCCTGGACATCTGCGATCGGGCGACGCCGCAGATCGAGCCGCCGGACGCGCTCGGCGCGGGCGCGACACCCCTGGTGTGGAGCGGCGCCGACTACGTGGTGTCGGTCTGGTTGAGCGCCGCACGGACGATGGCGACGCTCGATGTGTACACCTGGCTCGGCCGCTGGTCGCACTGGTGCGGCGGCACCGTCTACGACGATCCCACCAACCCGCTCGACGCCGACGACGCCCAAACCGTCACGGCTGCCGACACGTTCGCGCTGGCGCTCGGCACCGAGTCCGGGACCAGCGCCGTCACGCTCTACAGCCGGACCCCGAGACAGCCCGACCAATGGTGCGCGACGAGTGTGCCCGCCCTGGCGGGCCAGGTCAGCCTGACCGCCGGCGCGGCCTTCGTCGCCGCCGTGCTGGCCACGTCGTCGACCTACCTGCTCTACCAGTGGACGTGGGACTGGAGCGGTGGCTGGAGCGGACTGGACGGCCCGGTCCGCACCGAATCGTCACCGCTGTTCGTTCTCGGCGACGCCGAGTGCCTGCTGGTCGCCAGCACGACGACAGCCGGCACCGACCTGTCCCTCTGCTGGCTCGACCCCGGCGCGCTCTGGCACGACGGCGGCAGCGTCACCCTGCCGTGCCAGGTGAACTTCAACGACGGCTACCAAATCGCCTGGGACGTGGGCCCGTCCCTCGTCGCGCTGTCATTCGCGGAAGGCCCATTCGGTCCGACCTCAACCTACGGTGTGCAGCTGCTGCGCTGGGATCTCGACTATCAGTTCGTCGACACCACGTACGTCGGCGGGCTGGCGGCCGAACCGATCGACGAGCAGCAGAGCGTCTCCTGGCCGCCCGGCCCGGTCGTGGTGAACGGCGCGTTCGTGGCCGCGCGGCAGAACCTCTTCCGGTTCGACGCGGGCACCTGGCACACCGCGAGCTTCGCCACGTCCATGCAGGGCTACGGGTGGCTGGCGTTCGCGTACGGCGACGACGTCGCGGTCCAGGTAGCCAACGACGACAGCGACGCGGTGACCGGTGTGCTGGCCTACGACCCGGACGGCGGCGGCTTCCCCGAGCAGCCGACGCCGATCCTGACCCCGCTACCGTCCGGCGGCAGCATCGCGGACCAGGGCTGGCCGTCCGCGTCCGGCGGCGACTTCGTCGTCGCCCGCAACGCGGTCTACTACCGGGGCACGTCCACCACGTGGAGCGGTTCGGTTCAGCAGCCGGTCTTCGAGCTGACCTCCACCTCGCAGCTCGCCGCCGACGTCGATTCCCGCAGCATCGTCAACCAGGCGCCGAGTTACCTGGCCTACCTGGTCACCGATGCAGCCGAACCGGCCGACGACGCCGTCCAGCTCCTCGTTCTGCGCAACGGCGGGGTGCTGCAACCGCTTCCCGACGTGGTCGCCGGCTCGGCCTACTACGTACCAGATGTGTCGCCCGGCGATCCGGACGGCCAGCTCCCGTCCGGGCCGTCGTCCCTGGTTGCCTACGCCGCCAACGAAGGCGGATTCAGCCAGGCATCCTCCTACCAGGTGTTCCGCTACGCCGGGCAGGCGATGAACGGCCCGGTCACCGACTACCCGGTCACGTCGCTCACGGTCACCGACGGCTTCGGCGGCACGTATTCGACCGCGTACGAGTTCGACCGCACGAGCGCCACGTGCGACCCGACCGGGCAGGTCGTCAAGTACTACCGCTCGGCCGTGTACGACGGCACCACCGACCCGGCCACGTCGACGTACGGCCGCACCGTCTTCTCCTACCTCAACGGCACCCTCCCCGGATCGACCGAGATGCTCTTCGACGGGCTCCTGCAGCAGGCCGTCGTCTTCTCCGGCGGGTTCGAGTTCGCCACCGACTTCGACGCCGCGCTCGGACTGGATCCGGCGGCGTCGCCCGGTCCGCCGCAGCCGGTCGCACCCGGGCTCGCCCAGGCGTTCACGGCCGGTGGCGTCACCCTGAGCGACACCGCGACCGTGCAGTACCTCCAGGTGGACGGCGGATACCTCTACTGGTCGGTGAACGATCCGAGCAACGGCGCGGTATACAACATCGACTACACCGGTGACCCGGACCCGTCAGGCGCGGTACGGGTCTTCTCCGGCGCGGCGGTGCAGAGCCGCACCACGGCGTGGACGATGTTCGACACCCGCAGCTCGTCTCCCCAGCCGGGCGCGTCACCGCTGCCGCTGTACGGCGGGTACGTACGGCCGGAGACGGTGGTGCAGCGGCAGGACGGGGTCCCGATGGTCACCGCGCTCACCTACCTGCCAGCCGGTCTGCCGGCCCCGTTCGCCGGTGTGGTGATGGGACGCTGTTGGCAGGTCACCACCCTCACCGGGGCGGCGGAAACGCACGTCGAGCAACGCTGCTACGGCCACCAGGTCTACCCCGGGCTGCTCGCGGCGAACCTGCTGCAACCCGTCGTGGCGGTATGGGAAACGGTCACCGTGGGCGACGCGGATCCGGTCACCGCCAGCTCGACGGCCACGACCTGGTCGGCCTGGTCTCAGCCGGGCACCGGCGTTTCGCTGTCCGCCGCGACGCAGCACTGGGCCTGGAGCGGCGATCCCTCCGGTCAGGACAGCGGGATCTTCCCGTTCGGGGAGACCCCCGACCCGGCGTACTGGATGACCACCAGCACCGCGACGGTGCTGGACGCGCGGGGGTCGGTTCTGGAATCGATCGACCCCGCCGGCACCGCACACGCGACCCTTACCTCGGTCGACGGACTGCTCGACGTCGCGCACGCCGCGAACGTCAGCTTCGCCGACGGCGAGGCCACCTACTGCGGGTTCGAACCCTACGAGGACCTGACCGGCTGGTCGTTCACCGGCGGGGCGGCCTGGGATCCGACCGACGCGCGCACCGGCTCGGTCAGCCTGCTGCTGCCCGGCGCCGGCGCCGGCGCGACCCGCACACCGCTCGCGCCACGGGCGGGCGAAACGTACGTCTTCAGCGCCTGGTGCAAGACCGACCCCGGGTTCGTTCAGGCCGACTCCGGCTGGACCCTGACCGTCACCGCCGGTGGTACGCCCACGGTGGTCCAGCTTCCGTTTCCGGACACCGGCGGCACCTGGTCGTTCCAGTGCGTGCCGATCACGGTAGCGGCGTCGACGGATGGGGCGACGCTGTCCGTCACCGCCGCCAACACCACCGCGGTGCCGGTTCGCGTGGACGACCTCACCCTGACCCCGCTGACCGCGCAGCTCGTCGCCCGCACGTACGACCCGACAAGCCGCGTCCCACTCGACCGGATCGACCGGGCCGGGCACACCTGGCGCACCATCCGCGACACCTTTCTGCGCGAGGTCGGCAGGACCACCTCTGCCGGCATGCCCTCTGCCATGCGGCTGAGCTACCTCTCCCGGCAGGGCAACCCGTCCGGGTTCGCGTCGACCGACCCGAACGCTTCCCTGGCGATCCGGTGCCTGCTCGGTGGCAGCTACCAGAGCTTCCGAGACGGCAACGCGTGGCAAGCCGAGTGGACGCCCTCACGCGTCGGCGCGTTCGCCGCCAGCGGCGGGATCCTCGTGCACGCGTCAGCCGGGCAGAGCGACTCGATCGGCTACGCCTGTCCGCTGCCCCCGACGTACGCCGTGCACGTCGAGCTGGCCCCGCTCGGGGGCGACCCGCTCGAACTCACCGACGACTTCGCGATCGACGTCGGCGACGCCGCCACGGTCACCTTCGACCACGTCAGCGGCCGGTGGCGGCTCACCCTCGACGGCACGACGATCCCAGCCCTGGCCGCCGTGCCGGGCCCACCGACCTGGTGCCTGCTCACCCTGGTCGGCGGTCAGCTGCTGTTCCACGCCGACGGTCAGTTACTCTTCGCGCAGTCGAGCGAGGCCGAGGGCCCGCCGAGCATCAGCACCGGATGCAACGCGCTCGGGCTCGCCAACCTGGTGGTTCTCGCGGGTCCGGCCCTGCGGGTCAAGCAGAGCGACGCCACCGGGGTCGCCCGCCAGGAGCACCTGCTCACCGACGAGGACTACCTGCTCACGCAGTCGATCCGGGACGGACGGCACCGGAGGATCGTGCAGACTCTTCCGGCACCGGGGCTCTTCGGCAGCGGAGCGTCCCTGCCCGTGCTCACCTACCGCCCTGGGCTGGTCGACCTGGCCGCCTTCCTCGCCGGGCTGGACGGCACCGCGACGATGAGCGGCGACGTCGCCGACTGGTACGACGGGACGAACGACACCGACGACGGCGGCTACCCGTACCGGCGTTGGGTGCTGGAGCCGTCGCCGCTCGCCCGCCAGGTCGAGCTCGGCTTTCCCGGTGCGGACCAGGCGATCGTCGACCTCGGCTCAACCACGCCGGCGAGCCGACCGACCGTGCAGTTCGGCTACGGCAGCAACGCCGGGACTCTGCCGTACGGCTTGGACCCGCCGGACGCGACGTTCCACCTCGTCACGCGGACCAGCCAGACGAAGACGACGATGTCGCATCTGCTCGACGCCTCCCGCCGCCCCGCTGGGCGGTTCACGCCCGACAGCGGTGCGGTCGCGCTCGACACGATCGTGCCGAACTACGGTGACGGCACCCTCGACACCACCCACGCCCTGCCCGACTCGTACGCGTTCGGCGATCCCGCGCAGACGCTGGCCCGCCAGGAGAACACCGTCGGGCAGCTGATTCAGGAGTCGGGGCCGGACACCGGCACGATCCGCTACCTGTTCGACAGGGGTGGACGGGTGCGCTTCGTCCAGGACGCCGCGGCGGCGGCCGCCGGGCTGGTCGCCTACCACACCTGGGACGCGCTCGGACGGCACCTGTCGGCCGGCACCGTCACGTTCGACTGGACCCCCACCACCGCCGCCCAGCTGCAGCAGTACGCCGACGATCCAGCCTGGCCGCAGGACCAGACGCAGGTCCCCTACCAACAGACCCGGCGCTGGACCTACGACGGCGACGGAACCGATCCGACGGGGCTGGGCCAACTCGTCGCCACGGTGGCGCTCACCGGCACCGGCGCTTCGCAGTACGAGGTCGCCGAGGCGTACAGCTGGGCTCCGACCGGGGTGCTGGCGAGCCGGACAGCGACGGTGAGCCAGGACGGCACGACGCTCGGCGCGTTCACCACCACCTACGACTTCGACAACCAGGGCCGGGTCACGTGGATCGGGTACCCCGACGGATCCTCCACCGGCCTCACCGGCGTCGCCTACGCCTACGACGGCCGGGACAACGTGCTGTCGATCAGCGACGCCGACGGTGTGCCCTTCGTCGCGTTCACCTACAACCCGCTCGGGCGCCCGATCAGCCACACCTACGGCGACCTGCCCGCCGGCTCGGCCACGTACGACCCGCTCGGCCGCCTCGCCTCCTTCGGTGTGCAGACCGACGACGCCGCCTTCTCACTCGCGCTCACCTACGATCCTTCCGGCAACCCCGAGACGCTGGTCGAGACGACGACCGGTGCGGGAGTCACGGACGCCGCCTGTGTGCGGTACGACTACGACCCGCTGCAACAACTGCTCTGCGCGGTCGACGCGGACGGCACGCGATCGGTCGATGTGGGCTTCGTCGACGCGGACGGCTGCAGCGACTGGAACGGCAACGTCCAGACCCTCGCCACCGGCGGCTCCGGCCCCGCCTGTTTCACCTACACCCCCGGGACGAACCAACTCGCCGCGGTGACACCCGACGGCGGCGAGCCCACGACCTACACGTACCAACCGAACGGCCTGCTCGAGGCACGCGGCGACGGTCTCGCCCTCAGCTACCTCGACACCACGGCACTGCCGGCGACCATCGCCAACAGTCAGACCGGACAGTCATTGACCTTCGCGTACGACGTGAACGGTCACCGCCGGATGAAATGGCGCGGCGGCGACTCCGCACCCACGCTCTATGTGCACGCCGGCGTGCCCGGCCCGCTGCTCACCGTGGACGCGTCGGGGGTGCCGACCGCCTGGGTGCACGGCCCGACCGGACTGGTCGCGATGGTCCGCGGCAACCAGCGCTACTCGGTGGTGACCGATCACCTGCGCTCCCCCAGGCTCGTCCTGGACAGCACCGGAGCGCTGGTCTCGGCGTACTCGTTCGACGTGTTCGGCCGCCAGGTGCTCGCGCACGAACCGGCGCCGGGCTTCCTCCCGATCCTGTTCACCGGCCAGGAGTTCGACGCCGAGACCGGCCTGTACGCCTTCCCGGCCCGGCTCTACGACCCGTGCATCGCGCGGTTTCTCAACCCCGATCAGGCCGCCCAGTACGCCAGCCCCTACGTCTACGTCGGCAACCAGCCGACCCTGCTGACCGACCCGAGCGGCCAGTTGACGACCCTCCAGGAAAGCAGCATCGAATTAGGTCTGCTCCTGGTCGTCCTGGCCACCGTGGTCGTCAGCGCCGGCGCGACCGCGACGCTGGTGCCCGCGGCGATGGCCGCCCAGGGGCTCCTCGCCGCGACCGCCACCGGGGCCGGCATCGGCGCCGTCGGCGGCGCGGTGATGGGCGCCGCGGGCAGCAGCCTGTTCTACAGCGTGGAGACGCCGCCGGGGATGTGGAACGCGAAGACGTTCGGTGAGGAGGTCGGGGCCGGAGCGGCCGCCGGCGCGGTGGGCGGCTTCGGCACCGGCGGCATCGCCACCGCTCTCACGGCCGGGCTGCCGGCTGCCGGCGCGGTGGCGAGTCAGATCCCGGAGCAGGTGGGCTCCGCGCCCGTCGTGCCGGCGCCACCGCCGCCCGCCGGTGGTGCGGACGATATCGAGGAGGTGGCGTCCCCCCAGGACACCCAAGCCGCGGCGGCGCACGAGCCGAACGCCGCAGCCGCACCGAAAGAGCCCGAGCCGGCGGCCAGAACAGCTTCCCGGGCCCAGCGGGCATGGACCTACGCACGCCCACGGCTGGTGCCGAACCTCGCCGCCGGGACCGTGGGCGGCGCAGCGCAGGGCACGACGAAGCAGCTGATCACCAACGCTATCGACCATGTCCCACTCACCACCGGCCTCACCGCCGGGATCCTCCAGTACGTCGGCTTCGGCGCTGTGACCTCCCTGGGGGGTGTGGCGGTCAGCGCCGGCGACGAGGCCTTCGCTCCCGTCACCGCCCTGAAGTCCGCGTGGCGCGCGGACCCGTTCCAGGTCATGGTGCCGGCCGCCGGACTCGGCGTGGTGACGCTGCCGGTCGTGCTCGGTGCCCTCGTCGGCTACAGCGATCTCCGGTACGACACCTGACCCGATTCCATCCGCTCCCTGATCGGGGGCGGCACCCCGTAGAGGAGAGACGTGGCCCATCTCAGTGTCCGCACTCAGGCGATGCCCGACGCGAACCCGTTCGCCTCGCCGGTGGTGTTCGACTTCACCGCGGACATCGACAGCGGCGAGCAGATCCTGGCGTACGCCGTCGCGATGAGCGGCTTCGTCCTGAACTACCAGACCAACTCGGCCTGGTGGGCGGAGGACGCGGGCGCGGTGGGCGTGTCACTCACCCCCAATCTGATCGGCACCGTCGTCGCCGTCGGCGGCAACGTCATGCTCACCGACTATGACGGCGACAGCGCCATCGACCCGCCCGACTCCGACAGCGGCCCGGGCAGCGTCGCGCAGGTCAGCGTGCTGGCGGTGATCGGCACGCCGTACACGTCGGCACCGGTCTGTGCCACAGCCTTCGGCCTGACCTCCGGCCAGGACTCGTCGGTCGTCCCGATCGGCGACAACACCACAAGCCTGGCCTTCCTCTCCGGGTTCTCCGTCGCCGCGAGCGACGGCACCGGCGAGATCGGCGGGCTCACACTCGCGTCGAGCGTGGCCTCTCCCGTGGGCAACCAGGTGACGGTCAACGGCAGCGTCGGCCTGACGAACTTCTCGACGACCGGCACGGTCGACGTCGGGCTCCTCTCCTACGGCACGAATCTCGTCGGATTCGACGTGCAGACGGCGAGCGTGACCTGGCTCGTTCCGGAGGGGCAGCAGGGCATGACCGGAATGTTCTTCGTGGACTTCACCATTCCGTCCGGCTACTCGTCGGTCGCCCAGGCCGCGCTGCTGCTGCAGGACGTCAGCATCGTCTACGACGACACCGCCGAGTTCCAACTGATCCAGGTGATGCAGGCGGGCGACCTGAGCATCAACGCCTGCACCGTCTCCGGAAGCGTCGTGCTCAACCTGTTCAACCCGGATCTCGGGGCCCACCACTACATCTGCGGGGACAGCAGCGCGACGCTGTCCGTGATCGCCCAGTTCGCCTGACCGGAGGAAATCGTGTCGATCGCCATCCAGACCAGCATGATCACCGGCAACGGCTCGGCGACATTCACGTTCCCGAGCACGATCGGTGCCTACGCGTACGCGTTGCAGCAGTTCAACCTGCAGACCCTGCAACTGGGGACGGTCATCCAGCGGATCGGCCTCGCGTTGCGCCCGCGCGACGGCACCGGCGTCGGCACCACGTCTCTCATCATCGATCAGCAGATGCTCCTCGACCAGGTCGACCTTGACGGGTCGTGGGCCCAGGTCGCGGTCGTCGCGTGGCTCGGCTCCACCAACCCGCCCGGCCTGTTCCTGCAGAACCAGAACGGCATCACCGTCGACCAGATGTCGTCTGGCACGTCGTCGTCACCGGTGTCGACCGGCAGTCCCCCGATGTACGCCACTGCGGCGATCGCCGGCTTCTCGTACCAGTTCGCCGACGACAAGTCGGACTTCCTCGGCATCGGCGCCGGGGTGGGCGCCACACCCGACCCGTACGCATCCACTCCCAGCGTGTCGGTGGTCGGGTCCGGCATCTGGACCGGTGACTCGGCCTTCACCGGTGTCGTTGATGCCGCCCTGATCGCGACGACGGGAGACGATCTCGGCCTCGGCCTCGGGTACCTGCCCAACCCGGCATGGGGAATGAACGTCGTCGACCGGTTACCGGGCCTCGGCGGCGCGCCGGTGGGCGCGGCGGCCTTCCTGATCCAGTCGTTCTTCTGCCAGTTCTGCATCAACGCCATCGGGCACGACACGCCCGACTTCTCGCAGCTGACGACCGGTGTCCCGTCGGACGTGGTGCAGCTGAACGTGCCGTCAGACGGCAATGTCAGCTTCCGGTCCGTCCAGCAGCTCTGCGGCTGCGCCATCGTCGACGAGGGGCCGGTCATCTTCTCGGCCGAGAATCTGGTCGCCAACTACCTGGTCGCTGAGACCGCTTCCGGCTGAGTCCTATCGATAGTCATCGTGGCGCTGCCGCCGCCAACACCTCGCCCTGGAGCACTAACCCGGGTCGGCGCGGCGGGCCGTGCTGAACCGGCGTTGGTAGGCGGCGGGGCTGATGGACAGCTTCCTGGCGAACACCCGTCGCATGCTCTCGTAGCTGGGGAAGCCGGCGAGGGTCGCGGCCTGCGTCGCGGTGTGTCCCTGGTCGAGCAGTGCCCTGGCCATGTCGAACCGGATGCTTTCCACGTAGCGGGCCGGTGTCGTGGACAGCTCGTCGCGGAAGAGCCGGGTGAGGTGCCGGGTGCTCACGTTGAGGTGTTTCGCGAGTTCACCGAGCGAGTGGTCCCCGCGGGGGGCCGCGGTCACCACGTCGGTGATGGTGCGGAGAGCCGGCGAGCGGGGCGGCGGTCCTTGCAGCGGCGCCGAGAACTGGGACTGGCCGCCCGCGCGCTGCATGTAAACCACCAGGGCGCGGGCGACCTCGCGTGCCAGGTCGGGCCCATGGTCCTCTTCGACGAGAGCGAGCGCCAGATCGATACCGGCCGTCACCCCTGCCGACGTGTACGTGGTGCCGTCGCGAACGTAGATCGCGTCGGGCTCGACACGGCACGTCGGACACCGGGCGGCAAGCTCGTGCACGACCTGCCAGTGCGTGGTCGCGCGCTTGCCGTCGAGGAGGCCAGCGGCGGCGAGGACGAACGCCCCGGTGCAGACCGACGCGACCCGGCCAGCCACAGCCGCCGGTATCCGTGCGGCGTCCGACAGCTCGGCAGGGACACGGGCACGCGGATACAGATCGGACCCGGCCACCAGTAACGTGTCGAAAATCGGCTCCGAGGAGACGCCGCCGTCGACCGCGACCCGGACCCCGAGGTTCGACGTGACGTCCGCACCGGTCGGCGACAGCAGCACGATCCGATAGTCGGCACCGAACCGGTTCGCCTCCCTGAACACCTCCGCCGGACCAGCGACGTCCAACAACGTCACTCCGTCGTAGACGAAGATCCCGACGCGATGGGGGCGCCCTGTCACCACTCCGGTCTCTCCCGAGCCGGATCCACGCGGTGAGCGGCCGGACCACCGCGACACCGACCGCCATCGGGCCGGCGAAACAGAGGCATGGACACCGCCCATTGGTAGCACACCGTTACCGGCGATCACGGAGATCCTCGTGAACAGGTTGCCCAACCGGCGGCGGCGCCCAAGCCCCTCCTCCGGCCGCCCCTGGGTGGCTTCGCCGTGCCGTTGTGGGCGCAGATCGTCGTGCGCATCGCGCGGAACCAGCTGTGACGCACGACGCGAAGCCGCAGGCCATGCCCACTCGGCTGCGTGCCGTGGTGCAGGGTGTGGCGGGCCGTACAGCTGTGACGTCGCCCGCGCTGGAACGGGCACAGCGCGACCCGCGGGGTGACACGCCATTGGCGTACGGCGGAACAGGTGAACGGTCACACCAGATGCTTTTCGTTCTTCTGCAAATGCCGGTGGGCTACAACGTCGAAATGAGGAGAGCCGAATGGCGAGGGTAATAGTCGGAGCGACACCCTTCCATGGGCACGTGAGCCCGGTCCTCACGGTCGCGGCGGACCTGGTCAGGCGTGGTCACGAGGTGGTCGTATACACCGGATCCCGATTCGAGGAGCGCGCTCTGGCGACCGGAGCGCGGTTCCAGGCACTGCCGCCGGAAGCCGACCTCGACGATCGGAAGTTGGACACCCTCTTTCCGGCGCGGGCCACGCTGCCACCAGGACCGGCCCAGTTGTCGTTCGACTTTGAGAACTTCTTCCTCGGCCACTTGCCCGCGCAGGTGCGGGGCTTACGGGCGCTGCTGGCGAAGTTCCCCGCCGATGTGGTGCTCGGTGAGCTTGGGTTCTGGTCGATACCGGTGCTCAGCCTCTCCACGGCGCCGGAGGAACGCCCGAGGCTCGTGACGCTGGGCTCTGTTCCCCTGCTGATCCAGAGCGAGGACACTCCCGCGTTCGGCGCCGGTATCCTGCCAACGCCAGGCGAGGAGGCACGCGCCCGCAACCGAGCGATGAATGCTGAGGTGCGCCAGGTCTTTGCCGAGCTGCAGAGATTCGGCGAGGCGACGCTCGAGTCGTTGGGTGTGACGATGCCCGACTACCTCTTCGACGCGCCGTTCCGCCATACGGACCACTACCTGCAGCTGACCGTGCCCAGCTTCGAGTACCCCCGCAGCGACCTTCCGGAACACCTACAGTTCGTCGGTGCGCTTCCTCCAGCCTCCAGCGGCGACCACGTAGAGCCGGCATGGTGGCCCGAGCTGTCGGCCGGCCGGCCGGTGGTGGTCGTCACCCAGGGAACCGTCGCCAACACCGATCTGAACGAACTGGTCATCCCCACGGTGCGTGCCCTCGCCGACCTCGACGTCCTCGTGGTGGCCGCCACCGTACGTGAGGACGGGCCGGACCTCGTGCGCCGGGCCCTGGCGACAGTGCCGGACAACGTGCGGCTGGCCAGCTTCGTGCCGTTCGACCGGCTGCTGCCACACACCGACGCACTGGTGACCAACGGCGGTTACGGCGGGGTGCAGACCGCCCTGTACTACGGGGTGCCGCTAGTGGTCGCCGGTGCGAGCGAGGACAAGCCGGAGGTGGCCGCCCGCGTCGAGTGGAGCGGCACCGGCGTCAACCTGCGCACCAGCATGCCGGAGGTGACCGAGTTGCGCGCCGCGGTGCAGACGGTGCTGCACGACCCGGGCTACCGCTCCCGGGCTGGGATCATGGCCAAGGAGATCGGCCAGTACAACCCGTTCGAAGCGATCGCCGAGATCGTCGAGATGCCCGCCCACCGCTGAGCGCGGCGAACGGGCACGGCACAAACCGGAGCAAGGTGCGCGGCGACCGGACCTCCGTCTCAACCGGCTCTTATCCCCCGCAGATGTCCGCGGCCGGGCGCTCGTCCGGGATCGGCGCCGGCTCGATGCTGGTGCAGCGCGCCTGGACCATCCCGGCGCGCGATGCTGGCGGAGCGTCGGCGATGCTGTGGGCGTGGAGTACGTGTCCAGAGTGCCGCGACCGCCGCTGGACGGGCTGATCGACGACCTCTACTACCTGGAGGGCGCGCCGCCGTACGCCCGGCTGACGCTGCCGGCAAGTCCGGCGGCGTTGCTCATCGTCAACCTCGGGGCGCCGTTCCGCATCCGCGCCGGCACCGACATCGAGACGGCCGAGTACGCCGACGGCTGCGTGGTCACCATGCCCACCCGCGCGTTGGAGTTCGGCTACCCACCCCGAACCCGGTCCGTCGGCGTGCACTTCAAGTCGTGGGGGCTGGCGCCGTTCCTGCCGATGCCCGCGGCCGAATTGTGTGACCGGCCGGTGACGGTAGAGCACATTTGGGGTCGACCCGCCATCGCCGAGCTGCGAGACCGGCTGGCCACGGCCGAGGGACCTCACGAGATGCTGACGCTGCTCGAGGAGGAGCTGATGCGACGGCTGTGCGAGACCGCCGGCCTGGGGCTGGTCCGCCATACGAGCTGCATCATCGCTGCGACCAGCGGGGCGGTGGCTATCGACGACCTGAGGGTGGCGGCCGGTGTCAGCAGCACTCACCTGGCACAGCGGTTCAAGGAGCTCATCGGCGTCACGCCGAAGCGGCTGGCCCGCACCTACCGCTTCGCCGCCACCGTGTTGGCGATCAACCCCGCCGAACCGATCGACTGGGCCGACCTCGCCGGTGGCGCAGGCTACTTCGACCAGGCCCACTTCGGCCACGAGTTCCGGGCATTCACCGGGCTCACACCGACACGATATGTCGAAGTCCGGCGGCGGTTCCTGCGCGAACATCCCGGCCACGTACTGGACAGCTGGCCGCTGCCGGCCGATTGATTTCTTACAAGAGCGACAGCCCACGAAACTCTAACCTGAGGGCATTCCCCCAGCAGAGGAGCGCCCATGGGCAAGGTGGTCATGTACAGCTCGGTGTCGGTGGACGGCTTCATCGCGGACGAGAACGACCAGCCCGGACCGCTGTTCGACTGGTTGCTCAGCGGTGACGTCCCGTTGGACGAGAGCGGCGAGTTGAAGGTGTCGCAGACGTCCTACGACTACACCCGGCCGTACTGGGACCAGATCGGGGCGACTGTCGTCGGCCGCCACGTCTTCGACATGACGGACGGCTGGGACGGGAAGCCTCCGGGCGGGATCGACCACGTGGTCGTCGTGACGCACCGGCCGGCGCCCGAGGGCTGGGACCCCGAGGCGCCGTTTCACTTCGTCGACGGCGTCGAGGCAGCCGTGGCCAAGGCGCAGGAGCTTGCGGGTGAGCGCATGGTCGAGGTCGCCGCCGGCGACGTCGGTGGCCAGGTGCTTGCCGCGGGCCTGATCGACGAGGTGCGCATGGACGTCGTACCCGTGGTGTTCGGGTCCGGCAAGCGCTACTTCGGGTCGGTCCACGCGCAGCACCTGTTGGAGGATCCTGACGTGGTGATTCAGGGCAACCGGGTGCTTCACCTGCGCTATCGGGTGCGCCGTTGACCGATCTGAGCGGGTACGCGAAGAAGTCCACTGCGAACGCGGCAAGTTCAACTCAAGATCACTAGCCGGAGGTCCGTGTCGTCGCCACCGCTGGGACACGTGCCAGGGTGAAGGTGTAGTCCAGGCGACGCCACTCACCGGCGATCTCACGACCGTCGGGGGTTGACCCTCCCGGGTTGGTGAACTCGACGATCAGCGGCTGCTTGACGCCGAACACGGCATCCGAGTCGAGGTACGTGGTGTCGGCGGGAAACAGCTGAGTGATCAACTGTTGGTGTCCGACGGCGTTGATCAAGAAGTGCACGTGCGCGGCCCGGTACGCGTGCCGGTTCGTCGCCGCCAACATCTCGCCCACTGGCCCGTCGGTGGGGATGGGGTAGTCGGAGGGGAGAATCGACCAGTAGCGCAGCAACCCGTCGTCGTCGGTCCGGAAGCGGGCACGCAGCACCGGTCCCTCGACCTCCGGCAGTTGCACGTCGTAGAAGCCGTCCTTGTTGGACTGCCAGACGTCGACGACCGCGCCGGCGAGCGGCTCTCCCGTGTCGGAGACGACGCGTACCTCGGTCAAGAGTGGCACACCGTCGAGTCCGGCCCCGATGTCCGTGCCTTGCGGGGTCTCCGGTGGTCCTTCGACGTAGAACGGACCCAGTACCGCCGAGGGCGTGGTTCCGGTGTTCCGAGAGTTGCCGAGGATGTCCACGGCGCTCGAGACGCCAAGGCTGTCGGAGAACAGGATGAACTCCTGCCGTTTGGCCGAACTCATCTGGCCGGTACGGGTGAGGAAGTCGATCCCGGCCATCCACTCCGCCTCGGTCAGGTCGTTCTCCGCGACGTACCCGTGCAGATGCCGGACGAGGCTGGCGAGCAGCGCGTGCAACCGTGGCTGCGCGGTGTCGCCGAAGCTGCCCTCGACCTCGGCGAGCAGTTGACGCAGCTCGGCGCCGGGATAGCGGCGCCCGCCGCCGGGTTGCCGACCGTGCCAGGCATCGGTCAACAGCGCCCGCATCCCCTTCTCGGTCACCGGCCGGGGGCTCGGGTACGAGGATGCGGCGGCGAGCGCCGCCGCGCGCGCCAGGTCGCCCTCCGCGAGCCCCAACGTGGCCAGCGAGGTCGGGCCGCCGAGCGAGCTGATCAGGTCGTGCAGACCGCTCGGCGCGTCCGGCACGCCGAGTGCCTCCGCGATCCGGCGCATCACCCCGGGAGCCGCCGGGGCGTTGTACGCCAGCGCGTGCGGCAGGACGACGGTGTGCGTCGCGGCGTGCGGCAGGTCGAACGTGCCGCCGAGGACGTGACAGAGTTTGTGGTGCAGACCCATGCCGACGGTGCCGAGGCAGGTGCCCGCCAGCCATGCCGCCTCCAGCAGTTCGCTGCGGGCGTCACGGTTCTGGGGATCCTGCACGACCACCGGCAACGCGTGCCCGATCGCGCTGATCGCCCTGACGGCGAGGGCGTCCGTGACGGCGTTGGCCTGTGCGGAATACAGCGCCTCGGCCGCATGGGCCAGGGCGTTGACCGCGCTGGTGACGGTCAGCCCGACCGGCATCGAGAGAGTCAGGTCCACGTCGTAGATGACCGTTTCGGGCCGGATCTCCGGGGCCGAGCGAGTGGTCTTGACGCCGTCGGCGGTCTCGCCCAGCACCGGGGTGACCTCGGAGCCGGAGTACGTGGTCGGTAGCACCACCTGGTCCAGCCCGGTGCGCACCGCGAGCGCCTTGGCGAGCCCGATGGCCGAGCCGCCCCCGATCGCGACGAGCACGTCGGAGTCATGGGCGTTCAGGACGACCAGCGCCTGCTCGGTGATCTTCACCGGCGTGTGCATCTGGGCGTCGTCGAAGCGAACGATCGCCCCGGGAGGGAACTGCGCCTCGACGCGGGCCGCGGCCTCCCGCATAGCCGGGGTGGTGATCAGGAGCACCCGCGAGCGGCCGAGCCGGCCCACCTCGTCGTGGACCTGATCCGTCGACCGCGGTCCGAAGACCACCCGGGCCGGGGCCGTCTGATAGACCACGTTGTCCATGTCCTGGCTCTTCCTCGAGGCTGGGGTATGCCCTCCGATTCTGCGTCCCGTCCTGCTCAACGGCCTGCATCACAGAGTCAGAATGGCTGCACGAAAAGGACGTCGTTCAGCCGGCGCGGCGTAGCGCACCCGGCGTGGTCCCCAGCTGCGACCGCATCACACGGGTCAGGTGCTCCTGATGGGCGAAGCCACACCGCATGGCGACCTCGGCGATCGGCACACTCCCGGTACGCAGCAGCCAGGTCGCCTGTTGCAGCCTCAGTTCCATCAGGTAGCGGTGCGGCGTCTGCCCGGTGGTCGCCTTGAAGCTGCGGGCGAACTGCCGGACGCTCAGCGACGCGGCGGCGGCAAGCTCGTTCAGCGGCAGCGGACCGGCAAGCCGATCATCCATCAGCTCCCGCACCGCGGCGAACTGGCGATCGGCCAGTCCGCGCGCAGTCGGCAGAGGCCCGGATCCGTCGGACACGCCGTCGCCGTACCGACGGGCCAGGTGGGAGGCCAGGCACCCGGTCAGATGATCGAGGAAGGTACGGGCACTCGGCGTCCAGTCCCTGATCAGGCTGTCCAGCGCCAGCACCAGCTGTTCGACGAGTGGGTCGACCACGCCGTACTCCTCGGTGAGCCGGACCTCCGTCGCCCCTACGGCGCGCAGGGTCTCGTCGGCCAGGTAGACGTGGACGCTGTTCAGCTCACCGCCGAGCTCGACCGTGAGGTTCTGCCCCGCCGGATGCAGGAACAGACCTCCGGCGGGAACCTGTCGGCGGAGGTACCTTCCGCCGACCCGCCGGCCCACGGCGACCGAACCGTCGAGGTGCAGGATCAGCAGGTGGGTGTCCGCACCGTCGAAGCTCTCCGCGAACGGGGGCTCGACCTGGGTGGAAACGAAGAGACCGGGCCAGCCCAGCCCGGCGCTCGACCGTTGGGCCCGCACGCCAGGAAGGCCGAGCATCCCGTGGGTCCGCGTGAGCGCCAGTTCCACCGCCACCTCCTATCACGTCGCACGAGCCTCCAAAGATAGGCCGGAGCGGAGAAGAGGTTGACCGGCAGGCCAGCTACCGACGCACCCTCCAGAATCACGTTCCACGCCGTTCGGCTAACCGGCAGCCGACGGCACACCGGCTGCGAAACCACCAGAAACTGGACTCCGTTCAGATCGCGCCGCCGTTGGCGTAGAGGACCTGGCCGTTGACCCAGCGGCCGGGGCCTGCGAGGAAAGCTACGAGTTCGGCGATGTCTTCGGGGGTGCCGATGCGCTCCAGCGGCGGTTCGGCCGCCATGCGGGCCAGGGTCTGCTCGTCCTTGCCTTCGAGGAAGAGGGCGGTCCCGGTGGGGCCGGGGGCGACGGCGTTGACGGTCACGTCGCGGCCGCGCAGTTCGCGGGCGAGGATCAGGGTGATCGCCGAGACCGCCCCCTTGCTGGCCGCGTAGGCGCTGTAGCCGGGGCGGGCGAAGCGGGTCAGTGAGCTGGAGAAGTTGATGATGGCGCCGCCGCGGCGCACCCGTCGCGCGGCCTGCTGGTCGACGGCGAAGGTGCCCCGCACGTTCACCCGCAGGAGGCGGTCGAGGTTGTCGAGGTCGAGGTCGGCCAGTGGGGCGAGGGCCATCATGCCGGCCGCGTTCACCACCACGTCGACACCGCCGTACTCCTGCTCGGCGGTGTCGAAGAGCGCCGCCACGGCCGTCTCGTCGGCCACGTCGGCGGCGACCGCGATCGCCTCGCCGCCGGCCGCCCGGGCCGCCTGCACCGCCGCATCAGCCTCGGCCTGGTTGCCGCGGTAGTTGACGACGACGGCGTACCCCTCGGCCGCGAGCCGTTCGACGACCTGGCGGCCGATGCCTCGGGAACCACCGGTGACGATCGCGACCCGCGCCGTGCTGGTTGAGGTGGCCATAGGAGCACTCCTTGCTCTCGCTGCTGTGTACGCTGTGTCCATATAAACAAGTCATAGACGCAGTTCCCTACTGATGGGAGGGGAAAGTGACCCAGCTCATGCCGAACGCCGATCAGCCATCCCGCCGCGGCCGCGGACGGCGTCCCGCGGACCAGGTCCGGGCGGAGATCCTCACCGCCGCCGGAAATCTCCTGCTGGTCGAGGGCATGGCCGGCTTCACCATCGAGAAGGTCGCGGCCCAGGCAAGGGCCAGCCGGATGACCATCTACAAGTGGTGGCCGTCCAAGGGTGCTCTCGCCCTGGACGGCTACTTCACCGTCGTGGCACCGACCCTGGCCTTCCCCGACACCGGCGACATCGTCACCGACCTGACCAGTCAACTCGTCGCCTTCGTCCACCTGTTGAGGGACACCCCCGCCGGACGGGTCATCAGCCAGCTCATCGCCCAGGCGCAGACCGACCCCGAATTGGCCATCGCCTACCGCCAGCGCTACTCCGGGCCACGTCGGGCCCTCGGCGTGGAAGCGCTCAACCGGGCCGTTGCCCGGGGACAGCTCCGCGCCGACATCGATCCCGAGTCCGTCGTCGACCAGCTCTGGGGAGCCTGCTATCACCGTCTGCTCGTCCCCGACCAGCCCCTCACCGAGGACTTCGCCCGGACGCTGGTCGACAACGTCATCCGCGGGCTGCGCTGACCTCCAGCGGCTCAGTAGCGCTAGACGTCGCGGCCGTCGCACAGGGACTCAATCAGCCGACGTTGGCGGGGAACCCGTTGCCGGCGGGACGAGGACAACTCCCGGCCGGGACGGCGAGTTCCTTGCGGAGTACCGGGGCGACCTCGGTGGCCAGACGCTCGACGGAGTCGAGGAGCTGCGCCTGGGGCATTCCCCCGAAGCCGACGTGCAACAGCAGCCGGCTGATGCCGTACGCCTCGTGGTAGGCCGCGATCTTGTCGATCACCTCCTGCGCGCTGCCCACCACGAGAGCGCCCTGCGGGCCGGTGAAGGCGTCGAACTTCTCCCGGCTGAGCACGAATCCCCGGCCCCGCTGGTGGTTGTTGTCCCGGAAGCCGGCGGTGAAGTGCGGATACATCGTCCGCCGCGCCTCCGCGCTGGTGCGGCCGACATGGCCTTGCACGGACAGCCCGACCCGCAGGGTCGCCGGATCGCGCCCGGCCTGCTCGGCCGCCCGTCGGTAGAGGTTGACGATGCCGGAGTGGCCGCCGACGGTGCCGAGCAGGACGCCGAGCATCATGGGCAGCCCTCGGGCACCGGTCTCGACCGCGGAGGTGGGGGTGCCGCCGACACCGACCCAGATCGGCAGCTTCTCCTGCAGGGCACGGGGTGCGATGTCGGCCTGGTTCAGTGGCGGGCGGAAGCGTCCACCCGGCCAGGTGAGCGGGTTCGTCTCGCGGATCCGCAGCAGCAGGTCGAGCTTCTCCCGGAACAGCTCCGCGTAGTCGGCGAGGTCGTAGCCGAAGAGCGGGAACGACTCGGTGTACGAGCCGCGCCCGGCGATGATCTCCGCACGGCCGCCGGAGAGCAGGTCGAGGGTGGCGAACTGTTCCCAGACACGGACCGGGTCGTCGGAGCTGAGCACGGTGACGGCGCTGGTCAAGCGGATCCGCCTGGTGTGCTCGGCCATCGCCGCCAGCACCATCGGTGGCGCCGTCGCCACGAAGTCCGAACGGTGGTGCTCGCCGACCCCGATGACGTCCAGGCCCGCCTGGTCGGCGAGCTCGGCGAGCTCGATGACGCCACGCAAGTGCTGGCGCGGTTCGGGAAGCCGGCCGGTGGCCGGGTCGGCGGTGAGTTCGCCGAACGTGATCAGGCCGATCTCAAACGACATCGTCGGCCTCCTTTCCGGTGTGCCCGCCGGCCGCCGCCGGTGGGATGGCGAAGTTGCGGTTGAAGACGTTGTCCGGGTCGTATGTGGCCTTGACGGCGCGCAGGCGGGTGAGGGTGGGCTCGGGCCACGCGTCGAGCAGCCGCTTCGGGTCGGTGTCGGACTCGAAGCTGAGGTACATGCCGTCGAGGTGCGCGTACAGGTCGGCCCAGAGCTTGTCGAGTTGCGGCCGGCGGTCCGGCACGGTGGCGGCGAGCACCGAGAAGTTCTGCTCCCGGTGCGGGTAGGCGGTCGCGTCGCGGGCGACGTCGTTGACGGCTGCGCCCACGGACCGGAACTGCATGACCATCACGTCACCCGAGCGGATCATGGTCGCCATGACATCCGCCGCCTCGGGTGTGATGTGGTGCAACAGCCCGCTGTGCGTGTCCACCAGTCCCTGACCGCGATGCTGGTTGCCGGGCGGCGCGACGATCGCCGGGTAGGGCGCCAGTTGGGCCTGCTGGTCGAGGATCGGCCCGATCCCCAGGAACGGGCTCAGGGCGGACTGCGCCGCTTCGATGTCGTCATCGGCGTAGACCAGGGTGACCTGGGCCATCGGCGGGTTGCCCCGGCGTCCGGGGAACAGCGAGAGGAAGCTGGTCAGCTCCCGCGGCGCGTCCTCGACGAGCTGGCCCCACCTCTGGAGCAGGTCGGCCGCGTCGGTGGCGTCGACGACGAGCTGGGCGTGGACGACGTTGTCGACCTCGTATGCCTCCAGTTCCAGGGCGGTGACGACGCCGAAGTTGCCGCCGGCGCCACGGACAGCCCAGAACAGTTCGGGGTGATGGTCCTCGTCCACCCGGAGCAGGCTGCCGTCCGCGGTGACGATCTCGGCGGCGACGACGTGGTCGATGGTCAGGCCGTACCTGCGCACCAGGTAGCCGACACCGGCGGTGGTGGCCAGGCCACCGACGCCCACGTCGCCGTAGTCCCCCGAGCTCATCGCCAGCCCGTACGGGGCGAGCGCCTGGGCGACGTGTCCCCAGCGGGCTCCCGGCTCCAGGCGGATCCGGCGGGTGGCCCGGTCGAGTACCTCCACCTTGTTCATCCTGGACATGTCGATGACGATGCCGCCGTCGTTCGTGGACCGACCGCTGATGCCGTGCCCGCCGCTGCGCACGGAGAGCGGGACGTGCTGCGTCCGCGCGTAGGTCACGGCGTCGACCACCTCCGCGGCTTCCCGGGGGCGGACCACCAGGGCCGGGGAGCCCTGCCAGCTGTAGCTGTGGCGCACCCGCTCGTACTCCGGGTCGCCGGGCTCGACGGACGTGGCGGCCAGCGACGCGGGCAGCGCGTCGTAGTCGACGCCGGGCTGGCGCTTGGCTAGGGCGACGGCCGGTCGGACCCGCCCGGCTCCGGTCCCGCTGCCCTGCCGCTCCTTGGCGACGGCCTCCCGCAGCGCGGGGGCGATCTCCTCGCCGAAGGTCTGGATGAGGCGTGGGTCGTCGCGACCGATCAGGAAGGCGCTGAACCCCTCCTCGATGACCAGCGGAAGCAGCTGCTCGACCCACTGCTCGGCCGGCCCTTGGAGGAAGCCGCGGCTACGCGGGGAGACGTCGACCGTGAACAGGTTGAGCAGCCGGCGGATCTCCCGCGGGTCGCGTCCCGCCGCGACCGCCGCCTCGTCGATGAGGCGGTTGGCGGTGGCCCGGTCCGGCGACCGGAGGTACTCCAGAGTGGGCAACCAACCGTCGGCCTTCTGGCCGGTCAACTCCAGCATCCGGGGCTGGTACGCGCCGAGCCAGATGTTGATGTCGTGCTCCGGCGCCGGGCCCCGCTGCATACCCGGAATCGGGTAGTACTTCCCCTCGCGGCGCAGCGGCTCCGACGCGGAGTCGTCCCATACACCGCGCAGGACGTCGATCGCCTCGCGCAGCGCCGCGACGCCCTGCCCCGCGGTCAGCCGGCGGGCGCCCATGCCCTCGATCCCGTCCCAGAACGCGCCGGCGCCGAGACCGAGCTCGAACCGGCCGTGGGACAGCCGGTCCAGGCTCGCCGCGGCCCGGGCCAGGACGGCCGGCGGGCGCAACGGCAGGTTCAGCACGTTCGCGGAGACCCGCAGTCGCTCCGTACGGGAGGCGACCCAGCTCAACAGCGTCCAGGTGTCGAGGAACTCCGCGTTGTAGGGATGGTCCTGGAAGGTAGCCAGATCCAACCCGGCCGCCTCGGTCAGCTCCGCCAACGCCACCACCCGGTCCGGGTCGTGCGCGCTCGGCGTCAGGAATGTCCCGAACAGGAGTTCGTGACCGTAATCAGGCATTTGGTTCCATCCTCCAATGACCGCTGAGTGCATATTGTTTGTGCCGCACATCTTATGCCTGACAACAGGTCGTCCGATCGGTTCATTCCCGGGCGGCCGCCAGGAGCGGGCTGGGGGCCGGCTGAGCAGTGGACCAGTGCCGGATGGGTAGTCATGAACATGGTCTGTGTGAACAAAGTGTGTTTGATCAACACACCGGCTGCTAGTATTGGGGGTATGTCCGCTACCAGCGATCCATGCGACCTGCCGGCCGACCGCAAGCGCGGTTCGAACTTCGGCTGGTCTCTGGGCATGGTGCTGCGGCGCTGGCACGAGTACGTCGAGGAGGCGTTGAAGGACCTGCCGCACGGCAGCCGCGGCTACCACATCCTGGCCGTGGTCGTCCACGAAGAGGTGCCGACGCAGGGCGCCTTGGCGGCCCGCCTGGTGATCGACCGCAGCGTCCTGACGTACGTCATCGACGACCTGGAGAACGCCGGTCTCATCGAGCGGCAGTTGGATCCACGTGACCGGCGCGCCCGGCGGATCGTGGCCACTGAACGCGGGCGCCAGGTACTCGCCGAGGCCGAACGCCGGGTCGCCCACGCCGAGGACCACATACTGGGCGGGCTGCCCGAGGAGCAGCGCGGCGCCTTCCGCGACTTCGCCGAGCGCGCCGCCGAGGCGATCCACGCTGCCGCACCGGGGACGGACCCCTGCGCCGCAGTGACCAGCGTCCTACCCCCGGTGGAGCAGTCCGCCCCCTGACTCACACCCCCCGGGACGGCCGTAGCGACCGCAGGACTGCTACGACCCCCGCCCGCGGCCGAGCGGCACACCGCACAATGG
>NZ_QGKR01000195.1 GCF_003172955.1 Micromonospora acroterricola | reverse complement strand
CCACCACCGAGGCCGACATCGACGCCCTGATCGCAGCCCTCCCGGCGGCTCGGCGGGCTCGGTCGACGGCCGCCGGGAGGGCTGCGATCAGGGCGTCGATGTCGGCCTCGGTGGTGGTGTGGCCGAGGGTGAAGCGCAGCGAGGAGCGGGCGCGGTCGTCGTCGGCGCCCATCGCCAGCAGCACGTGCGAGGGCTGGGCCACCCCGGCCGAGCAGGCCGAACCCGTCGAGCAGGCGATGCCCTGGGCGTCGAGCAGGAGCAGCAGGGCGTCGCCCTCGCAGCCCGGGAAGGAGAAGTGCGCGTTGCCGGGCAGCCGGTCGACGGGGTCACCGTTGTAGACCACCTCGGGGACCGCGCGGCGGAGCCGCTCGATCAGGTCGTCGCGGAGCGCGGCCACGCGGGCCGCGTACTCCTGCTGGCCCTTCACCGCCGCCTCGACGGCGACCGCGAAGGCCACGATGCCGGCGGTGTCCAGCGTGCCCGAGCGGACGTCGCGTTCCTGGCCGCCACCGTGCAGCAGCGGCGTGGCCGCCACGTCCCGGGCGAGCAGCAACGCGCCCACCCCGGTCGGGCCACCCAGCTTGTGCCCGGTGACGGTCAGGGCGGCGACCCCGCTGGCGGCGAAGTCGACCGGCACCTGGCCCACGGCCTGGATGGCGTCGGTGTGGAACGGCACGCCGTGCTCGGCGGCGACGGCGGCCAGCTCGGTCACCGGCTGGATGGTGCCCACCTCGTTGTTCGCCCACATCGCGGTGACCACGGCCACCCGGTCGGCGTGCGCGGACAGCTCGGCGCGCAGGTCGCTCGGGTCGAGCCGGCCGGCGGCGTCCACCGGCAGCCAGCCGACCTCGGCTCCCTCGTGCTGGGCCAGCCAGTCGACCGCGTCCAGCACCGCGTGGTGCTCGACGGCGCTGGAGACGACCCGTCGGCGGTCGGCGGCGCCGCCACGCCGCGCCCAGAAGATGCCCTTGACCGCGAGGTTGTCGCTCTCCGTGCCGCCACCGGTGAAGATCACCTCGGACGGCCGGGCGCCCAGCACCGCGGCCACGCGCTCGCGTGACTCCTCCACCCGGCGGCGGGCACGGCGACCCGACGCGTGCAGGGAGGACGCGTTGCCAACCTCGCGGGCGGTGGCGACGTACGCCTCCAGTGCCTCGTCGAGCATCGGAGTGGTCGCCGCGTGATCCAGGTAAGCCATCGCCGTTCAGCCTACGGCCGTCAGGTCGGGAGCCGAATGCCGGAGGGGACCCCGTTGACGGCCGGAACCCGCGACCGGCGCTCTACCTGGCACAGCCGGGGCGGGAAGGGCGCCGCCGCGGCGATCGGTGTCGTGGGCACGGGTGACGCGCGAGTTTTCCAGAACGGCCAACTACATCCGCACGTGGCGAATCTCCCGCGCGTGCCGGGGTACTACGAGGTCTGGCTCATCAACCCGACGACCATGCAGATGTTCTCGGTGGGCACCCTCGGTGCCGACGCGGACGCCCTGCTGCCCCTGCCCCCCATGTCGACCTGAGGTCCTACTCGGTGGTCGACGTCTCCGCCGAGCGGTACGGCAACAACACCCGCCACTGCGGCGACAGCCTGTCGAGGGGCACCCTGACGGGCTGATCGGCGGGCCGGCTCAGCTCCCCGGCCCGCCGATCAGCTCCCTTTCCCGCTCGGGAAGGGCCATGACGACACGAAGCCGCCGCCCGGTGGTCCGGGCGGCGGCTTCGTCGGTACCGCGTCACTTGCGCTTGCGGATCTCCTCGGCGGCCTGCGGGACGATCTTGAACAGGTCGCCCACCACGCCGAAGTCGGCCAGCTCGAAGATCGGCGCCTCGCCGTCCTTGTTGACCGCGACGATGGTCTTCGAGGTCTGCATGCCGGCGCGGTGCTGGATGGCACCGGAGATGCCGAGCGCGACGTAGAGCTGCGGGGAGACCGTCTTGCCGGTCTGGCCCACCTGGAACTGGTGCGGGTAGAAGCCGGAGTCGACGGCCGCGCGGGACGCGCCCACGGCGCCACCGAGCAGGTCGGCCAGCTCCTCCACCAGCTTGAAGTTGTCGGCGTTGCCGACGCCGCGACCGCCGGAGACGACCACGCCGGCCTCGGTCAGCTCGGGGCGGGAGCCCTTCTGCTCGGCGACCCGGTCGACGACCTTCGCCAGCTTGTCGGTGTCGGTGACCGACACCGTGAGCTGCTCGATTGCCGGGGTGGCCGCCGCCGGGCTCGGGTTGACCGAGTTCGGTCGGACGGTGACCAGCGGCAGGCCCCTGGTGACCTTGGCCTTGACGATGGTGGAGCCGGCGAAGGCGACCTGGGTCGCGGTGCCGTCGGCGTCCAGGCCGACGACGTCGGTCAGGATGCCGTTGTCCAGCTTCACGGCGAGCCGGGCGGCGATCTCCTTGCCCTCCTGGGCCGACGCCAGCAGCACGGCGGCCGGCTGCACCCGCCGGACCAGCTCGGCCAGCACGGTGGCCTTGGGGGCCACCAGGTAGCCGTCGATCTCGTCACCCTCGGCGGCGTAGATCTTCTCCGCGCCGTACTCGCCCAGCTTGGCGCTCAGCGCCTCGGCGGCGCCGGCGCCGCCGAGCACCACCGCGCTCGGGGTGCCCAGCTCGCGGGCGAGGGTGAGCATCTCCAGGGTGACCTTCTTGACGCCGAATTCCTTGGTGGCTTCGACGACGACGAGAACCTCAGACATGTCCAGACCCCGCTCTCACACGAACTTCTCGGTGGCGAGGAACTCGACCAGCTTGACGCCGCCCTCGCCCTCGTCAGTGATCTTGGTGCCGCCGGAGCGTGGCGGGCGCTTGGTGTGCTCGACCACGGCGCTGGTGGCGCCGTCGAAGCCCACCTCGGCCGGCGCGACGCCGAGGTCCGCCAGGGAGAGCGTCTGCACCGGCTTCTTCTTCGCGGCCATGATGCCCTTGAAGGAGGGGTAGCGCGGCTCGTTGATGGTGTCCCAGACGGAGACCACGGCCGGGGTGGCGGCGGTGACCACCTCGTAGCCCTCCTCGGTCTGCCGCTCGACGGTCAGCGTGGCGCCGTCGACGGTGAGCTTGCGGGCGCCGGTGAGCGCCGCGACGCCGAGCCGCTCGGCGATCATGTGCGGCATGACCTGGACCCGACCGTCGGTCGACTCCGCGCCGCAGATCACCAGGTCGGCGTTGAGCTGGCCGAGCGCGGCGGCGAGCACCTTCGAGGTGGCCACCGCGCAGGAGCCGTGCAGGGCGTCGTCCACCACGTGCACGGCCTTGTCCGGGCCCATGGAGAGCGCCTTGCGGATCGACTCGGTCGCCCGGTCCGGACCCATGGTCAGGATGGTGACCTCGCCACCGTGCGCCTCCTTGATCTTCAGCGCCTCCTCGATGGCGTACTCGTCCATCTCGTTGATCACGTTGTTCGCCGAGCCGCGGTCGACGGTGTTGTCGTCATTGCGCAGGTTGCGGTCCGCGCCCGAATCAGGCACCTGCTTGACGAGTACGACGATATTCATCGCGCTTCGACGACCCTCCTGTGTGGTGTTGCGATTCGCTCGCCCGGTCTCGGGCGCAGCCTCGCGCGTCGGCCGACGCCAGGTCAACCGCGGGGTGCTGTGCGGTTTCCCACGGCGCAATGTTACCTGCCAGTAGCTTGCGGCTCCCGGGGCACTCAGAGTGACACAGCTCACCGGCGCCGGCAGCGAGGCCGGCCCGGTCAGGCCGGCTCGGCCAGCGCACCCCGGATCCGGTCGATGACCGCCGCCTCCGCCGGCGCCACCCCGTCGTGCGCCCGGGCCACCCGGTCCGCCGCGGTCAACACCACCGAGCGGTACGCGTCCACGTCCGCCGGTGACTTCTCCCGCAGGATCCGCACCGCCCGGTCGAGCGCCGGCAGCACCACCGACTCGATCTCCAACTGCGAGTCCCGGGGCAACCGGGGCATCGGGCCCGTGGTCAACGCCTCCTTGACCACCCCGCTGGCGTCGGCCAACGCGCCGGACGCGGCGACGCTCTCCCGGATCACCCCGAGCATGCCCGGGTCGGCGTTGGAAACCAGGAAGACGGCCCCGAACGCACCGGTCTTGAGGGTCAGCCGTTCCTCGTCCGTCAACCGCTCCATGATCACGGAGTGTAGACGTACGGGGTGGTGGTGGTGACCGGGACGAGACCGAGCCGCTGCAGGATCGGCCGGCTGTCCTCGGACGCGTCGACCTGCAACAGCGTCCGGCCGCGCTGGTCGGCCAGCCGCGCCCGGTACGTGACCAGCGCCCGGTAGATGCCCTTGCGGCGCCACTGCGGCAGCGTGGAACCGCCCCAGAGGGTGCCGAAGCCGGTGTTCCGCGGGAAGCGCACCCACCCGGCGCTCACCACCGTCTCGTCCGCCTCGGCCACCACCACGGTGATCGAGTGCGCGTCGGCGTCGATCTCCTTGGCCAGCCCCCAGACGAGGCGCGAGCGGTCCTCCTGCCAGACCTCCTCCTCCATGGCGGCGATCCGCTCCAGATCGGTCCGGGAGGTCACCTCGCGCAGGCGTACCCCCTCGGGGACGACCGGCAGCGCGGCGGCCAGCGGCGCGACCGGCCCGATCACGACGGTCTCCCGCTCCTCCGCCACGAAGCCGGCGGCGCGCAACCGGTCCGCCAGGTCCGCCGGCTCGTCGTGCTCGTTGAGCTTCCACTCCACCGACTGACGGCGCTCGCGGAACAGCTCCACCTGCCGGGCGATCAGCTCGTCCAGCGCGTCGCCGGTCAACCCGCCGAGGTCCCGGTAGGTGAGGAACCCGCCGGCGTCGAGCCCGATGATCCGGACCAACGGCCCGTCCCGCTCCACCGTCACCCCGGCCGGGACCGGGTCGGGGATCTCCGGGCGGAGCTGGTTGTCGTAGGCGGTGCGCAGCGTCATCACGTCGAGATCAGTCACGGGCCCAGGCTAAGCGGGAGGGGAAGCGGATAATCGGCAGCGTGTGGGAGGCGATCAGGCGATGGTTCGACCCGGCGGACCTGCGCTCGGTCGGCGAGCCACCGGACTACCGCTTCTCCCTGGCCAACGAGCGGACCTTCCTGGCCTGGCTGCGCACCAGCCTGGCGCTGGTCGGCGGAGGGTTGGCCGCCGCGCAGTTCCTGCCGCCGCTGCCCGTGTCCCACCTGCGAGAGGTGATCGCCGTCGCGCTGCTGCTGCTGGGCGGCACCGTCGCGGTCCGCGCGGTGGACCACTGGGCGCGAATCGAACGGGCCATCCGACTCGGTCAGGAGCTGCCCGCGTCCCGCTTCCCCGCCGTCCTCGCCCTCGCCGTCGGAGCCGGCGCGGTGCTGCTGGTGGTCGCGGTGCTGGTCCGGGCCATCGGCGCGTCGTGACCGGCGGCTCGATCGGGCCGGTGGGCGCCGGGCGCGACCCGGGGCTGCAACCGGAACGGACCCGGCTGGCCTGGCGGCGTACGGCGCTCGCGCTGAGCCTGGTGACCGCGCTGGCCGTCCGGCTGGGGTCGACCGGCGACCCGGCCGATGCGCTGATCGCCGGCGTCGTCGTGCTGGTCTGGGGGGCGGCGCTCGTGCTCTGCTGGCCCCGGGGCACCGGCACGGGGCCGGCAGGCGTCGGCGGCCGGACGCTGCCCCTGGTCGCGCTGGCCACCGTCGGGCTCGCGCTGCTGGGCGTGCTGCTGGTGGCTCGCGGACTGTGGTGACGGGACGCGGTGCGCCATGATGGGTGCATGGCCCGGCTGTACGTCCTCCTCTTCCTGGCGCAGATCGTCCTCGCCGTCTGCGCGCTGATCAGTTGCCTCTCCGCCGAGGAGGGTCAGATCCGCGCCCTTCCCCGGATCGCGTGGGTGCTGATCATCCTCTTCTTCCCGCTGGTCGGGTCGATCGCCTGGTTCGTCGCCGGCCGGCAGCCCGGCTCCGGCACCCGCAAGGCCTGGCCGTCCGGCACCGGCTCCGCCGGTCGACCGCCGCGCCGGCCGGTCGCCCCCGACGACGACCCGGAGTTCCTGCGCTCCGTGCAGGATCGCGCCGAGCAGCAGGACCAGGAGCTCTTCCGCCGGTGGGAGGAAGACCTGCGGCGTCGCGAGGACGACCTGCGCCGCCGCGACGGTGAGCCGCCACGCGAGGGCGACCGGCCGGAGGTGTGAACGCGGTGCCGCCGCGGTTCACACTCGACGCTTGAGCCCCCGTACGGCCAGCGGCGCGAAGATCACCGCGATGCCCGCGCCCCAGAGCAGCGTCTGGAGCACCGGGCCGGCCACCGGCCCGCCGACCAGGAGGCCGCGCAGCGCGTCGGCCACCACGGTCACCGGGTTGACCTCCACCCAGTTCTGCAACCAGCCGGGCATCCGGTCGGTGGGCACGAAGATGTTGCTGGTGAAGGTCAGCGGGAAGATCACCATGAAGCCGAAGATCTGCACCTTGTCCGGCTCGCTCACCAGCACGCCGACCAGCACCGAGATCCACGACGCGGCCAGCGTGAACGCCAGCAGCAGCGCGAACGCCCCGACCACCCCGAGCAGCCCGTTGCCGACCCGGAAACCCAGGATCGAGCCGACGCCCAGCAGCAGCGCGATCGACCAGGCCTGCTTGACGGTGTCGGCGAGGATGCGGCCGGCCAGGGGCGCCCACCGGGCGATGGGCAGCGCCCGGAGCCGGTCGAAGACCCCCTTGGTGAGGTCGTTGTTCAGCCCGAACCCGGTCGTCATCGTGGCGAAGAGCGCGTTCTGCACCATGATGCCGGGCAGCATGAAGGTCAGGTACTCACCGGACGAGCCGGCGATGGCGGTGCCGAAGACGTAGGTGAACAGCAGCACGAACATCACCGGCTGGATGCTCAGGTCGAGCAGCTCCATCGGGTTGTGCTTGATCTGCACCAGGCTGCGCCAGGCGAGCGTGAAGGTGTGCCGCAGCCCGGCGGCGGGGCTGAGCCGGCGGGTCGGCGTCAACGCGGGCGTGAGGGTCGCGGCGGTCATGCCGGAGTCCTTTCCAGGTCGGTGTCGGCAGGGGCGTCCTCGGCACGGTGGCCGGTGAGGGAGAGGAAGACCTCGTCCAGGCTGGCGCCGCGCAGCGCCAGCTCGGCGACCGCGATCTCGGCCGCGTCGAGGCGGCTCACCACCGCGGGCAGCACACCGGGGTCGTTCACCGCGACGGTGACCGCGTTCTGGGCCACCTCGGGCGTCGCGCCGGACACCTCGGCGGCGATGGCGGTCACGGTGCCCAGGTCGACGAGGTCGGCCGGCCGCACGGTCAGGGTCTGACCTCCGGTCTTGGCCTTCAGCTCCTCCGGCGTGCCCTGCGCGATCACCCGGCCGTGGTCGACCACCGCGATCTCACCGGCGAGCTGGTCGGCCTCCTCCAGGTACTGGGTGGTGAGCAGCACCGTCACCCCGTCGGAGACCAGGGCACGGACGATGTCCCACAGGTCGTTGCGGCTGCGCGGGTCCAGGCCGGTGGTGGGCTCGTCGAGGAAGAGCACCTGCGGCCGGCCGACCAGGCTGGCGGCGAGGTCCAGCCGGCGCCGCATGCCGCCGGAGAAGGTCTTGGCGGCCCGGTCGGCGGCGTCGCTGAGCTGGAAGTCGGCGAGCAGTTGACGGGCGCGCCGCTTGGCGTCGGCCCTGCTCAGCCCGAGCAGGCGCCCGATCAGCAGCAGGTTTTCCGCGCCGGTCAGGGTCTCGTCGACCGAGGCGTACTGGCCGGTCAGGCCGATCAGCTGACGGACCCGGTGTGCGTCGCGGACGACGTCGAAGCCGCCGACCGTGGCGTGCCCCTCGTCGGCGCGCAGCAGGGTGGCGAGCACCCGCACGGCGGTGGTCTTGCCGGCGCCGTTCGGCCCGAGCAGGCCGAAGACGGTCCCGGTCGGGACCGCCAGGTCAACTCCGGCGAGGGCGGTGGTGGCGCCGAAACGCCGCACCAGGCCCTCGGCGCGGATCGCGTGGTTCATCGCAACTCCTGTCGTCTCCGGTGGGGACACCACCATGGGCGACAGGGCTGACATCCCGCCGGTCCCCGGCTGACGTTACGACGACCGGCGCGGAGATTCCGCTGATTTAGCTGCGGGAAGAGGCCGCGCCGCCGCCCGGTGGGGGCGACGGCGCGGCGACGGGTGCGACTCAGGCCAGGTTCGACGACCGGGGGTACGCGTCGGTCGGGTCGGTGAGCACGTTCACCAGGTACGGCACTCCGGCGTCGAACGCCCGCTGGAGGGCCGGCCCCAGGTCGGCGGCCTTGGCGACCGTCTCCCCCGCGCCGCCGAGCGCGCTGACCACGGTGTCGTAGCGCAGCTCCGGCTGGAGGTCGGCGGCGACGTCGTAGCCGTACATGGCCCGCATCGGGTGCTTCTCCAGGCCCCAGATGCCGTTGTTGCCCACGACGATCACCACCGGCAGCTTCTGGCGGACCAGCGACTCGACGTCCATCAGCGAGAAGCCGGCGGCGCCGTCGCCCATCAGCACGCAGATCTGCCGGTCCGGGTGGCTGACCCGGGCGCCCATCGCGTAGCCCATGCCGGTGCCCAGGCAGCCGTACGGGCCCGGGTCCAGCCAGGTGCCGGGCTGGGCCGGCTCCAGGTACCGCCCGGCGTACGAGACGAAGTCGCCGCCGTCGCCGATGGTGATCGCGTCGCGGGCCAGCACCCGGCGCAGCTCGCCGTAGATCCGCGCCGGCCGGATCGGGTCGGTCTCGGCGGCCATCTCCGCCGCGTCGCGGGCGCGGGCCGCGTCCTCGGCGCCGCGCAGGTCGGCGATCCAGCCGCTGTGGTCGGCCCGGTCGCCGCTGTGATCGGCGAGCGCGGAGAGGATCAGGCGCAGGTCGCCGGCGGGTGCGGCGGCCGGCTGCACGTGCCCGGCCCGCTGGCTGGGCGCGTCGACGATGTGCACCACCTTGGCCTCGCCGAAGTCACCGAAGCTGAGCCGGAAGTCCAGTGGGGTGCCGACCACCACGACCACGTCGGCGCCGGAGAGCGCGGCGCGGCGGGCCTTGGCGAAGGCGAGCGGGTGCTCGGGGGGCAAAGAGCCGCGGCCCATCCCGTTGGTGAAGACCGGCACCTGCAACGCCTCGGCGGCCTCCCGCAGCGCGGCGACCGCGTCGCCGGCGTACACGTCGGAGCCGGCGATGATGACCGGCCGCTGCGCGGCGGCGATCAGCGTCGCGGCCCGGGCGACCTCGTCCGGGTCCGGCTCGACCGGGTCGATGCCGGTCGGGGCGGGCAGGTCGGCCTCGGAGACCGAGAAGACCGTCTCCAGCGGGAAGTCGAGGAACGCCGGCCCGCGGTGCGGGGTGAGCGCCGCGGTGAGCGCCGCGCCCACCGCGCGCGGGATGTCGTCGGTGCTGAACACCGTCTCGGCGTGCTTGGTGACCGGGGCGACCAGCGGCAGGTGGTCCATCTCCTGGAGGCTGCCCGAGCCCCAACGGAACGCCGGCGCCCGGCCGCCGAGCACCAGGACCGGGGAGGCGTTGAAGAAAGCGCTGGTCATGCCGGAGATGCCGTTGGTGACGCCAGGGCCGGCGGTGAGCACGGCGAGGCCGGGACGGCGCTGGAGCTTCGCCACCGCCTCGGCGGCGAAGACGGCGGACTGCTCGTGCCGCACGTCGTAGAGCGGGAAGTCGCTCTTGTGCGCCGCGTCGTAGAGGGGAAAGACATGGCCACCGGAGAGGGTGAACATCTCGCGCACCCCGTACGCCCGCAGCGCCGCGAGCGCCAGCTCCCCGCCGTGACCTTCGATCCGCTCCGCCATCGCCGCTCCCCTTCGTCGCTCCTGACCGGAGTCACACGCTACTGGCCGGTAGGAAGAATGTGAACCGTTCTCGGCTCACCGTCGGGCGGCGGCGCGGACCGCCGGCCCCGACCGGTCAGCGGCCGGTGAAGCCCGGCTTGCGCTTCTCGACGAACGCAGCCATGCCCTCGCGCCGGTCGTCGGTGGCGAACAGCGCCGCGAAGAGCTGACTCTCCCAGGCCAGGCCCGAGTTCAGATCCATGTCCAGGCCGCCGTCGACCGCCAGCTTCGCCGCGCGCAGCGCCTGCACCGGCCCGTTCACGTACGGCGTCACGAGCGCGACCGCCGCCTCGTAGACCTCGGCGGCCGGGACGACCCGGTCGGCCAGGCCGATCCGCAGCGCCTCTTCGGCGTCCACCATCCGCCCGGACATGATCAGATCCTTGGCCCGCGCCGGACCAACCAGCCGGGCCAGCCGCTGGGTGCCGCCAGCGCCGGGAATGATGCCCAGCTTGATCTCCGGCTGGCCGAGCTTGGCGTCCTCGGCCACCACCCGCCAGTCGCAGGCCAACGCCAGCTCGCAGCCGCCTCCGAGGGCGTAGCCGGTGATCGCGGCGACCACCGGCTTGGGGATCCGGGCGATCGCGCCGAGCGCGCTGGACAGGTTCGCGGCGCGGTCGGCCATGTCCACGTAGGACATCTCGGCCATCTGCTTGATGTCGGCGCCGGCGGCGAAGACCTTCTCTCCGCCGTACACGATGACGGCGCGGACCCCGGGGTCGGCGGTGGCCGCCGTCGCGGCGGCGCGCAACTCCTCCTGCACCTGGGTGTTGAGCGCGTTCATCGGCGGCCGCTCCAGCCGGATGGTGCCGATGCCGTCCCTGGTCTCCAGCCGAACGAACTCGCCCACGCTGCCCTCACTTCCTCGTCGAAGTCGCGTGCCAACCTTACGACCCGGCTCGTTGGGGTAAGTAGTCTGGTGTCAGCCCCGCGGGCGGGAGTCCAGCATGATCACCTATTACGACGACAGGTCGGTGCAGGTCACCTCCACCGCCGTCCGAGTGGACGGCCGCAGCTACGCGCTCGCCGACATCACCATGATCTGGCACCGCCGGGGCAGCCGCTCCTGGCGGGTCCTCGTCGGGCGGGGTGCGATCGGCGCCGCGCTGGCCGGTCCGCTGGTCGCGGCCGTGCTCGGCATCGGCGTGGCCGTCTGGCTGCACCGCTCGCCCACCGTGACCATCGCGATCGTCGGCGCCTCGGTGCTGGTGGGGCTGGCCGTCGGCCCGATCGCCGACTTCCTCTTCGAACACCTGGACCGCTCGTACGCCCGCGGCAGCCGGCAACTGGAGATCTGGGCACGCTGGCGCGGCCAGCCGGTACGGCTGCTGCGCACCGGCGACGCACTGCGCTTCGGTCAGATCTACCGGGCGGTGCAGCGCGCGGCCGAACGCAGCCAACCAGCCCGCCCCGGCAACCGCCGATAGCGGTCCCCGCTCAGAACCGCATGGGCTCGTCCGGCAGCAGGTCGAGCGGAACCGCACGAGGGGTACGGGTTGCCGGCCGGTGGTTAGGGTTAGTGATGACCCTCTATTACCGGGACGACGCGGTGCAGGTGACCTCCGAGTCGATCCGGGCGGGCGGTCACGTGGTCGCCCTCTCCGACGTGACGTACGTCTGGCACGCCCGCGGCCGAAAGACGCTCGCGGTACGCGGCCGGGTGCTCGGTCGCGGAGTCCTGGTCCTGCTGCTCTCCCTGCCCCCGCTGGTCGGGCTGGTCTGTGTGCTCTCGCTGGCCTACACGGCGCAGGACCGGGGCAACTGGAAGATGGCGCTGATCGTCCTCGCCGCCTGCGCGGTGGGGGCGCTGGCGTTGACCCCGTTCCTCGAGATCCCCCTCGGTTGGCTGGACCGCTCCTACGAGCGCGGCAGCCACGTGCACGAGCTGTGGGTGCAGCACCACGGCCGCGAGCAGCTGCTGCTGCGCACCCCGGACGCGCTACGGTTCGGGCAGATCTACCGGGCGGTGCAACGCGCCGTCGAGCAGCAGGGGGATCATCGGTGACCAGCCGCCGGGCCGAGGCCGCCGCGCCGGCCGAGCGCCGTCGGGCGGTTGTGGTGCAGCCGGCGCACACTTGATCCCATGGCGATTCCTCTCCCCACACCCACCGCGATGGTCGGCCTGACCCGCTCCGCCCTCGACCAGGCGCTCGGCTCGGCCGCCTCATTCGCCGCCGTGCCCGCCCGCGCGTTCGCGGTGCTGGACGGGGTTGAGGCGCTGCTGGCCCGGATCAACGGCGTGGTGGACCGGATCGAGACGACGCTGGACCGGACCGACCAGGTGCTCACCGACGCCGACACGGCGGTCCGCGAGGTGGCCGTGATCAGCGCCGCCGCCACCACCGCCATCGACACCGCCACCGAGGTGGCGACGGCCGCAGCCGTGGTGGTCCGGGAGGCTGATCAGGTCGCCCGCCTGGCCGCGGCCACCGTGGGCACCGCGGCCGAGGCGGCGGCCACCGCGGCCGAGCTGCTGGCGGCGTACGAGCCGGCACTGCGGCGGGCCGCGCCGATGGCCGGGCGGTTCGTCGGGGAGCTGAGCCACGAGGAGGTCACCGCGGCGATCCGCCTGATCGACGAGCTGCCCAAGCTCAAGGAGCACCTGACGGCGGACATCCTGCCGATCCTGGCCACCCTGGACCGCGTCGGGCCCGACCTGCACGACCTGCTCGACGTCACCCGCGACCTCAAGCTCGCCGTCGCCGGCATCCCGGGCCTGGGCATGCTGCGCCGGCGGGGCGAGAAGCTCAGCGACGACCTGGTCGGCTGAGCCCTCGCCGGCCGGGGTGGGCCACTGGGGTCAGCCCGGGGCGTACAGCTCGTCGATCTCGGCACGGCGGGGCAGCGCCACCGAGGCGCCGAGCCGGCGGACGCAGGCCGCGCCGGCAGCCGACGCCCAGCGCACCGCGTCGACCAGGTCGCGTCCCTCGCCCCAGCCGACGGCCAGCGCGGCGGTGAACGCGTCGCCGGCCGCGGTGGAGTCGACCACGTCGACCCGGACGGCGGGCACGTGCACCTCGGTGCCCTCCCGGTCGACGTACCAGGCGCCCTCGCCGCCGAGGGTGAGCACGGCCCGGGGCACCAGGTCGAGCAGCGCCCGCGGCTCCTCCCGGCCCCGGCCGGTGAACGCCCGCGCCTCGCCCTCGTTGACGACGAGCAGGTCGACCGCGGCGAGCAGCTCCGGTGGGAGATCGCGGGCGGGGGCGGCGTTCAGGATGACCCGGGTGCCGGCCGCGCGGGCGGCCACGGCGGCTTCGGCCACCGTCTGCACCGGGATCTCCAGCTGGGCGACCAGGACGTCCGCCCCGCGTACCGTGGCCAGCTCCTCGTCGGTGAGGCCGGTCAGCGCGTCGTTCGCGCCGGGGGTCACCACGATGGCGTTCTCCCCCTGCGCGTTGACCATCACCAGCGCCACCCCGGAGGCGCCGTAGACCACCCGCAATTGGCCGGTGTCCACACCGGCCGCGGTGATCCGGGCCCGGAGCGTGACGCCGAACGCGTCGGAGCCGATCGCGCCGAGGAAGGAACTGGACGCGCCGGCCCGGGCCGCGGCGACGGCCTGGTTGGCGCCCTTGCCGCCGGGCACCATCACGAAGTCGGTGCCGAGCATGGTCTCGCCCGGCCGGGGCAGCGCGGGCGCCATCGCCACCAGGTCCATGTTGGCGCTGCCCACCACAACCACCCGGGTCTGCGGCACGGTCACCTCCCGCCCTGTCGCGCGCTCAGGCGGCGCGGGCGGTGTAGCGGTCGCCCGACCGCTCGACCACCAGGGGCAGGCCGAAGGTCTTGGAGAGGTTGTCGCCGGTCAGCGTCTCGGCGAGCAGGCCCTGAGCGACCACCCCACCCTCACGCAGCAGCAGCGCGTGGGTGAACCCCGGCGGGATCTCCTCCACGTGGTGGGTGACCAGCACGAGGGCCGGGGCGTCCGGGTCGTACGCCAGCTCGGCCAGCCGGGCGACGAGGTCCTCGCGCCCGCCCAGGTCGAGCCCGGCGGCGGGCTCGTCGAGCAGCAGCAGCTCCGGGTCGGTCATCAGCGCGCGGGCGATCTGCACCCGCTTGCGCTCGCCCTCGGAGAGGGTGCCGTAGCGGCGTTCGGCGAGGCCGCCGATGCCGAGCTGGCTCAGCAGCGCCCGTGCCCGCGCCTCGTCGCCGCGGTCGTAGCTCTCCCGCCAGCGGCCGACCACCGACCAGGCGGCGGTCACCACCACGTCGCTGACCCGCTCCTCGGCGGGCAGCCGCTCGGCGAGCGCGGCGGTGGAGAGGCCGATCCGGGTGCGCAGCTCGTTGACGTCGGTGCGGCCGATCCGCTCGCCGAGCACGTGGGCGACACCGGTGGTGGGGTGCAGTCGGCCGGCGGCGAGGTTGAGCAGGGTGGTCTTGCCGGCCCCGTTGGGCCCGAGCACCACCCAGCGCTCGTCCAGCTCGACCCGCCAGGTCAGGTCCTGCAGCAGGGCGGTGCCGGAGCGGCGTACACCGACGCCGTCGAGGCTGACCACCAGATCCGGGTCCACGGGTGCGGCGGCAGGCGCGGCGCCGGCAGCGCCGGGGATCAGGTCACCAGTCACCGGACCATCCAACCACGCAGCGCCGCGGTGCCCCCCACGGGCGGCGTCCCGGTCATAGGGTGAAGCGCCGTGTCGTTGATCACCACACCCGGAGGACGGCTCATGCCCCGTCGACGTACGGAGCCGCGCGGATGAGCGCGGTCATCGAGATCGAGGGTCTGCGCAAGACCTTCCACAGCCTCCGGAACGGCCGGCGGGTCGCGGTCGACGGGTTCGACCTGCTGGTCGAGGCGGGGCAGATCCACGGGTTCCTGGGCCCGAACGGCTCCGGCAAGACCACCACGCTGCGTGCCCTGCTCGGGCTGGTCCGGGCCGACAGCGGGCGGATGAGGGTGCTCGGTGAGCCGTCGCCACAGCTGCTGCCCCGGGTGGCCGGCCGGGTGGGCGCCATCGTGGAGAGCCCGCAGTTCTTCGGCAACTTCACCGGGTACCGCACGCTGCGGCTCCTCGCGCGGGCCGGAGGGGTTCCCATCGCCCGGGTTCACGAGGTGCTGGACACGGTGGGCCTGCGCGACCGGGGCGACGAGCGGGTCAAGGGTTACTCGCTGGGCATGAAGCAGCGCCTGGCGGTGGCGTCGGCGCTGTTGAAGGACCCGCGGCTGCTCATCCTGGACGAGCCGGCGAACGGGTTGGACCCGGCCGGCATCCGGGAGATGCGGGACCTGATGCGGTCGCTGGCGGCGGCCGGGGTGACCGTGCTGGTGTCCAGTCACATCCTGGCCGAGATTCAGCTGATCTGCGACCACGTCACGATCATCTCCCGGGGGCGGCGGGTGGCGGCCGGCCGGGTGGACGAGGTGCTGGCCGGCCACGACCGGCACGAGTTCCTGGTCCGGGTCGCCGAGCCGGAGCGCGCCGTCGAGCTGCTGGAGACGGCCGACCTGACGGCGAGCGTGGACGGCGAGGCGCTGGTGGTGGGCGGGGTGACCGACCCGACGGTGATCAGCCGGGTGCTCGGTGAGCAGGGGCTGTGGGTGGGCGAGCTGACCCCGCTGCGGCCGGACCTGGAGAGCGTCTTCCTGGAGCTGACCGGCGCTGCCGGGCATCCGTCGGTGCCCCGGCAGGTGGACGACTCGGGGCTGCCGCCCGGCGGCGCGGGCGGCGCTGTGACCGATCTCGACGTACGGGGAGTGGACGCGTGAACCTGGTCCGTGCCGAGGTGGAGCGGCTGTCCGCACGTCGCTTCGTGCAGCTCATGGTCGTCCTGCTGGTGCTCGCGTTCGGCGTCACCGCCGCGACCACCCTGGCCGGCTCGCACAAGCCGAGTGCGGAGGAGCTCAGCTCTGCGCGAGCCCAGGCCGCCGAGGCGCGGCAGAGCATGGAGGACAGCTACCAGCAGTGCCTGGCCCGACAGAACGGCACGCTCCCGCCGAGCGACAATGACCAGTACTTCCCCTCCGACTGCTCGGAGATGGACCCGACGCTGCGGGACCGGCTGCCGATCGCCGCGGACTTCCTCCCCGGGGTGTTCAGCTTCGCCCAGCAGGCCCGCCCGCTGCTCTACTTCCTCATCGCGTTCCTGGTGCTGTTCGGGTTCCTGGTGGGCGCCTCCTACATCGGCGCGGACCTGAACTCCGGCGGTGTGGTGAACCTGCTGCTCTGGCGGCCGCGCCGGATGACGGTGCTCGGCGCGAAGCTGGGCACCCTGCTCGGCACGGTGCTGGCGCTGGCCGTGGCGGCCTCGGTGGTCTACCTCGCCACGTTCTGGGTGATCGGGCAGACGGCCGGGCTGGCCGGCCAGCTGGGCGACGAGTTCTGGCGCTCGCTGGGCGCGGTGCACGGGCGTGGCCTGGTGCTGGTGCTGCTGGCCAGCGTGCTCGGCTTCGCCATCGCCACGCTGGGCCGGCACACCTCGGCGGCGCTCGGCGCCGTCGCCGCGTACGCGGTGGTCTGGGAGCTGGGCGCCCGGCTGGTGCTGGAAATCGTCGACGCCCGTCGCCCGGACCAGCTGATGCTCTCGAGCCACATCGGAGCCTGGCTGAGCGGTGAGGCGAGGTTCTACGACAGCCGGCTCTGCGCCGGCTACACGGGGGGCGGCTACTGCGAGGGGTTCTACACGCTGACCTGGGCGCCGTCGCTGGTGGTGCTGCTCGTGCTCACCGGCGGGCTGACCGCGGCGGCGTTCGCCGTGTTCCGTCGCCGCGACCTGATCTGAGTCGCGGCGGGGCCGCCCGCCTGGTCCGGGCGGCCCGGCAGGCCCACGCGGTTGCGGCAAGAGCTTGCAGCACGCCGGCCGGCGGTGAAATATTCCTTCACATGACCGCCCCAGCGGGCTCAGCCGACGGTGGAGCCGAACACCTCGTCGCGGACGGCGTCCAGCGCGGTGCGCAGCGCTCCGCGCAGGATCGGCTCCTCGGTCAGCCCGGTGGGCACCACCCGGGGCCGCACCAGCGTGATCGCCGCGACCTCCTGCTGCACCCGGTCGGCGAGCGCGGCACCACCGGCCTGGCCGACCTCGCCGGCGAGCACCACCAGCGGCGGGTCGAGCACCACGCAGGTGCTGGCCACGCCGAGCGCGAGCCGGCGGGCCAGCTCGTCGAGCAGGGGGCCACCACCGTCGCCGTCGGCGACGGCCGCGCGGACCGCCTCGGCGGCGTCGGCGTCCGGGTAGCCGTGCTCGCGGGCCACCGCGCGCACCGAGTCCCCGCCGATCAACTGCTGGAACGCCGGCTTGGCGCGACGGGAGACGTCACGCGGGATGGGCGCGCCGGGCACCGGCAGGTAGCCGATCTCGCCGGCCGCACCGCTGCTGCCGTGGTGCAGGCGCCCACCGAGCATGATCGCCAGACCGACACCGGCGCCCACCCAGACCAGCACGAAGTCGGCCAGCTCCTGCGCGGCCCCGGACTGCGCCTCGGCCACCGCGGCCAGGTTGACGTCGTTCTCGAAGACGACCGGGGTGTGCAGGTCGTCGCGCAGCGCCGCCAGCAGGCCGCTGTGCCAGCGCGGCAGGTTGAAGGCGAAGGTGATGTCGCCGGTGTGCGGGTCGACCAGGCCCGGCGTGCCGAGCACGATCCGCCGTACGCTGCTCAACTGCGCCTGGGCGCTGCTCGCGGCCTGCACGACGGCGTTGTGCACCACTCCCACCGGGTCGTCGGTGTCCCGGGTGGACTGTTCCACCCGGCCGATCACGGCGCCGGTGATGTCGGCACAGGCGGCCACCACCCGGTCCGGCCCCACGTCGACACCGACCACGTGGGCGCTGCTCGGACGTACCGCGTAGAGCTGGGCGTTGGGCCCCCGCCCGCCGGCCTGCTCGCCGACGCGGGTGACCAGGCCTCGCTCCTCCAGCCGCTCGACCAGCTGGGAGGCGGTGACCTTGGACAGCCCGGTCAGCTCGCCGAGCCGGGCCCGGGTCAGCGGCCCACGCTCGAGGAGCAGTTCCAGCGCGGCACGGTCGTTGAGCGCCCGCAACAGGCGGGGGGTGCCGGGCAGCCGGGTCGCACTCATGCCACGTCCTCGTGTTTTAGTAAACTTTGCTAACTGTAAACCGACCTGCGAACGGGTAGCCGTAGCGTATCGGCCACCCGGGGGCGGAGCGCTCGGCCGACCCGGCAGGGCGATGACCACCGCCGGTAGGACATCCGTACCCGTGGGTACCGAAGGGGGAAGATCACGTGGGGCTCGATCCAGGACTGCGCCGGCTCGCGCTGGGCACGCTGCTCGCCGCGTACCCGGGACCGGTCCCGCCCGACTGGGCCGTCGACCTGGTGGCCGACGGACTGGCCGGGCACACCCTGTTCGGCACCAACGTGCACGACCCGTCCCAGGTGGCGGCGAGCACGGCCGCGCTGCGCGCCGGTCGGGCGGACGTGCTGATCGCCATCGACGAGGAGGGTGGCGACGTGACCCGGCTGGCCCACGCCACCGGCAGCCCGTACCCCGGCAACGCGGCCCTCGGCGCGATCGGCGACGTGGCGCTGACCCGACGGGTCTACCAGGCGATCGGCGCCGAACTGGCCGCGCTCGGCATCACCGTCAACCTCGCCCCGACGGTGGACGTGAACTCCGCCGACGACAACCCCGTGATCGGCACCCGGTCGTTCGGCGCGGACCCGGTGCGGGTGGCCGCCCACTCGGCCGCCGCCGTGACCGGTCTGCAGGCAGCCGGTGTCGCCGCCTGCGCCAAGCACTTCCCCGGCCATGGCGCCACCGTCACCGACTCCCACCACGAGCTGCCCACCGTGGACGTCCCGCTGGGCCTGCTGCGCCAGCGGGACCTGCCGCCGTTCGCCGCGGTCGTCGCCGCCGGGGCGCGCGCGGTGATGACCGCGCACATCCGGGTGCCGGCACTCACCGGCACCGGACCGGCCACCTTCAGCCGGGCCGTCCTGGTCGACCTGCTCCGCACCGAGTACGGCTTCACCGGCGCCATCATCACCGACGCGCTGGAAATGAAGGGCGCCGCCCTGGCGGCCGGCGGTGTGGGGCCGGCCGCGGTCCGGGCCCTGGCCGCCGGCGCGGACCTGCTCTGCATCGGCGCGAAGGTCGACGCCGAGCTGGTCGAGCGGGTCGCCGCCGAGATCGTCGACGCGCTCACCGACGGCCGGCTGGCGACCGCCCGTGTCGAGGAGGCGGCCGGCCGCGCCGCCGCCCTCGCCGCCTGGACCCGGGCCGCCGGCGGGTCGCCGGCCACCCCCGACACCGACCTGGGGTACGCCGCGGCGCGCCGGGCGGTCCGGGTGGACGGGGTGCTCACCGGCATGGACCAGCCGCTGGTGGTGCAGCTGCACACCGAGTCCACCATGGCCGAGGGGCGGGTGCCGTGGGGTCTCGGCCCCCACCTGGACGGCGTGCAGGAGGTCCGGGTGATCGCCGCCGAGACCGACACGGCGACGCTGCGCGGGCTGGCCGGTGACCGGCCGATCGTGCTCGTCGGGCGGCACCTGCACCGGCTGCCCGGCGGCCCGGAGCTGATCGACCGCCTGGCCGCGGAGCATCCGGTGACCGTGGTGGAGATGGGCTGGCCGGCGCAGTGGCGCCCGGCCGGCGTACGCGCCTTCGTCACGACGTACGGCGCGAGCCACGCCAACGGCCGGGCGGCCGCCGAGGTGCTCGGACTGGCCGGCTGACGCCGGGTTCCCGGTCCGCCCGCACTCTGCGTCACCACGCCTCGCCGGACACCCGGAGCACTGCGATCCAGGTCAAGTCCGTTACTCGACACTCCGAACCGACAGCTCGCACCTTGCACCGAGCCTGCTCGATACGTAGCGTGATCGGCACGTACCGGCCCGCCCGTCGCGCGGCCGGTCACCCGAAACCGGGACCTGGGGGAAGGTTGCGGACCGTGGATCCGGCCCGGGATCCACGGTCCGCGCCCCGCGACGGAAGCTCAGCGTTGCGCGGGCACCCGTGCCGGGTCGGCGTTCCGCTCGTCGACGACGGTCCCGTCGTGCGCGGCGTCCTCGTCGAGCATGGTGGCCTCGTCGAACGGGTCCTCGCCGCGCAGCACCCGGTTGGCCCGGCCCCGGTCGAAGCCGCCGGTCCAGGTGCCGACCAGCACGGTGGCGACCGCGTTGCCGGCGAAGTTGGTCAGCGCCCGCGCCTCCGACATGAACCGGTCGATGCCCACGATCAGCCCGACCCCGTCGACCAGCTCGGGCTTGTGGGACTGGAGCCCGCCGGCGAGGGTCGCCAGGCCGGCGCCGGTGACCCCGGCGGCTCCCTTCGACGCGATGATCATGAAGAGCAGCAGCGACACCTGCTCGCCGACCGACAACGGCTTGCCCAACGCGTCGGCGATGAACAGCGACGCCATGGTCAGGTAGATCGCGGTGCCGTCCAGGTTGAACGAGTAACCGGTCGGCACCGTGATCCCGACGACCGGCCTGCTCACGCCGACGTGCTCCATCTTCGCGATCAGCCGCGGCAGCGCCGACTCCGACGACGACGTCGAGACGATCAGCAGGAACTCCCGGCCGAGATACCGCAGCAGGGAGAAGATCGAGATCCGGGCCACCAGCCAGAGCAGCGCGCCGAGCACCAGTAGCACGAAGATCAGGCAGGTGGCGTAGAAGCCCAGCATGATCTGCGCGAGGCTCTTCAAGGCGTCCACCCCGGTGGCGCCGACCACGGCCGCGATCGCGCCGAACGCGCCGATCGGCGCCAGCCACATGATCATGGCGAGGACCTTGAACACCACCCGCTGGAGTACGCCGATCGCGGCGATCACCGGCTCGCCCCGCCGGCCCAGGCTCTGCACGGCGAAACCGACCAGCAGCGCGACCAGCAGCGCCTGGAGCACGTCCCCCTCGGTCAGCGCGGAGAACAGCGTGGTCGGGATGATGCCGAGCAGGAAGTCGACCGTCCCCTCCGCCTCGCCCTCGGCGGCCTGCTGCCCGGCGCCGGCCAGGGCGTCGTTGAGCTGGAGGCCGGAGCCGGGGTGGATGAGGTTGCCGACCACCAGGCCGATGGCGAGCGCGACCGTCGACATCAGCAGGAAGTAGCCGAGGGCGAGCCCGCCGACCTTGCCCACCTGCGCGGCCCGGCGGACCGAGCCGACCCCGAGCACGATGGTGCAGAAGATGACCGGGCCGATCATCATCTTGATCAGCGCCACGAACCCGGTGCCCAGCGGAGCCAGGGACTTGCCGAACTCCGGCCAGAGGAAGCCGACCGCGATACCGGCCAGGACCGCCAGGATCACGGCAAGGTAGAGAAAACGGGTGCGGTCCGGGCGCCGGGCCGGCTGCGCCACCGGATCGGCGCCGGGCGGGGCGCCGTCACCGGGCGAGGTGGCGGAGGTGGCGCCGGGATCGGGCACGGGATCCGGTTCGGGTGCCTGGGTCGCTGCCATGCCGGCACCCCTACCCACCCGGATCCGCCGTCACACGGACGGCTGCTCAGCGCGGGTAGACCCCGTACGCACGCCAGCCCCGGTCGGGGAAACCAGCCGCCTCGGCGACCCGGGCCGAGGCGTGATTGTCCCGCTCGTGCAGGTAGGTGGGCACCGCGCCCTCGTCGAGCACCCGCCGGGCCGCCTGTGCCACCAGGCGACGGGCGAGGCCGCGACCTCGGGCGGCGGCGACGGTGCCGACGGCCAGCTCCCGCCCGTACGCGTCATGTCGTTTGATCCCGGCCCCGGCCAGGTAGGCGCCGTCCGCGTCGCGGACCACCAGCACCGGCCGGTCGAAGAGCCGCAGCCAGGCCGGCAGCCCGGGGGCGGTCGGCTCGGTCCACTCCCCCACGTCGGGCAGCGGCGCAGGGGCCAGGGTCCACCGGAAGGGGCCGTCGTGCACGCACCAGTCGGGCAGCCCGACAGCCTCCGGCAGCCGCGGAAGCAGCTGGTCCGGCGCCCGCTGGAGCAGTGCGCGGATCGCCGCGACCCGGTCCGGCGGCACGGAGAGCACGCCGCTCTGCCCGGTGTCCACGGCCAGCGCCGGGCGCAGCCGGCCGTCCCAGGCCGGCTTGGCCCGCCGGTGCGAGGCGATCACGTGCAGCCCCGGCCCGGCCGGCCACTGGCCGAGCCAGGTGGCCAGGTGCAGCTGGAGCCGCCGGTCGAGCATGCGCACCTCCCCGTCACCCGGCCCCTCGTGGATCACCGTACGCCGGGCGGCCCGGCCCGGCGGACGATCCCCCAAGGGCCGGGCTCGCCGGGTCAGGACGCCGCCGGGGCGTCGCGGTGGTGCCCGCCGTGGTGGTGCTGGTGCACCACCGCGTGTCCCCTCCCCCGCACGATCAGCGCACGGTTCACCGGCACGGTGACGGCGAAGGCCACCGCCAACGCGCCGGCCAGGCTGCCCCAGAACAGTGGGTCGGTGAGGCCGGCCCGCATCGCGCCGGGGACGGCCAGCATGACGCCGTTGTCCACCAACTCCATCACCGCGATGCTGAGCGTGTCGGCGACCAGGGCAACCCGGATCGCCCGGCCCAGCGGCAGGCCCGAGCGCAGCACCGGGCGGATCGTCAAGGCGTACCCGAAGACGAACGCCAGGGCGACCGCCAGGGCGATGGTGGCCAGGTCGGACCAGCCGAGCGCGGTGCCGATCACCATGCCGAGCACCTCGCCGATGGCGCAGCCGGTGAGGCAGTGCAGGGTCGCGGCGATGGCCAGTCGGGTGGGATTCGTGTTCTCCATGCCCGGGACCATATACCCCCCGGGGGTATTGAGTCGAGCGACAATCGTCACTCTTCGTCAAGTCGCGGATCCGGTCGATTACCGACGGGGCGCACGGGGTACGGCCCGGTCGACCGTCAGCTCGACGCGCCCATCAGCCGGAACCGGGCGTACCTATCGACCGTCATATCTATTTCCATACATGGACACCTTTCTTTGGGACGGTATTGGGCATGCCGATTCAGCCGAACGACCGCTACCAGCAGGACCCCGAGCGACTCTGGCGGGCAGCGGAGGCCGCCGGACGTTTTCCGGCCCAAGCGCGGTACCACGGGGCCCGCGCGACGAGCGCGACGGAGGCCCTGCCCTGGGCGGAGCTGAACAAGCTGCCGGCGGGCCGCTCCAGCCGGCGCGGCCTCAACACCCGCTGACCCGGCGGGCGCCGACCGCGACACACCCGGGCCGTCCAGCGCTGGCGTTCGCACACCTGTCGGGTAATTTCTTCTGGTCCGGCACCCCGGCCTACGACAGGAGAAGCTCCGCGCATGGGCAAGAAGACGATCCACGTCTCCGACTTCACCGGCACCGCCCTGCAGGACGACGACGAGGTGGTCCGCATCGTCGTCCTGGAGCACCCGGACCTCGTCGCCGGGCCCGTGCAACTGGACGCCACCCCGGCCGAGGTGGAGAACATCGACGACGCCGCGCTGGACGTGGCGGTCGTCGAGATCCATGACCGTCACGGCGGCGGCGAGCCGCGACGGGTGGTGCTGACCGCCAGCGAGTTCGACGCGATGGCCACCGACGTGCCGATGGCGCAGCTACTGAAGACGGCCGAGCGGGTCCGGCCCCCGAAGACCCGCAAGAGCGCTGAGAAGATCGACTACGGGACGCTGGACCACGCCGGCAAGCCGCACCGGGGACGGGTCACCGAGGAGGAGGCTCGACTGGTGCGTGAGCGACTCGACGAGGTCAACAAGCGCCTCGCCGACGCGGGCGTGCGCCAGATCGACCCGGCCGACCCGGAGCACGCCCTGCGTTACGGCTTCCCGACGCCCTGAACGCGGGAGGTCACTTCTGCTGGACGGCCGCGGCGAGGGCGGCGGACAGGTCGGCCTCGACGGCCGCCTTCTCCAGGCCGAGGGTTGTGAGCACACCAGAGCCGTCCTCCTGCTCGAGCAGGGCGAGCAGGATGTGCTCGGTGCCGATGTAGTTGTGCCCGAGCCGCAGCGCCTCCCGGAAGGTCAGCTCCAGCGCCTTCTTGCCGCGCGCGTCGTACGGGATGAGATCCGGCACCTGGTCGGCCGGCGGTGGGAGGGCGGCGCCCACCGCCTCCCGCACCGCCTCCGGGGAGGCGCCCCGACCAGCCATCACCCTGGCGGCCAGCCCGTCGGGCTCGGAGAGCAGGCCCAGCACCAGGTGTTCGGGGCCGATTTCGGCGTGGCCGGTGGCCCGAGCCTCCTCCTGCGAGGCCACCACCACGTTGCGGGCGCGAGGCGTGAACCGGCCGAAGCCCGCGTTCGGGTCGAGCGCCGCCGCATCGGTCGAGGCCTTCGGCACGAAGCGCTTCTGGGCGGCCTGCTTGCTGACCCCCATGCTGCGGCCGATGTCGGTCCAGGAGGCGCCCGAGCGCCGGGCCTGGTCGACGAAGTGACCGATCAGGTGGTCGGCGATGTCCCCCAGGTGATCGGCGGCGATCACCGCGTCGGTGAGCTGGTCGAGCGCATCGCTGTGCGCTTTCTTGATCGCCTGGATCAGATCGTCGAGGCGAACGGTACCGGTGATCTGGAGTGGATCCGTCATGCGTCAACCATAAGTTGACGCTCCCGTTCCGTCAACCTGAAGTTGACGATCACTGGGACAACTCCGGTGGCCGACCCAACGGCCGGCGTCAGCCGGCCTCGGCGTACTCCGGTAGGCGGTGGGCGACGGCGGCCGGGGAGGGCATGCGGGCGATCTCCTCGGCGATCGTCCGGGCCGCGTCGCGGTGCTCGGTGTTCCCCTGGCGGGGCAGCAGCCGCCGGGCGTGCTCGGCCACGGCGTCCGCGTCGACCTGGTCGGGGAGCAGGCGCAGGGCGGCGCCCGCGGAGCTGACCGCCTCCGCGTTGGCGAACTGGTCGGCGCCCTGCGGCAGCATCAGTTGCGGGACGCCGACCGCGAGCGCGCCGAGGGTGGTGCCGCTGCCGCCGTGGTGCACCACCACGTCGACGTGCGGCAGCAACTCCGTCTGCGGCACCCACGACCGCACCGTGACGCGGTCGGGAATCTCGCCCAGCTGCTGGGGGGGCACCCGACCGGCGGCGACCACCACCCGCCCGCCCAGCGCCGCCAGACCCGCGATGGCCGTCCGCAGCAGCTCCGCCGTACCGAACGCGGTGCCGAGCGTCAGGTAGACCAGCGGACGGGACGCGCGGTCGGTGACCCAGACGGGCACCGGGGCCGGCGTCGAGTACGGGACCGGCCGCAACTCGATGCGCCGTTCCGTGGCGAGGAACCCCTTGTCCTGCAGGGAGGGCGGGCAGATGTCGAGGTGCGCCCGGCCGGCGACCTCGGCGTTCCTCGTGGGCAGCTCGAGACCGATGCCGTCGGGAAACATCCGGCCGAACCCGTGCCAGATCCCCGGGATGCCGGCCCGCTGGGCGGCGACGGCCGCGCCCGGCAGCCCCCACTCGTGCACCACCAGGTCGGGGCGCAGCCGCGCCAGCTCCGGTTCGAGATCCTCGGCGTACACCTCGTAGAACGCGTCGCCGGGCCGGAACGGCCGCAGGCCGTTCGCGGCCAGCGGCTCGTGCACCTCCGACCCGGCGGCGAAGTGCACCTCGTGGCCGGCGTCCCGCGCGGCGATCGCCAGCGGGATCAGCGGGTAGGTGTGACCGACGGACGCCAGGCTGGCGAACAGCACGCGCATGTCGGCGGACGCTACACGCCCGCACCGCCGGCCCCGTACCGTCCGGCGGCACGTATACCGTGGGCCCCGGTCAGACCGCCGGGGCGCGGTTCACCGGTGGGAAGGACGGTCATGCGTCTGCACGTGGGGTGCGCGATGTGGACCCACAGGTCGTGGCAGGGGCGCCTGCTGGCGCACCCACTGCCGCCGCAGGAGCGTCTGCGGCACTACGCCAGCTGGTGCGACGCCGTCGAGGGAAACACGACGTTCTACGCGACGCCGGCGCGGGAGACCGTGGCGTCGTGGGCGGCGCAGACCGATCCCGACTTCCGGTTCGTCCTCAAGCTTCCCAAGGTCGTCACACACGAACGCCGGCTCACCGACGCCGATGAGCCGATGCGGGCCTTCCTGGAGGCGGTCGAGCCGCTCGGCCCGCGCGCCCACGCGCTCTGGATCCAGTTGCCCGGGTCGTTCTCCCCGGCCGATGTCCCGACCCTGAGCCGCTTCCTGGCCCGGCTTCCCGGGTCCCACCGGTACGCCGTCGAGGTCCGCCATCCGGCCTTCTTCACCGACGCCCGCGCGACCCGGCTCCTGGAGGAGACCCTCACCGCGGCGGCCGCGGAGTGGGTTCCCTTCGACACCACCGCGTTCTTCGCGAGCCCGCCGACCAGCGACGGGGAGCGGGACGCCTGGACGAAGAAGCCACGGGTGCCGCTCCGCTCGCTCGCGCTGACCGACCGGCCGATCGTCCGCTACCTCGGTCGCGACGACACCACGCGGACGGTCGAGGGGTGGCAACGCTGGGTCGACATCGTCGCCGACTGGCTGCGCGAGGGGCGCTCCCCGACGGTGTTCATCCACACCCCGGACAACGCCGACGCACCCGTGCTCGCCCGCCGCTTCCACGACGAGGTCCGGGCGCGCGTACCCGAACTCGCCGCGTTGCCCGAGCCGATACCGGTCGAGCCCCTGACTCTCTTCTGATCCGCAGCGCGACACCGGGCGGGCGGGGCGACACGTCGGTCTCCCGCCCGTCCCGGCATCGGTGGGTCAGACGGCGCGGAAGCTCGTCCAGCGTCCGGCTTCGTAGGTGCGGAGCGTGCCCACGCCGGTCGCCTGCCCGGAGCAGTCCGGGGTCTGGTAGAAGGTGACGTCCCGGAAGCCGCTCCATCCGACGTGGCTGTCCGCGGTCGGGGGCAGCGCCGTGCAGGCGCCGGTCGGGGCGGGGACGTTCGCGACCCTCGTGGCGAATGTTCCACTGTAGAAGGTCAGGCCGGATTCCTGCGCCGAGGCGGGCGTTGCCAGGAGACCGAGCCCGGCTGTCATGATCGCGGACATGGTCAGAACGGCTCCGGCCCTGGCTGCTCGTGCTCGCATGCACCACTCCCATACATCGACAACTGTTGAGATCATCGTTGCTCGGTCTTGTTGCTGTCGCAAGTATTTCAGCGAGGAATACTTCGACAGTTCATTGCGGAAGCTCTCCTTCCGCAATCGTCGATAGCGTGGCCCACGACGGCATCGACGAGGGGACACACGATGAGCCTGCGAGGCTTCGCCACACTCAACTTCTGGGCGGACGACGTGGCCGCGGCCACCGCCTGGTACGAGGAGTTCCTGGGCACGAAGGCGTACTTCCTCCGGCCGGGCCCCGATGGGCGACCGGCGTACACCGAGTTCCGCATCGGCGACTACCAGGGCGAGCTGGGCATCATCGACCGCCGGTACGCGCCGGCCGGCGCGGCGAGCGGGCCCGGCGGCGCCGTCATGCACTGGCACGTCGACGACCTCGACGCCACCGTGGCGCGGCTGCTGGCGATGGGCGCCACGGAGTACCAGCCGATCACGCCGCACGGGGACGAGGGGTTCGTCACGGCCTCGGTGGTCGACCCGTTCGGCAACGTGCTGGGCGTCATGAGCAACCCCCACTACCGCGACGTCCTCTCGTCGATGACGGCGGAATGACGTGGACGTGCTCGACTTCCCCGATGCCGCGGCATGGGAGTCCTGGCTGGCCGGGCAGCACGAGGTGAGCGGCGAGGCATGGCTGCGGATCGCCCGGCGCCACTCGGGGCTCGCCTCGATCACGATCGTGGACGCGCTCGACGTGGCCCTCTGCTACGGCTGGATCGACGGCCAGCGCAGGTCCCACGACGACGTGTCGTTCCTCCAGCGGTACTCGCGCCGCCGACCGCGAAGCTCGTGGTCGCAGGTCAATGTGGCGAAGGTCGAGGCGCTGGCTGCGGCCGGGCGGATGCGGCCCGCGGGGCTGGCGGAGGTCGCCGCCGCGAAGGCCGACGGGCGGTGGGACGCGGCGTACGAGTCGCAGCGCGCCGCCGCCGTCCCGCCCGATCTCACGGCCGCGCTGGCTGGCGACCCCCGCGCAACCGTGGCCTTCGAGCGGCTCGGTCGATCCGCCCGGTACGCCGTGATCCTGCCGCTGCTCAAGGCCCGCACCCCGGAGACGCGCGCGAGGATGGTGGCCCAGGCGGTCGCGCGACTGGCCAGTCAGGGGTAGGGCCGCTGCCTTGCCGAGCGGGGCGGGGTCCGTAGGCATCGACAATTGCTGTTATGATCACGGCGGCACGCGCGAACCGATTATTCGTAAGATCCGGTGGATATCATGGTCCCTGACGGACAGGATCCGTACACGCTTCTCGGCGTGACGCGCGAATCGTCGGTCGCGGAGATCCGTGAGCGTTACCTCGTTCTCGTGCAGATCTGGCATCCCGACAAGCATCAGTCGAGTCCCGCGAAGGTCCGGGAGGAAGTCACCCGGCAGATGCAGCAGATCAACGCGGCGTACGAACATCTGACCGCCGCCCACGAGCGCGCGGCCCGCGACCGACAGAGTCGCGAACGCCAGGAACGCCAGACACGTGAACGCCAGAACCGCGAACGTCAGGACCGCGAACGTCAGACCCGTGAGCGCGAGGACCGCGAACGTCAGACCCGTGAGCGCGAGGACCGCGAACGTCAGACCCGCGAACGCCAGAACCGTGAGCGTGAGACGCACGACCGCCGGGACCGCGAACGCGAGGCACGGGAACGGCAGGACCGTGAGCGGGAGACCCGCGAGCGGGAGCACCCCAGGGCTCAGTGGACGCACCCGGGACTCGCGGGGGCGAGCCAGCAGGACAAATTCTCGGGCGCGTCGTCGACCATTCACCCGATTGCAATGTCGCTCCGCTCCGGGGAAAGGGGTTACACGCTCCGGGCGTATCTCGACGAAGAACGGACCGAGGCTGTTTTCCCCGGCGCGCAGAGCCGCCTGCTCCTTTTCCGGTCTTTGGAGTCGATGCGCAAGTATGTGGCCAGGACCGAAGCGCATGAATTGGCGAGATTGGCGGGCTGGGAAGACTTCGTCGACCAGTTGGGCAGCACGGCGACAGAGCCGGACGACGACCATTGCTTCGACTTCGACCTCGTTCTCTACAGCCTGCGGTATCCGCCGACGCAGTGGGTCCCGGCGTTGTTCGTCGCCAACCGCGACTTCGTTCGAGAGGTCTCCGAGGCGTTCAGTATCGACGACGTGCTCAGGCTGCTGACCGTGGGCTCACCGCTGGATTATCTCGACGACCTGTTCCGGAGCGTCGACAAGCCGGTGGCCGGGTGGGGCGCACGGCGTCAACTCGCGTCGCTCAACGGGGGGCTGGTCAGCAACGCCTGGCGAAAGGCGCTCCACGGGATCGAGGAACACGTCCGCTGGCTGCGGTGAGCTGCGGCAACCGATCATGCGGGACGCAATAGATCCGATGTCTCGCACCGCGCTCCCGTCCAGTGATCCCAAACTTCTCCCGCGCCGGGGATTGACCCTCGAAGACCTCCGATGTTAACTGCATGTCAACGATGTGGGTCGATGTTCACCTGATCGTCGGCAACCCCGGCGCGGTGGGCACCCTCCCAGATCCGACTCGACATCGCCCTCGTTTCGGCGGACGTGGGCAGACCGGGGCACTCCCCCCGGGGTGCGAGGCATGCATCCGCACGGACGATCCAGAGGAGATCGTGTCGATGAAGATGACGACGCCGCTACGAATCGCGCTCGCCGTCCTGCTCGCCGGTGGTGTCGTCGCCACCGGACCGGCCGGACCGGCCACCGCGGCCCCGACGGACGCCGCGTTCGGCGCCGGCACCGGGACGCTGAACGTCAACCGGGCCGGCTACCTGGCCAAGCACGACATCGTCTACAACCGCCCGAACACCAACCCCCTGCACGGCCTCACGGTCGGCAACGGCCGCACCGGCGCCATGGTCTGGAACGCCAACGGCCTGACCGCCCAGGTCTCCGGTGTCGATCTGTCCCAGCAGTCGACCTACGCCGCCGGGCTGGTCAACCTGTACAGCAACCCGCAGCTCGACACCGGCTACACCACCTTCGAGCAGCGACTCTCGCTGTACGACGGGACGCTGACCACGAAGTACGACAACAACCGCACCGTCACGGTCATGGGCGCGCCCAACTCCGAGGTGATGGGCATCCACGTCGAGGACAGCCGGCCCGGGGTGACCAGCGTCGGCCTCGACCTGAGCCTCTGGGACATGAACACCGTCCAGAACATCGCCGACGTCCCGGACCTCAACACCTGGCGTACCGTCTCGACCTTCGCCGACGCCACCGGTGTCGGGTTGAGCCGTGGGCAGACCGATGCGAACAACTTCGGGTACACCCTCGCGGCCACGGTCGAGGGAGCGTCCTACACCTCCCAGGTGGTCAACGGCACCCGCGTCCGCCTGACGATCACCCCCACGTCGAGCTACACCGTCTGGTTCACCGCGGCCAGCCGGATCAACTCGCCCGGCCTCAACTCGGTGACCCAGGCGAAGAACCAGCTGGCGGCGGCCAAGAGCGCCGGCTACGCCACCACGTTGAACAACTACCGCAACTGGTGGCACGACTTCTGGGCCAGGTCGTTCGTCCAGTACTCCAACGCCGGCGGCGACGCCGACTACCTGGAGAACGTCTACTACCTGGCGACCTACATGATCGCGGCCGGCGGCTACGGCAACTACCCGCTGCACTTCATCAACGGGGTCTTCCGAGCCACCCAGGACAACTCCAAGTGGAGCAACGGGTACTGGTACTGGAACCAACGGGACGTCTACAACTCGTTCCTGGCCAGCAACCACCTCGACGTGATGGCGGGCTTCAACCGGCTCTACAGCCGCAACCTCGCCTCGCTGAAGTCGTACACCACCACCCGCTACGGCAGTGACGGGCTCTGGGTGCCGGAGACGATGGGCTGGGACGGCAACGCCCGGGGCACGGTCAACAGCGACTACGTCAACGACCTCTACTCCACCGGCACCGAGGCCGCCTACAACATGTACCTCCAGTACCGGTACAGCAACGACGAGGCGTACCTGCGCAACACCGCCTACCCGTACATGCGTGAGGCGGTAAAGTTCTACGAGGACATGCTGGACCACGACGCCGCCACCGGCCGGTGGTACATGGCCAACTCGAACGCCCACGAGACGTACTGGGACGTCCGCAACGCCATCACCGACCTGGCCGCGGTGCGGCTGCTCTTCCCGCTGGCGATCCAGGTGAGCCAGCAGCTCGGCCTCGACGCCGGGTTGCGGGCCAACTGGCAGACCATCGTCAACAACCTGGCGCCCTACCAGGTCCAGAACGGGGCGTACCTGCCGCACGACCCGCCGATCTCGCAGACCCGTAACAACGAGAACGTGTCGCTGGAGCTGGTCTGGCCCTACGACCAGACCGGCATCGGCTACCCCGACCAGCAGACCGCCATCAACACCTGGAACGTGCGGCCGCACCCGTACGGCAACGTCTGGTCCAACGACCACGTGCACGCCGCCCGGCTCGGCCTCGGCAACCAGGCGTTCCAGGGCATGCGGACGATGCTGCAGAAGTACCAGAACTATCCGAACGGGATGACCAACAACACCAACGGCGTCTTCGAGTACCTCGGCATCCACCTGGCGGCGATGAACGAGTCGCTGCTGCAGTCGTACAACGACAAGATCCGGGTCTTTCCGGCCGTGCCGACCGACTCCAGCTTCGTCGGGAAGTTCACGCTGCTGGCCAAGGACGGGTTCCTGGTCAGCTCGGAGCGGGAGGCCGGCGAGGTCAAGTACGTCGGGCTGCGCAGCCTGCACGGCAAGACGGCCCGGGTGGTGAACCCGTGGGGTGGTCAGGAGGTGCGCGTCCGCCGTACCTCGGACAACGCCGTGCTGACCACCACCTCGGCCGCCGAGATCAGCTTCGCCACCGCGGCGAACACGGTGTACGTGGTGGAGCGCACCGCCAAGCCGCTGTCGACGTACGCGGCCACCACCCTGACCGGCACCGCCAACCAGGGCGAGAAGAGCCTGTCGGGCACCGCCTCGACGCTCGGTCTCGGCGGCGTCGGCGGCGGGGGGCTGGTCAACGACACGATGCTGACCTACGACGCCAACTGGCACCACACCACCGCCCGGGGGTACGGCGACTACAACGACGACACCCACCACAGCACGACCGTCGGCTCGGCGGCCAGCTACACCTTCACCGGCACCGGGGTCGAGTACCTGTCGGAGCGGTTCAGCGACATGGGCAACGTCGACGTCTACCTGGACAACGTCCTCCAGACCAACGTCAATCTGAACGTCGCCGGCCCCCGCCAGGCCCAGCAGGTCGTGTTCCGCAAGACCGGGCTGGCCAACGGCACCCACACGATCCGCATCGTCAACAAGACCACGTCGGTGGGCATGGTCGACGCGTTGCGGATCCTCACCGGCGGCCCACCGGCGACCGGCGCGGTCGCGCTGCGGGCCCAGGCCAACGGCCGCTACGTCAGCGCCACCAACGCCGGCGCGGGGAACCTGGTCGCGTCCGCCACCGGTGTCGGCGGCTCGGAGCAGTTCGACCAGGTCGATCTCGGCGGCGGCACCGTCGCGCTGCGGGCGCGGGTGAACAACCAGTTCGTCTGCGCCGAGAACGCGGGCGCCAACCCGCTGGTCGCCAACCGGGCGTCCGCCGGGTCGTGGGAGACCTTCGCCCTGGTCCGCAACGCGGACGGCTCGGTCAGCCTGCGGGCGACGGTGAACAACAGGTACGTGGTCGCCGAGAACGGCGGTGCCGAGGCGCTGATCGCGAACCGGGAGGCGATCGGCCCCTGGGAGAAGTTCGACCTGATTCCCGTGTGACGCCGGAGCGGCGGGCCCGAGCAGGGCCCGCCGCTCCGGCATCGTCTCCGACCCCCGCAAGGAGCCCTCATGCGCAGACGCGCCATCACCGCGGTCGCCGCCGTGGTCGCCGGACTCACCGTCGCCGCCGGCACGGCGACGGTGACCTCGGCCCCGGCCGAGGCCGCACCGCTGACCAAGATCCTGGTCTTCTCCAAGACCGCCGGCTTCCGGCACTCCTCCATCCCGAACGGCGTCGCCGCGATCCAGCAGCTCGGCGCGGCGAACGGCTTCACCGTCACCTCCACCGAGGACGCGGCCACCTTCACCACGGCCAACCTCGCCCAGTACCAGGCGGTGGTCTTCCTCAGCACGACCGGAGACGTGCTCGACGCCGGTCAGCAGAGCGCGTTCGAGGCGTACATGAGCGCCGGGGGTGGCTTCGTCGGCGTGCACGCCGCCGCCGACACCGAGTACGACTGGCCGTGGTACGGCGGTCTGGTCGGGGCGTACTTCGCCTCGCACCCGGCGACCCAGCAGGCGACCGTCCGGGTCGAGGACCGGGCCAACCCCTCGACCGCGCACCTACCGTCGACCTGGACCCGCACCGACGAGTGGTACAACTACCGCGCCAACCCCCGCTCCGCGGTCAAGGTGCTGGCCAGCCTCGACGAGTCGTCGTACAGCGGCGGGTCGATGGGTGGCGACCACCCGATCACCTGGTGCCACGGCTACGGCGGCGGACGCTCCTGGTACACCGGCCTCGGCCACACCGAGGAGAGTTACAGCGACCCGAACTTCACCCGCATGCTGCTCGGCGGCATCCAGGTGGCGGCCGGCGCCGTGGCGGCCGACTGCCGGCCGGAGCCCGGCTACACCCCGCTGTTCGACGGCACCGAGGCCAGTCTCGCGCAGTGGCGGCAGGCCGGGTCGGGCGGCTTCACCCTGGCCGACGGGACCCTCACCTCGTACGGCGGCATGGGGTTGCTCTGGTACCCGGTGCGCACCTTCGGCAACTACTCACTCAAGGTCGACTGGATGATGCCGGGCGACGACAACGGCGGGGTCTTCATCGGGTTCCCCGACCCGCAGGGCGACCCGTGGGGCCCGGTGGACGCCGGCCACGAGATCCAGATCGACGCGACCGACGCCGACCCCTCGCGCACCACCGGCAGCGTCTACAGCTTCCAGGCGCCGAACCAGGCCGCCCGTGCGGAGGCCCTCAACCCTCCCGGCTCCTGGAACACCTACGAGATCGGGGTGCACGGCCAGCGGGTCGAGATCTGGCTCAACGGAGTCAAGATCAATGACTACGTCAGCGGCCGGGCCATCGCCAACGGGTACATCGGGTTGCAGAACGACGGCGCCGGGCTGGACATCAACTACCGCAACGTGCGGATCAGGACCGACGGCCCGAGCGAGCCTCCCGCCACCGACGTGGCCCGAGGTCGGCCGGTGATCGCGTCCAGTGTGGAGCCAGGCAGCGCGCACGTGGCCGCCAACGCCGTGGACGGCAACGCGGGCACCCGGTGGGGCAGCGCGTACGCCGACCCGCAGTGGATCACCGTCGACCTGGGCGCCACGTACGCGGTCAACCGGGTCCGGCTGGCCTGGGAGACGGCCCACGCGCGGGCGTACCAGGTGCAGGTGTCGCCGGACAACGTCACCTGGTCGCCGGTCCACACCACGACCAGCGGGGACGGCGGCGTCGACGACCTCACCGTCGCTGGCACCGGCCGCTACCTGCGGGTGTACGGCACCCAGCGGGCCACCCAGTGGGGCTACTCGCTGTGGGACCTCAACGTCTACGGCACCCCGTCCGGCGGCACCCTGCTCTCCCGGGGCCGGCCGGTCACCGCGTCCAGCGTCGAGCCGGGCAGCGCACACGTCGCCACCAACGCGGTGGACGGCAACACGGGCACCCGCTGGGGCAGCGCCTACGCCGACCCGCAGTGGATCACCGTGGACCTCGGGGCGTCCCGCACCCTCGACCGGGTCCGGTTGACCTGGGAGGCGGCGTACGCGCGGGCGTACCAGGTGCAGGTGTCCACGGACAACGTGACGTGGTCGCCCGTCCACACCACGACCACCGGCGACGGCGGCGTGGACGACATCCCCATCTCGGCCACCGGCCGCTACCTGCGCGTCCAGGGCACCCAGCGCGCCCTGCCCGCGTACGGCTACTCGCTGTGGGAGCTGGAGGTCCACGGCACCTGACCCTGTCGCCTCCCCGTTCCACCGCCTCGCCTCCCGAGGCACCGATCCCCCACCGGGCCCGCCGTCGGACCATCCCCTCCGGCGACGGCGGACCACCACCAGGGCAGCCGGTGCGGCCGGCGTCCCCCGGCCGCACCGGCTGCCCCCGACCCGTTGGAGCGTCATGCACCCGAAGAACCGCTGGCTGCGCGTGGTCGCCGCCCTGGTCGCGGCGATCGGTCTCGCCGCCGCCCCCACCCCACTCGCCCAGGCGCGCGCGGCGGCGCAGCCGCCGACCGCCGCCGCCGCGCCGATCCAGCCCATGGCCGCCACCGCCAGCAACGTGCACATCTTCTACTACTCCTGGTACGGCAACCCCAGCGTCGCCGGCAGCTACCGGCACTGGCCGCAGGGCGGTCACACCCCACCGCAGGACGTCGGCGCGAACTTCTACCCGACGTTGGGCGCGTACGACTCCGGCGACCCGGCCACCGTGCGTCAGCACATGGCCTGGATCCGGGACGCCGGGGTCGGGGTGCTCGTCTACAGCTGGTGGGGCCAGGGTTCCTACGAGGACAACCTGGCCCGGACCGTGCTGGACGCGGCCGCCGAGTACGGGCTGCGGGTCGCCTGGCACCTCGAGCCGTACACCGGGCGGACGGCCGCCTCGACCGTCGCCGACATCACCTACATCCACAACCGGTACGGCAGCCACCCCGCGTTCCACCGGGACGCGGCACACGGCAACCGGGCGCCGTTCTACGTCTTCGAGAGCCTGCGGATCACCGACTGGTCGCCGCTGGCGCAGGTCCGCAACACCAGCATCGTGCTGGCCCAGACCACCGACACCACCAAGGTCGCCCACTTCGGCGGGATGTACACCTACGACGGGATCGCCGGTGCGACTGCCCCCGGCTGGGCGTCCACCAGTGCCTACTGCCGGGCCAACGGCCTCGTCTGGGCGCCCTCGGTGGCGCCCGGCTACCTCGACGACCGGGCGGTCCCGGGCAACACCACACCGACCGCCGACCGGGCCAACGGCGCCATGTACGACCAGCAGTGGACCAACGCGTTGAACCCCGCGCACGGCGGCCCGCCGACCTGGGTGTCCATCACCTCGTTCAACGAGTGGCACGAGGGCTCGACCATCGAGCCGGCGAGCGCGAACCCGCCGGGCGGGCACGGCTACCTGACCTACTCGGGCGCGTACGGCCGCACCGGTGTCGCCTCCGAGACCGCCTACCTGGAACGGACCCGCTACTGGGCCAGCCGGTTCGATCCCTCCGTCGACCCGGCGCCCGGCCCGCAGCGGCCGGTGAGTCTGCGCGCCCACGCCAACGGCCGCTACGTCAGCGCCGCTGCCGGTGGCGCCTCCGCCCTGATCGCCGACCAGACCGCGATCGGCACGGCCGAGCAGTTCGACCTCGCCGACCTCGGCGGCGGCACGGTCTCCCTGCGTTCCCGCGTCAACGGCCGGTACGTGACCGCGGAGAACGCCGGAGCCGCCCCGCTGATCGCCAACCGGACGGCGGTCGGGCTGTGGGAGAGGTTCCACCTCGTCCGCAACGGTGACGGGAGCGTGAGCCTGCGCGCCGCGGTCAACGACCGGTACGTGGTCGCCGACAACGCCGGGGCCGCGCCGCTGATCGCGAACCGGACCGCGATCGGGCCCTGGGAGCGGTTCGACCTGGTCGGCGGCTGACCGCCCGTCGCGCCTACGGAACGATCGGGAGTACGTCGTCGTCGCGGCCGGTCTGGGGTAGCCCGGCGGCCGCGGCGATGGCCTCGACGGCTTCCTCCAGCCCGGTGCTCTCCGCGAGGACAAGTTCGTCGGGCCAGCCGAGGACGTCGTGCGCGGCGTACCAGCCACTCATCTGCTCGGCGGTGAACTCGCTGACCTGTGGGCGGGTGAGGTGCCGGCGCAGAGTCTCGGGCAGGGACACGTCGAGGTAGCAGAACAGCGACTGCCCCCGGTGACCGTCCCGCAGGCCCGTCAGCATGCTCCGGTAGCGGCTGGTGTGCAGGATGCCCTCCAGCACGACGTGGTAGCCGTGGTCGAGCGCGAACCGGACGGTCTGCCCGATGAGCGCCGGCGCCGCGCCGCCGGGCTTGTCCCGCTCGCGCAGCACGATGCGCCGCAGGTAGTCCTGCTCGACCAGCGCACAGCCCCGACCGTGCCGACGCCGCAACTGCCGGGCGATGCTGCTCTTACCCGAGCCGGAGTTGCCCCGGACGCAGACGAGGATCGTGTCCGGACTGCCGGTCGGGAGGGCGTCAGCCACCATGCGCTCTCCACCACCGTCCTTCAGCAAATCACCGACGCGCGCACTGTCGACGAGGCCGTCAAGGAAGCGCAGACCCGGGCACGACGGCGCTGGCAACCATTAGACGCGGTCGAAGGCGGCAGCCGCACGGCTCTCAACCTTTCGTCGCACCTCTTCCGCGTCGTCTCGGGTGACGGAACCGGTGGAGGGAGCGGAGAGGCAAGCGTCATGCGTCCACCGGTCAGCGAGGGGATACGTGGGAGCAGTTCTCTGGCTCGGCATCGCCGGCGACCTGGAAGTCTCCGCAGGTGAGGAAGCGATCGTTCAACCGGCCAACGGCATAGCCGGTGAGTGTCACGGCGGCGACAACAGCCACGACTGCGATCTTGGCTCGTCGGTCCGGCAGGGTGAAGTAGTCCGGTGCGAGCAACCGCGCGACGACCCAGGCAACGATCGGCGACACAGCCACGGTCGCCACGAGCAGGATCCGATCCACGACAGTTGAGAAGGCACCTGACTCACTGGCCGGAAAGACGAGCCGCACCAGGGTGAGCAGGAGCGGAGGAGCGAACAGGGCCAGCAGCCACGGATGGATCCGCGTCCGAGAGCGCATGATCAACGCTCCCAGCAGCACGACCATCGCCACGACGAACAGTTGCTGCCGAAACGGGTAGAGGAGTGTGCCGTAAGCGCCGAAGCTGAAAGCAACATGCCACGCGTACAGGGACGCGCCGATGGTGATGGCGAAGAAGCCACCGAGTCTTCCTCCGCTCGGCCCTGTCTGGTCGAATCCCTTCAACAGGTCGTCTTCCGCCAGCCGACGCCGCTTCGACTCCGCCACACCGTTTGCTTCCCACACTGGCGTCATCAAAACGGAACTCGTCCAGCATCAGGACGAGTTCCGGGACGTGGGCGACACCGCGACCTCCCGGAGCGGATCCAACCACCTTCGGGTTCCTCGGCTCGTCCACCGGCATGCTCAGCAGGCGGCCGGCCCGGGACCGGGTCGACGATCGACCCGGCCCCGGCCCCGGCCCCGGCTCCGGTCACCGGATGGAGAAGTTCGCCAGCCGCAGCGCGGAATCGAACACCAGGTACACGTCGTGGGTGCCGGCGGCGCGGGTCAACTCGGCGCTGACGTCGACGTACCGGTAGTCGTCGCCGGTGCTGGGCACGGTGGCCGTGCCCAGCAGCCGCCCGGTGGGCGAGCCCAGCCGGACCTGGATCGTGCTGGCGCCCGCGCCGGCCTTGGCGACCCTCGCGGTGAGGGTGTGCGCACCGGGGCGTAGCGCGGAACCGGCGAAGGCGATCCACTGGCCGGGCGCGGTGGCGCCGACGGCCGTACCACTGGCCTTCGTCTCGTCGACCAGCCGGACCCCGGCGTACCGGTCGAAGTTCTCCGCCCGGGTGGAGCGGGACAGGTCACGGGCCGGGATCACCTCACCCCGTACCCGAATCGCGGTCCGGGCCCGGATGTCCTTCGCGGACGCGCCCACCATCAGGTCGTGGACGGACGACTCGACCACCCACCGGCTGCGGGTGACGTCCCAGTGCGCCAGGTCGACGGCGGGCAGTCGCAGCGTCACGGTCCGGGTCTGCCCGGGTGCGAGTTCCACCCGCTGGAACGCCTTGAGCTGGCGGATCGGGGTCTTGACCCGCGAGGTCCGCTGGTGGGTGTAGAGCTGGGCCACCTCGGAACCGGCCCGGCTGCCGGTGTTGGTCACGTCGACGCTGACGGTGATGGTGCCGTCGGCCGCGACCGAGGTGGCGCCGGTGCGCGGCGGGCCGTACCGGAACCGGGTGTACGACAGCCCGTGGCCGAACGGATACAGCGGCTTCGCGCTGCTGTACAGGTAGGTCTGCCCGGACGTGATGATGTCGTACTCCAGCAGGTCTGGTGGCAGTTGCCCGTCCGAGCGGTACCAGGTCTGGGTGAGCTTGCCGGACGGGTTGCGGTCGCCGAACAGGACGTCGGCGACGGCGTGCCCGGTCTCGGCGCCCGCGTGGGTGGTCCAGACGATGGCCGGGACGTGCTCCTGCTCCCAGTCGATGGTGACCGGGTAGCTGGTCTGGAGCACCAACACCGTACGCGGGTTGGCCTTGGCCACGGCCTTGACCAGCGCCTCCTGGCCGGCGCTCAGTGCCGTGGAGGTGCGGTCGTGCGCCTCGCGCCCGTTGATGAAGGGGTTGCTGCCGACGACCAGGACGGCGGTGTCGGCCGCCTTGGCCGCCGCGACGGCCCGGTCGATTCCGCTGCTGAGCACCTCGCGACTGAAGTGGGTCGCGTCGGCCGCCGTGGACGCGCCGAGTTTGAGGGCGCCGTCCGGGCCGACCGTGACGTACGTGTCGGCGCCGAACCAGCTCTCCGTGGTCTCGTAGCCGGCGTAGCGCAGCGCGACCGTTCCGTCGGCCTGCGGCTCCAGCTTGAACTGCTGCTGCACGTACCAGCCGTTCGGCTGCTCGTCGCGGGTGAGGAACGGCCCCCAGTTGTAGCCGAGGTAACGGCCGTTGGCGGCGTTGCGCAGCGTCACCACGTCCTGGCCCCAGTCCACCACGTCGAACTGGGCGGCGAGCGCGGCGGTGGCGCCGGTGGCCGCGACCGGGTCGGCGTCGGTGGTGCCGGTTGCCGTGACGTACCGGCCGGTCGCCGGATCCTTCAGTGCGATCCGGTCCGCCCCGTCGAGCCCGCTGACGCTGGCCGAGGCGCCCAGCCGTTCGCGGATACCGTCGAGCGCGGTCACCTCGTACGGCAGGTCACCGCCGTACCAGTCGGAGTAGAGCGTGTCGGCCAGCGGACCCAGGACGGCGACCTTGCGGGTCCGGGCCGGGTCCAGCGGTAGCGCCTGCCGGGAGTTCTTCAGCAGCACCATCGCCTCGCCGGCGGCCTGCCGGGCCAGCCGCTGGTGTTCCGGGCTGTTGATGACGTCCGGGGTGATGCCGCCGTACCGGCCGCCGCCCGGGTCGAACTCACCCAACCGGAACCGGACGTTGAGGATCTCCCGGATCCGGGCGTCGATGTCCCCCTCGGTGAGCAGCCCGGTGGCCAGCGCCTGCTTGATGGCCGTCACGGTCGGCTGAGCGTTGGTGTCGTCGGTGATGAAGCTGCTGAGGCCGGCCTTGATGATCGCGGCGTTCGCCTCGGCCTGGGTGGCGTAGTACCCCTGGGAGGCGACGAGGTTGTTCGGCGCCCAGGCGTCCGTGACGTTCATCAGCGGCTGGTCGGTCCAGCCGCGCACCACCGTGGCCAGGTCCGGGTCCACGGTTGCGGGACGACCGTTGATCAGGTTGTACGCGGCCATCACCCCGGTCGCCGCGTCAGCGGCGATGGCCGGCTTGAAGGCGGCGCGGTCGTACTCGTTGAGCACCCGTGGCGGCACGTTCGAGGAGGTGACGTCGCGCCGGACCTCGTTGTTGTAGGCCAGGTAGTGCTTGAGGGTCGGGGCGCTCTTCAGGTGGTCGGGGTCCCCGCCGGTCATCCCCGAGCCGTACGCCGTGGAGATCGCGCCGGTGAGCAACGGGTCCTCGGAGTAGCCCTCCTCGTTGCGGCCCCAGCGCGGGTCGCGGAGCAGGTTGACCACCGGCGCCCAGAGGTTGAGACCCCAGACCCGGGGGTTCAGTGCGTGGTAGCCGCGCGCCTCGTCGCCGACGGCCGAGCCGACCCGCTGGATCAGGTCGGTGTTCCAGGTGCTCGCCATGCCCACCGGCTGGGGGAAGACAGTTCCGTTGGCCTTCACCACCGCGCCGTTGTTGTCGATGTCGGTCGACCAGGCGACCCCGTGCAGGGCCTCGGTGCCGGTCTTGAACAGGCCGATGCCCAGCCGGGGAACGGCCGGCTGGTACTGGTGCAGCCACGAGATCTTCTCGTCCTGGGTGAGCCGGCCGAGCAGGTCGTCGACCCGGGCGTTCACGGGCAGGTGTGGATCTCGGAAGGGGTAGGTGGGTTCGGCGAGCGCCGTGCCGGGAACGGCCGGTAGGGCCAGCAGGGCGAGGGCGAGGGCGGTGATTCCGCGCCGGAGGCGCCTGTTCCGCATGCGGTTCTCCTCATGTCGTACGACCGACGCCCAGGGGGCGCCAAGACCGGCGTGGCCAGGCCCGACACCCGGCTGACGGGCCGGAACGACGGATCGTCGAAGCGCTTCGACGATCCGGCCGCACCACCACGGCCATGATTGTTGTGATCCGCGCAACTATAGATGCGCACCAATGGCGCGGCAATATGTGGGCCGCGCTGTGAAGAAGGGGAGGTGCGCGGCGTCGCCATCCCCACACGTGACCCGCTGCTCACCGCGACAGCATTCGACACTCAGCAGGCTGGCTTTTCTGGGACGAAACTGGGCGAACTGGCTACTGTTGGGTCGTGGGGTTGGCTGAATCTCGCGTACCCCGGGCAGCTCGGCGGTGGCGTTTGAGTCGGTTGATGCCGCACCCACTGCGCTGGCCGCTCGGACGCTGCGGAGAAGGGCGGGCACGGCCTGGTACGCCTTCGGGATCCGTGGGTCCCCACGGAGGACCTCGTCGCCAACCACATCAGGGCACCGCTGACGTCGGGCTTGCAAGACTTGGATCTGTCATCCGTTCTCTGGGACTTGGTTGGCACGACAATCAAGACAGGAGTTGACATGCAGACGCGTACGCTCGGCCGTACCGGACCGGAGGTTTCCGCGCTCGGGCTCGGCGCCATGGGGATGTCCGACCTCTACGGCCCCGCCGACGAGGCGGAGGGCCTCGCCACGATCCACGCCGCGCTCGACGCCGGGATCAACCTGATCGATACCGGCGACTTCTACGGCATGGGGCACAACGAGATGCTGATCGGCCGGGCGCTGCGCGGCCGCGACCGGGAACAGGTGAAGATCAGCGTCAAGTTCGGGGCGTTGCGGGACGCCGCTGGCGGCTGGCACGGTTCCGACGGCCGACCCAAGGCGGTTGGCAACTTCCTCGCGTACACCCTGCGCCGCCTCGACACCGACTACGTCGACATCTACCGGCTCAGCCGAATCGACCACGACGTGCCGATCGAGGAGACCATCGGAGCCATCGCCGAGCAGGTGCAGGCCGGCCGGGTACGCCACATCGGCCTCTCCGAGGTCGGCGCCGACACCATCCGGCGGGCCGCCGACGTACACCCGATCAGCGACCTGCAGATCGAGTACTCGCTGCTCTCCCGCAGCATCGAGGCGGAGATCCTGCCGACCCTGCGCGAGTTGGGCATCGGCCTGACCGCCTACGGGGTGCTCTCCCGCGGCCTGCTCAGCGGCCGATGGACCGCGGACCGCGCACTCACCCCCGGCGACTTCCGTGGCTTCAGCCCGCGCTTCCAGGGCGACAACCTGCTCGCGAACCTGGGCCTGGTCGAGGCGCTGCGGACGATCGCCGACGCGCGCAGCGTCACCGTCGCGCAGGTCGCCATCGCCTGGGTACTCAGCCGCGGCGACGACATCGTCCCCCTGGTCGGGGCCCGCCGCCCGGACCGGCTGGCCGAGTCGCTGGGCGCGCTCGACCTGACGCTGACCGACGACGATCTGGCCGCCATCGAACTGGCGGTACCGGCCGGCGCCGCCGCCGGTGAACGGTACGGGGCCCCGGCAATGGCGGAGCTGGACAGCGAACGGTAAGGACCGTGGATCGATCTCGCCCTGGTCGACGAGGACCATGGCGCCGGCCTCGCCCGCGTGACGGCAGCTCCGGGTCGACGGTGTACGTCACGGCTCGCCGTTACGGGTTGGAATCGTGCGATCCCGGAGCTTCGGCAGTCCGGGAGGCAAGAATCCCCAGGGCCTGGTGTGAGGGGGTGCCGGGTTCGGCGGTCAACACCATGAGGCGCTGTCCGCTGCCGTCCGGGCTGTCCCACACGTCGCAGTCGAGGGTGAGTTCGCCCAGGACGGGGTGGCGGTAGTGCTTCGTGCCGTAACTGGTGCTGGCGACCTGGTGCGAGGCCCACCAGGTGCGAAAGTCGTTGTCTGCACCGACAACTCGCCGACGAGCGCAGCGAGATCCGGGTCATGAGGATCATGAGCGGCTTCCATGCGGAGGGAAGCCACGCTGGTGCGGGCGGCCTCCTTCCAATCGATGTGCAGGGCCCGCACGGCGGGATCGGTGAAGAGCAGACGGACGTAGTTGCGCCGGTTCGCGGGGATGTGGGCGAAGTCGGCGAACAGGGCGGCGGCGCTGGCGTTCCACGCGAGGATGTCCATACGTCGCCCGAGCACCATTGCCGGGCTCTCGGTGAGTTGGTCGAGCAAGCGCCGCATGGCCGGCCGGACCCGCTGGACAGGGCGACGACGCGGCCGGCTTGCCGTCTTACCGGCCAGTTCGTACAGGTATGCCTGCTGGTCATCGTCCAATCGGAGTGCGCGGGCCAGAGTCACGAGTACCGAGGCGGAGGCTTCGACCCGGCCCCGCTCAAGTCGGGTGTAATAGTCGACGCTGATAGCGGCAAGTTGTGCGACCTCCTCCCGGCGCAGCCCCTCCACCCGTCGGAACGACCCCGTGTCGGGAAGACCGACCTCCTGTGGTGTCAGCTGGGCGCGCCGGGCTCGGAGGAAGTCCTTGAACTCGGAAGAGCCGCCCGATGCTGTTCTCACGGATTCCATTCTCCGCAGCGAGGTCGGACGTGGGGAGGCAGATTCCTTCCCCCGAAGCCGGCTGCCCCGGGCAGAACTTCGCCCTGCCCGTAGCGCGAGGAGACGGGCGAGCCTTGGGTTCGTGCCCCGGCCGCTCGGCGGGGCGGAACTGGCGGAACATCGCCCCCTTCGAACATCTCAGTGGAGAAGACCCATATGAAGACGAACGTCACGTTCGACAGCGCCGGCCTGACCCTCGCCGGTCATCTCTACGTCCCGGACGGGCAGCCCGGCGGTCCTCGGCCCGCGATCGTCGTCGGACATCCCGGAAGCGGCGTGAAGGAGCAGGCCGCTGGTCTCTACGCCGAACGGCTGTCCCTCGATGGCTTCGTCACCCTCGCATTCGACGCCGCCCACCAGGGCGAGAGCGAGGGCGAGCCGCGCGGGCTCGAGGACCCGGCGCACCGCGTCGAGGACATCAAGGCGGCGGTCTCGTTCCTGAGCACCCGAACCGACGTCGATCCCGACCGGATCGGCGCGCTCGGCCTCTGCGCGTCCGGCGGCTACGTCATTCCCGCCGCCGCCACCGATCACCGCATCAGGGCCGTCGCGACGGTCAGCGCCGTCGACATGGGCCGCCAGTTCCGCGAAGGCGCCGACGGCACGCAGGACCCGGCGATCCTCCAGGGCCTGCTCGACGCCGCAGCGGCGGCGCGCACCAGCGAGGCCCGCGGTGAAGGCGTCGGCGTCTTCCCGATCTTCCCGGAGACGGAGGCACAGGCTCGTGCCGGTGGCCAGCACCTCTTCGAAGGGTGGGAGTACTACGGCACCGACCGGGCGGCGCACGCGCGCTCGGCGAAGTTCTTCACCCTGAACAGTGTGGACCGCATCGCGTCATTCGACGCCTTCCGATTCATCGAGCTGGTCGCACCGCGCCCCCTGCTCATGATCGCTGGGACGGAGGCCGTCACCTCGTGGATGACCACGCACGCCATCGAGAACGCGCGGGAGCCCAAGGAGCAGTACTGGATCAACGGTGCCAGCCACGTCGCCCTCTACGACAAGGACGAGTACGTGACACCGGCGGTCGCCAAGCTCGCCGACTTCTTCGGGGCACATCTGGATGACAAGATCCCCGAGAGTTCCTAGACAGTCATCAAGGCCCCGGCCAGCTTCATGCTGGTCGGGGCCTTGATCGATGTGCGCCGCCAGGGACTCGAACCCCGAACCCGCGGATTAAGAGACAGCCGGCGTGATGGTCCATCGCTCGCCGCCTCGGTCCGCCTAGTGCCACAGCGGGGTCAGGGCGTGGTGTCGGCTGCCCCGGTTGCTGTCACCGTTGCTGTCAACAGCACGCCCTTGACGCAGGAGGCTAGGCAGAGAGCATGACCAGGCGTGAAGCAGCACGACAACTCGCGGCCCGGACCGCCGTCGAGGTCGGAACCGTTGGCGTCGGCCTCGCTATCGCTGGTCCGGTGGGAGCACAGCGCTCCACCAGTTAGAGGGCGGAGATGGAGGCGGGAGCTCGTTCTTGCCGAGCTAGCGCGCGTATCACGTTCAGGGAACCGTGTCGCCAGGCCGCAAGGCTGCTCAACAGCTGGATTGTCGCTTCAGTCGCTGTCTGCGGCATCGGTGGCGTCGGCAAGCCGAGGCTGACTGCCAGGTCGTCGGTGTGCACGACCAGCTCCATGACCCGGGTCAGCAGGAAGTCGTCGACCTTTAGGCCCCAGTCGCCGAGGTCCACGATGCGGTCGGGCGGTTGCGCTGTCACCGTGGCACCCAGGTCGGTCAATGCCGCATCGACCGCGTCCGCCAGCTCCCTGGCGGTCGTCGCTGCAGCAGTCTGCTCGCTGCGGCGCCGGATGTCGATGTTGTCGGCACTACCCACGCCTGAAGTCACCCAAGCGTTGCCGGTGAAGTGCTCCAGCACCGAGATCGCCGATTCTCCTGGCGGCGCGGCGAGGAACGTCACGGTCTGAGTGACCTGGTTGGCCAGGTGGCGGGCGAGGCCGCCGGTGGAGAAGTCCGGCAGTGCGCTGGGCGAGGACCATTGCTCGGCCAGTATCGGATTGCGCAACAGGGCCATGGCGGTCTCGGCGGCGTCCAGGAACGCGGGTCGGATCATCGAGTACACGTTATGCGCACAGGAACCCTTGTCATCCCCGCACGCGCCGGCGAGGAGCGGCTCCCCGTTGCGAGTGCGCGATCATCGGCTACTTGTTTCATTGACCTGCGACGTGAGGAGCTGCTCGCGCGCAACGGCTCTCCGAGCCTGGGCGGGCGATGACGTTGACGAGTGACACTTGTGCTGCCGCCGTTGCTGTCACTCGCCCCGAAACGGCACCTGGGCACCCACCCGCGAGGGTGAATGCCCAGGTTATTGCTGGTGCGCCGCCAGGGACTCGAACCCCGAACCCGCGGATTAAGAGTCCGCTGCTCTGCCAGTTGAGCTAGCGGCGCTCGTCGGCAACGGAGAGAACATTAGCACCCCGCCGAGCGGGGCTCCAATCCGGTTACCCGGGTCCCCCCTTCGGTCGAGCTTAGCCGACAGAACGGGGCAAATCGACCCGGGCACGCGGCACAGGGGCACGGGTCGCGGCGGTGATACGGCACGATGTCCGCCAGGTACGCGAGAACAGAGGTGGGGATGGCACGGTTCACGCGAGCCGGGGCGGTGGTGGGCGCTCTGACCCTGGTGGCGTCGCTGGCACTGACCGGGTGCGGCGACGAGCAGAAGAAGCCGGAATTCGTCGGCGGGGCCGAGTCCAGCGCGAGCGCCGCGCCCGGCACGTCCGAGCCGGCGGCGCCGGCCGAGCCGAGCGGTCCTCCGCTCACGCTGAGCCCGGCCGACGGCACGAAGAACAAGCCGGTGAGCACCGAGATCAGCGCGAAGCTTCCGGACGGCGCGAAGGTGTCCGCGGTGACCCTGACCGCCGCGGGTGGCGGCGCCGTCACGGGCACGTTGCGCACCGACGGCTCCGCCTGGGTGCCGTCCGCCCCGCTGAAGTACGGCACCCGCTACACGGCCACGGTGACCGCGACGGGGCCGGGCGGGACGAGCAGCCAGGGCACCAGCAGCTTCACCACGATGGCCAAGCCCAGGTCGACCGTCGGGTCCGGCCTCTACCTCTTCGACGACAAGAGCTACGGGGTGGCCATGCCGGTGGTCACGGAGTTCCACCCGGGCATCCCGAAGAAGGACCGGGCGGCGGTGCAGAAGCGGATGTTCGTCCGCACCGACCCGCCGCAGCCGGGGGCGTGGCACTGGGTCGACAACGGCACGCAGGCGTACTACCGGGCGCCGGAGTACTGGAAGCCCGGCACGACCATCACCGTGCGGATCGCCCTGGCCGGGGTGCCGCTGAGCAACGGCCGCTACGGCGACGTCGACCGCAAGGCCACCGCCAAGATCGGCCGGTCGTTCGTGATGAAGGTCGACAACGCCACCAAGAAGATGTCGGTGTACGAGAACGGCGCGCTGGTCCGCACCGTGCCGGTGAGCCTGGGCAAGAAGAGCACCCCGTCGTCCAGCGGCACGATGGTGGTGATGGAGAAGAAGGAGTCCACGGTCTTCGACACCCGCGACGACCCGGACCCGGCCAACCGCTACGTCACGGAGATCGACTTCGCCCAGCGGCTGACGTGGGGTGGGGAGTACATCCACGCCGCGCCCTGGTCGGAGCACGTGCAGGGCCGGCAGAACGTGTCGCATGGCTGCGTCAACGTGTCGATGGCGAACGCCCGGTGGCTGTTCGAGAAGACACGGATCGGCGACCCGATCACCGTGAAGGGCACCGAGCGCAAGCTCGCCGCCGGCAACGGCTGGACGGCCTGGAGCCTGAGCTGGTCGCAGTTCGTCAAGGGCAGCGCGCTGCCGGTGCCCGAGGGCGGGTCCGGACCGGCGCTCTGAGCGCTTTCGGCGGTCCGCGCCGGCCCGTGCGACGGCGCGGGCCGGCGCGTACTCTTTGCTCTGCCCGCGGTGCGACGACGCCCGCGGCGACCCCTCAGTCCCGGCACGGAGACGAGCCAGGCTCACGAATCGCCGGATTCTAGCAATTTTCCGGCATCATCGTCGGCGTGTTCCGGTTCACCCTCGGCAACCGGGGCCGTTCCTGGTGCGTCAGTAGGAGACGATGGGTCAGGGACCACGCGACTGTGAGGGAATCATGCGAGCTAGCCAGGACCAGTTGATCCGGCCCGGTGGGCGACGCCGCGTGTTCGCGGCGGGGCTTCTCGCCGTGGCGCTGGCCTTCACCTCCGCCTGCACGGACAGCGACGGCGGTAAGCCGTCCTCGTGGCAGGGCGGCGGCGAGAGCCAGGCGCCGAAGGCGGCGGCGACCATCAGCGAACCGGCGACCGACGCCAAGGACGTACCGGCGTCCACGGGCATCACCTTCACCACGAAGGACGCCGTGGAGACCGCCGTCGAGCTCAAGGACGCGGGCGGCAAGGCGGTCGAGGGCAAGCTCGCCGCGGACGGCAAGACCTGGCTGCCGGCCGGCGCACTGGAGTACGGCACGAGCTACACCGCCACGGTGACCGCCACCGGTGACGACGGCCGTCCCGCCACCGCGACCAGCACCTTCACCACGATGGCCAAGCCGGGCAAGCAGGTGCGGGTGAGCAGCTTCCTCGGCGACAACCAGGTCGTCGGGGTCGGGATGCCGCTGATCGTGAAGTTCAGCCGGGCCATTCCGGAGGACTACCGCGACGACGTGCAACGCCGGATGACGGTGACCTCGGCGCCGGCCCAGGCGGGCATCTGGCACTGGGTGAGCCCCACCGAGATCCGGTACCGGCCGAAGGAGTTCTGGAAGGCCAACAGCAAGGTCTCCTACCGGGTGCAGGCAGGCGGCCTGCCGCTGGGCGACGGCTGGTACGGCCGCGCCGACCTCTCCGTGGACGTCAAGATCGGCGCGGCGGTGATCATGACGGTGGACAACAGGACCAAGCGGATGACGGTGACCCGGAACGGCGCGGTGGTCAAGACCATCCCGGTCAGCCTGGGCAAGAAGAGCACCCCCTCGTCCAGCGGCACCATGGTGGTGATCGAGAAGCTGCGCAAGACGGTCTTCGACACCATGGAGGAGCTGGGCCCGGAGGAGGGCTACCGCACCAAGATTGACTTCGCCCAGCGGCTCACCTGGGGCGGGGAGTTCATCCACGCCGCACCCTGGTCCGAGGGGCAGCAGGGCACCACGAACGTGTCGCACGGCTGCGTGAACGTGTCGATGGCCAACGGCGACTGGCTCTTCAAGAACACCCAGATCGGCGACCCGATCACCGTCAAGGGCACCGAGCGCAAGCTCCAGAACGGCAACGGCTGGACCGACTGGAACATGAGCTGGGACGAGTACGTCAAGGGCAGCGCCCTGCCGTACGAGCCGCCGGCCGACCCGGACGCCACGCCCACCCCGGACGCCGGCACCCCGACTCCCACACCGACCGCCTGAGCATCCCGCACCAACCGACGCCCCCTCCACGGAGGGGGCGTCTCCATGCGCCGCCCTCGATCACGGTTCACCCACAAACGACGGCAGGCCCCCTCACTGAGGGGGCCTGCCGTCCACTGGCTGGGGTGACTGATGGGAATTGAACCCACGACAACCGGGACCACAACCCGGTGCTCTGCCAACTGAGCTACAGCCACCATGCCGCCGTCGCCCGGTCGATAGCCCCGGGCGGGGTGCGGACCAATAATAGCCACACCCCGGCTTACCGCGTCCAGCGGGTTGCCGCGCCCCACCCGCTCGCACCGTGACCGCTGCCAGGACGTGCCCTGACGCGCACCAGGGGTCAGAGGTCGGCGGCGATGCCCTTCGCGGTTTCCACGTCGGGGCCGGGCAGCGGCACGAAGACCGTCCGCCGGTAGTACTCCAACTCCCGGATGCTCTCCCGGATGTCGGCCAGCGCGCGGTGCGCCAGGCCCTTCTGCGGCTGGCCGAAGTACACACGGGGGTACCAGCGGCGGCACAGCTCCTTGATCGACGACACGTCGATCATCCGGTAGTGCAGGTGCGCGTCGAGGCGGGGCATGTCCCGGGCGATGAAGCCCCGGTCGGTGGCGATCGAGTTGCCGCACAGCGGCGCGGTACGCGGATCCTTGACGAAGCTGCTGACGTACTCCAGAACACGGTCCTCGGCCTCGGCCAGGGTCACCGGCGAGCGGCGCACCTCCTCGGTGAGGCCGGACTTGGCGTGCATCGTCCGGACGATCTCCGGCATCGCCTCCAGCGCGGCCTCGTCGGCGTGGATCACCACGTCGACACCGTCACCCAGCACGTTGAGGTCGGGATCGGTGACCAGTGCCGCAACCTCGATCAGCTTGTCCCTGCCGAGGTCCAACCCGGTCATCTCACAGTCGATCCAGACGAGGAGATCAGCCACCGGGACAGCCTACGCGCAGCCCATGACCCGCGGCTGCGCGCTCTCGACCGAGCGGCCCGCTAGGGTTTCGGGGTGCCAGCCGAACCCGTCGCACCGCCCGCCGTCACCGACGACGACCCCGGCGGCCGTACGGTCCGTCGACTCGTCGCGGTGGTGGCGCTGATCGCCGTCCTGCCGGCGCTCTACCTGCCCGGCCTGGTGCACAACTTCTTCGACCTGAAGATCTACATGTCCGCGATGGACTGGTGGACGGCGGGCAACCCGCTCTACGACTACGTCCAACCGGACCGCGTGCAGGGCGAGCTGTACTTCACCTACCCGCCGTTCAGCGCGCTGCTGCTCTGGCCGTTCGGGCTGATCCGGCTCGGCGCCACCGTGACGATCTTCACGGTGCTCACCGTGCTGGCCGTGGTGGTGACCACCCGGTGGCTGTTGACGCCGGTGATCGCCCGGCACAACCTGCCGCGCACGTTCACGCTGACGGTGGCCGTGCTGCTGGTGCTGGGGGTGGAGAGCACCCGCGAGACGATCACCTTCGGGCAGATCAACATGCTGCTGGTCGTGCTGATCCTGGCCGACCTGCTGTTCGCCGTGCCGCAGGCGCGGCGCTGGGCCGGGGTCGGCATCGGGCTGGCGACCGCGCTCAAGCTCTTCCCCGGCATCTTCATCGTGTACCTGCTGGCGACCCGGCGGTGGCGGGCCGCAGCGGTGGCGAGCGCGACCGCGGCGGCGGCGACCCTGCTCGCGGCGGCGGTCGCGCCCGGTGACTCGTGGCGCTTCTGGACGCACGAGCTGTGGGCCACCGACCGGGTGGGCCGCACCGACTACACCGGCAACCAGTCGCTGTTCGGTCTGCTCAGCCGGTTCAGCGCGCCGGAGAAGCCGGACCGGCTGCTCTGGTTGCTGCTGGTCGCCGTGGTGGCCGCGTACGGGCTGTGGCGGGCCGCCCGTGCCGCCCGGGCCGGTGACGCGCTGACCGGCCTCACCCTGACCGGTCTGGTCGGCGCCCTGGTCAGCCCGATCACCTGGACGCACCACATCTACTGGTTCGTGCCGGCGGTGGTGTTGCTCGCGGACGCGGCGTTGAGCGCGGGCCGCCCCGAGGAGGCGCGCCGGCGGCGGTGGCTGGCCGGGCTCGCGGTGGGCACCGCGGCCGTCAGCATCTACGGCGTCGTGTCGTTCCACGACTGGGGCGTGGCCCCGGTCCGCACCGACGACCCGGTGGACTTCGTGCTCCGCAACGGTTACGTGCTGCTCAGCCTGCTGCTGCTGGCGACCCTGCCGGTCCGGTCGGCCGCCGAGTGGAAAAGTCGCACCAAATGGACAGACCTCCCCACTAGCCACCATCGGCGCTAATCTGGTCTCACCTACCTCAAGCGTCGCTCGGGTAGCACCGATCCCCCGGTGAGGGTGGCCCTCCGCGTCGGCAGCGCGGGGGGCCGCTCGCCGTTCCGTCCACCGTCACCGGCCGCGCGGTTGGTTCCGGGCTGGCGGGCGGCCAGGCCAGGCTCAGCGTCACCTCCGGCGGTCGGGGCGACCGGGCCGACTCCTCCAGGTCGGCGAGCGTGGCCGGCCGGGGCGACTCCTCCAGGTCGGCGAGCGTGGCGGGCCGGGCCGGTTCGGCGCCGATCGCCGGGCGGGCACGCCCGCCCCCGCCGGAGCCGACCGGTGTGAGCTGCCGCCCGGCCGGCAGCGACCGTGCCGGTGTGGCGTCCCGGGCGGGCGGGGCGCCCAGTCCGGTCAACGACGTCACCCCGAGCCGGCCGGCGAGCACCGGCACCTGGTCCGGCTCGACCACGAAGACCACCTCGCGCGGGCGGGTCGGGCGCAGCAGGAGCAGCACCGCGCCCACCACCAGCAGCACTCCCAACGCCAGCAGCCCCCAGGTGGCCGGGGCCGTCCAGCCCGCCCGCAACTCGGCGCGCAGGTCCAGCGCCAGGTCGGCACCGCCGTCCGGCCGCATCACCACCAGGCTCATCGGCTCGCCGGCCAGCTCGTCGACGCTCCACTCCAGCGAGCCGATCCCCTCGCGTACCCAGAACGGGCGGCCCAGCGGGGTGACCGCCGCGGCGGCGGGCGGGGCGGCCGGACCGGCAGCGTCCAGCCGGACCGGCAGCGGACCCCGCGCCAGCGCCACCCGGCGGACCGAGGCGTGCGGCACCGGCTCCAGCCAGCGGTGCACCTCGGCGGTGGGCGCCAGCCCCACGAAGGCCGGGCCGTCCGGCGTACGGGCGTCCACCCGCAACCGGGTCTGCGCGGTACGCGCGAACGGCACCTCCTGGCGCAGCAGCCGTTCGAGGTCGGTGACCACGACCGCGTGGCCGGGCGTGCGGACCGTCTCGAACCGGGCGGCGAAGGTCCCCCCGGGGTCGGCGTGCCGGGTCACCAGCCAGAGCGCGCCACCGGCGAGCAGCGCCGGAATCCCGATGACCAACAGCAGCACTCCGGCGATCGCCCGCACGAAACGCATTCGCACCGTCCCCCTCCGTAGCCAGATACCCGGCCGACCTTACCGACGTACACCGTCTGATCAGGGGATATCCGCAGCACCGTCGGTCTGGACCCGGAAAGCACGCTGGCCCGCCGGATGCTCCGGCGGGCCAGCGGGTGCGGCGGGGTCAGGACTTGGCGACCGGCTCCCGGCGGGTCCGGGCGAACGCCAGCCCACCCAGCGCCAGTCCGGCGAGGCCGGCGACCAGACCGGCGATGCCGAGGCCGACCGCGGTCCCCTCGCCCTCGTCGTCGTCATCGTCGTCGGTCGCGGCGACGGCCGCCGCGGCCGGGGCGGCGGACGCCGACGGCGCCGCCGCGGTCAGAGCCAGCACCGGCGCGGGCTTCTCCGGCTCCGCACCGCCAGCCGTCGGCTCCTCGATCCAGCGCACCACGTTGCCGTCCGAGTAGGTCTGCAGGGTCTTGAAGACCATCGTGTCGACCTTCGGCAGCGGACCCATCGAGACGGGGAACTCCTGGAACTGGCCGGGCTTGACCGCGGCGTCGCCGGTCGCGGTCCAGGTCAGCTTGGAGACCGCCTCGGTGAGCTGACTGCCGTGCACCTCGATCGGCGGGTCGACCTTGCGCTTCTCCACGGCCACCGTCCACCCGGGCACCGGCATGGTGGACACCGAACCGACCGGGGCGTTCTCCGGCAGCACCACCTCCAGCTTGGTGGTCGACGCGCTGTCGCTCTCGTTCGGCACCCGGAACGCGAACCGCCCGTAGCCGCCCTGGGTCGCCTCCTTCGGGTTCACGGTGACGTGGGCGGACGCCGGTCCGGCGAAGCCGAGCACGGCGGTGGCGACGGCGGTGAACGCCAGGGCGGCAGCGGCGGTTGCGGTGCGCCGGATACGGGTCATGGATTCACGAACCTCTCTAACGGATGGGCACGGTGGCGGTCACCGTGGCCTGGTCGATGTCGGACGTGCGGACGGTGATCTGCAGTTGCCAGTCGCCGGCGGCCGGCAGACTGACGTCGCCGTACGCGTGGCTGTCCGTCAGCGGCAGCAGCGGGACCTCGATCGGCTCGATCCCGGCCGAGGGCAGCGCGGCGGTCGCCCGCCACTCCGCCACCGGCTGCGGCTGCGACTGGTCGTCCTTGGTGTACGCGTACAGGTGGATCGAGTTGTTGCCCCGCTCGGCCGGGTCCAGCTCGACCCGCAGGGAGTAGAGCGGGCTGGCGAGGGTGGCCGTGAAGAGACGGGCCTGGGTGCCGGACGGCTCGGCGACGGCGGTCCGCGCGGGCGTGGTCTGGACCAGCGTCGCGGACAGGCCCAGCACGACCACGGTGACGGCCAGCTCCACCAGGACGGCCCGGCGCACCGGCACCGGCCGCTGCGCCGCCGTGCGTCGGCGCACCAGGTGCCGGGAGTACGCGGCCACCGCGATCACCAGCGCGAACAGCCCGATCTTGGCCAGCAGCAGCCGCCCGTACGTGGTGGTGACCAGGGCGTCCAGGGTGGCCACCTCGATCAGCGCCTGGACGGTGCCGGCGAGCAGCAGCGCCGCGACGGCGAGCGCCGCCCACCGCGACCAGATCGGCAGGATCGCGCCCAGCTCCCGCTCGTCGGCCTGGCGCAGCAGGAAGCCCGCGAGCATCAGCAGGCCGCCCAGCCAGACGGCCATGCTGCCCAGGTGGACGGCGTCGACCACGACCGAGACCGCCGGCGCCGGGGAGGCCGCCGGGTGCCCGGCGAGCGGCCAGGTCAGCAGGGCGGCCCCGCCGAGCACGGCCAGGATGATCGCGTCGGCGCGGCCCGACGGCCGGGCCAGCATCGGCCGGAGCAGGAACGCCGCGGCGGCCAGCAGGCCGAGCCGGACCAGGTGGGCGGCGCCGAAGGCGCTGCCCACCACGCTGCCGAACCCCTCGCCGGTCACCTCGAAGAGGCCGCCGCCGGCGGTGTAGGGCACCTGCAGCCACAGGTCGGCGAGGGTGGCGACGACCACCAGGCCGAGGCCGGTCCAGGCCAGCCGGGTCGGCCCGCGCCGGGACAGCCGGCGCGGCCACAGCGCGGCGAGCACCAGCGCCGGCCCGACCAGCAGCACCAGGCCGGCGTAGCCGAGGAAGCGGGCCACCTTCACCGCGTTGCCCACCACCGGGTTGGCCCGGCTGTCGTCGCCGGAGTCGACCGGCGGCGCCGAGGGGGCGCCCACGGAGTAGGTGAACGCGCCGGAGACCGGATGGCTGTCGGCGGAGATCACCCGGAAGCTGACCAGGTAGGTGCCGCGATTCCCGGCCGGGTCGACCGGGATGGACACCACGCGGCCGTCAAAGGACGGCTCGCCCCGGTCGGCCCGGGAGCCGTCCGGAGCGATGACTCGGATCTTGCCGGGGACCTTGCGGACCGACTCGCTGAACGTGAGGACCACGTCGGCCGGGCCGCTCGGCACCACCGCCGAGGCGGCGGGGCTGCTGCTCTCCAGCACCGCGTGGGCGCTGGCGGGAGTGGCGGGGGCGATCAGCAGTGCGACGACAGTGACCAGGAGACCGGCGGTGGCGGCGAGCCGGGCCAGCCAGCGGCGGGGGGCGACAGTCATGCCCGCCATGCTCGCCGACCGGAGTCGATCTCGGCTACCCGAGTCAGCCGGGCCACTCACCCGCGTCCTGCCGCCAGCGCCGGCGTGAGCGGCCGGTCGTCCCCGCCCGTGCGGCCCAACGCCCACAGCAGCCCGGCCTGGACCACGGCGGCGAGGTGGCCGGCCTCGTGCACGAGCGCGGTGGTCGAGTTGGCGATGTCCACCACGCTGGTGCCGGCCAGGCAGACCGCCAGCACCAGGGCCACCGGCAGGAACGCCCGGGCCCGCTCGGGCCGCCAGGCGGCCAGCGCGAAGCCCACCGCCAGCGCCACGTCGAACGAGGCCATCTCCCGGCTGGTGTGCGAATCCACGGACACGCCCAGCCCGGCGAGCAGGATCGGCAGCGCGATGGCCAGCTGCGCCACCGCGGCCACCGCCACCGCGACGCGCAGCACCTGCCGGCGGGCCCGCCGGATCGCGGCCGGGCTCCGGTGGGCGGAGTCGGCGGCGACCGCGGCCAGCACCGCCGCGGTGAGGTCGGGCACCTCCACCGGCTGCACCCGGGCGAGCCGGGTCACCTGCTCGGCGCGGGCCAGCCAGGAACGGCAGCCGGCGCAGGTGGCGGTGTGCGCGTCGAGCACCGCCGGCGACGCCTGCGGGTCCTCCCCGTCGAGCCGTGCCGACAGCGCCGCGCGTACGTGGTCGCAAGTCATGACGGGGTAGTCGGCCCACGGCGGGGAAAAGTTCCCGACGTGGCGCAGAACATCCAGGGGCCGAAGGGCCCCGCCGCCACGTCGGGCGCCGCGTAACCTGGTTAGTCGTGATCCCCGTCCCGCGTGACACCGGTGCCGCCGGCCCGGCCGAGCCGACCGGTGACGTCGCCCGGGATCCGGCCACCGAGTGGGCGCTGACCGCGCGCGACGGCGACCCGACCGCCCAGGCCGCCTTCGTCCGGCTGACCCAGGCCGAGGTCTGGCGCTTCGCCGCCGCCCTCGTCGACCCGGACAGCGCCGACGATCTGACCCAGGAGACGTACCTGCGGGCGTTCCGGGCGCTGCCGGCGTTCGAGGGTCGCTCCACCGCCCGCACCTGGCTGCTCGGCATCGCCCGACGGGCCTGCGCCGACCACCTGCGCACGGTGATCCGTCGCCGCCGGCTCGACGAACGGCTGGCGGCGAACGCGTACACCGACAGGCCGCACCCCGACCCGTCCGGGCAGCTCGGCGCCGCCGACCTGGTCCGCCGGCTGAGCCCCGAGCGGCGGGCCGCCTTCGTGCTCACCCAGCTGCTCGGCCTGTCGTACGCCGAGGCCGCCGCTGTCGAGGGGGTGCCGGTGGGCACCATCCGCTCCCGGGTCGCCCGGGCCCGTGACGAGCTGGTCGAGGCGGTCGGCGACGCCCTCACCGGCTGAGCCCGGAACTTCCGGCGGAGACGGGACGACCAATGACCGTGACAGCACCTTCCACCCGGGCCGGCCGCTGGGACGCCGTCCGGCCCTGGCTCGGCATCGCGGCCCGGCTCGGCCTCGCCGCCGTGTGGCTGGTCGCGGGCGCGTCGAAGGTCGGCGACCTGGCGGCCTCCGGCCGGGCCGTGAACGCCTACCAGGTGATGCCGTACGACGTGGCGACCGTGATCGGCGCCGCGCTGCCCTTCGTCGAGCTGGCGCTGGGCGTCCTGCTGCTGCTCGGGCTGGCCACCCGGCTCGGCGCGGGCGTCTCGGCCGCGCTGCTGGTGGTCTTCATCGCGGGGATCGCCTCGGCCTGGGCGCGTGGCCTGTCGATCGACTGCGGCTGCTTCGGCAGCGGCGGGCAGCTCGCCGAGGGGCAGGCCCCCAGTTACCTCCCGGAGATCCTTCGCGACCTGGGATTCTTGGTGCTGGCCGGATTTCTGCTGATCTGGCCGCGTACGCCCGTCTCGGTGGACGGGTGGCTGTCCGGTGAACCCGCCGTGGAGGACGAGGATGAGTAGTCGCAAGGGGCAGCGTGACGCGGCCCGGGTGGTCCGCCAGCAGCTGGCCAGCGAGCGGCGCCGCCGCCGCACGGCCTGGGTCTCCGCCGCCGCCGTCGCCGTACTGGTCATCGCCGGCCTGATCGGCTGGAGCGTCTGGTCCGGCCAGCGCTCGGACGACTTCACCACCCCGCCCGGCGCCAACGCCGACGGCACCGGCATCGTCACCGGCGGCGGCCCGGTCACCGTCGACGTCTACGAGGACTTCCTCTGCCCGGCCTGCAAGCAGTTCGAGCAGGCCAGCGGGACGACCCTGGAGCAGTTGGTGGCCGAGAACAAGGCGAAGGTGATATACCACCCCGTGGCGTACCTCAACCGCTTCTCCACCACCGAGTACTCCACCCGCTCCTCGGCCGCCTCCGGCTGCGCCGCCGCCGGCGGCAAGTTCCGCGAGTACGCCACGGCGCTGTTCGACAGGCAGCCGCCGGAAGGCAGCGCGGGGCTCACCGACGACGAGTTGATCGACATCGGCGCCGGCGTGGGCCTCGACCGGGGCTCGTTCGGCGGCTGTGTGAAGGACCGCACCTACCAGACGTGGACCGGGCACGTCACCGACGAGGCCAGCCGCAGCAACGTCACCGGAACGCCAACGATCCTGGTCAACGGTCAGCCGCTGGCCGACCGCAGCCCGCAGGGCCTCACCGCGGCCGTGGCGGCGGCCGGCAAGTGATCCGTACCCTGCTGGCCCGCGCCGGCCTGGTCGCCACCGCCGCCTGCGCGGCCACCCTGCTCACCGCGGCGCCCGCCGCCGCACACGGCGCGGACGCCCCCGACGGCTCCGACTACCGCACCCGGACCACCGGCGTCGCCCCGGCCCGACCCGGGCTGGAGGTACGGGTCGTCGAGGCGGGCGCCCGGCTGGAGCTGACCAACCGCACCGGCCGCCCGATCGAGGTGATCGGCTACTCCGGCGAGCCGTACCTGCGCGTCGGCCCGGACGGCGTCTTCGAGAACAGCCGCTCCCCCGCCACGTACCTGAACCGCACCATCGCCGGGGACACCACCCTGCCCGCCGAGGCGGACCCGGCGGCAACCCCCTCCTGGCGGCGGGTCTCCGACGGGCCCACCGTGCGCTGGCACGACCAGCGCGCGCTGTGGCGGGAGTCGGCGCCGCCGGACGCGGTACGCGCCGCGCCGGATCGGGAGCACCGGGTCCGGGACTGGACGATCCCCGTGCGCGACGGCGCCGACCCGGCGCAGATCCGCGGCACGCTGGACTGGCTGCCGCCGCCCGACGCGTACACCTGGTGGGCGGTGACCATCGTGGGTCTGCTCGCGGTCGGTGCGCTCGGCCTGCTCGCCGCCGCCGCGCCGGCCGGCGCGCGGGCGCTGTCCGCGGTGGGGGCGCTGCTGGTCGTCGGAGGCGCGCTCGCCGTGCTGTACCCGGTGGGCCGCGAACTGGACGCCGGCGCCCAGGGCGTGGGCGCGCTGCTGGTCGGGCTGCTGTCCGGACAGGTCTGGTCGCTGCTCACCGGCCTCGGCGCGATCGCCGCCGGTTGCTACGCGCTGGCCCGCCGCCCCGCCGCCGACTTCGCGGTGGCGTTGGCCGGGGCCTGCCTGGCGCTGTTCGCCGGGGTGGCCAACGCCGCGGTGTTCGCCCGGTCCGTCGCCCCGGTGCCCTGGCCGGCCGAGGCCGCCCGGGTCATGGTGGCGTTGGTGCTGGTCACCGGGGCGGGCGCGACGGCCGCCGGCGTCCTCCGCCTGCACGCGGCCGCAAAGAGCCCCACCCCCAGCCGAGCCTGACCCCGCTCGGTCAGGCGGGTGGGGTGAAGCCGTAGGGGAGTTCCAGGCGGTGGCGGGCGAGCAGGGGAGCGTCGGTCAGCAGGTCGACGGTCGGGGCGTCGGCGACGATCCGGCCACCGTCCAGGATCACCGAGCGCTCACACAGCTCCGCCGCGTACGGCAGGTCGTGGGTCACCATGAGCAGGGTCACCGGCAGCTCGCGCAGGATCTCGGCCAACTCGCGCCGGGCCGCCGGGTCGAGGTTCGACGACGGCTCGTCCAGCACCAGGATCTCCGGGTGCATGGCGAGCACGGTGGCCACCGCCACCCGGCGCCGCTGCCCGAAGGAGAGGTGCTGCGGCGCTCGGTCCCGGTGCTCGCTCATCCCCACCGCGGCCAGCGCCTCGTCCACCCGGGCGGCCAGTTCCGCGCCGCGCAGGCCCAGGTTGGCCGGCCCGAACGCGACGTCCTCCGCAACCGTGGGCAGGAAGAGCTGGTCGTCCGGGTCCTGGAAGACGATGCCCACCCGGCGGCGCACCTCGGCCAGCGTGGCCCGGTCCGGCGTCACGGTCAGGCCGCCGACGCTCACGGTGCCCTCGGTCGGAGTGAGGATGCCGTTGAGGTGCAGCACCAGCGTGGTCTTGCCGGCGCCGTTGGGCCCCAGCAGCGCCACCCGGTCCCCACGCGGCACGGTCAGGTCCACCCCGTGCAGGGCGACGTGCCCGTCCGGGTACGCGTAGCGAACACCACGTACGTCCAGCGAGACAGCGGTCTGCACGACACCGATCATGTCAGCACGACGGCGGTGGCGGCGATGGAGGCGGCCACCACCGGCACGGTCGCCGCGACCAGCCACTGGCCGGCGGTCGCCGCGCCGTCGCCCTGCCACACGGCGGGCATCCGCCCGGTGTAGCCCCGGGACAGCATCGCCAGGTAGACCCGCTCGCCACGCTCGAACGCCCGCAGGAACAGAGCCCCGATCCCGGCGGCGAAGCCGCGCAGCTGCCACAGGAAGCGCGGGTCGTCGCCCCGGGAGATCCGGGCCACCCGCATCCGCCGCGCCTCGCCGACCAGCACGTCGAGGTAGCGCAGCATGAACGTGGCGATCTGGGTGAGCACCTGCGGGCAGTGCAGCCGGTCCAGCCCGACGATCAGGTCCCGGGTGGTGGTGGTCGCGGCGAGCAGCAGCGAGGCGAGAACACCCAGGGTGCCCTTGGCCAGGATGTTCCACGCCCCGTGCAGCCCGTCCTCGGACAGCCGCAGGCCCAGCACGTCGACCCGCTCGCCGGCGCCGAGGAACGGCAGCGCGACGGCGAACAGCACGAACGGCAGCTCGATCAGCGCCCGGCTGAGCAGCCACCGCGGCCCCACCCGGGCCAGCGCCGCCACCGCCGCCACCAGCAGGGCGTACGCGCCGAACGCCCAGAACGCCTCGCGCGGGGTGGCCACCACGGCGACCGTGAAGACCACCATCGCCACGATCTTGACCTCGGGCGGGAGCCGGTGCACCGGCGAGTCCGAATCCCGGTACAGCACGTGCCCGTGACCGGCACCCATCCGCGTACTCCCTGCTCAGCCGGCCGCGCCGGCGCGGGACGTCGCCGCGTCACCCTCGGACGGCGTCGTGCCCTCGGCGGGCGTCGTCGTGTCGTCCGGGGTCGGCGTGCCGCTGCCACGGCGGCGCAGCAGCCAGAAGCCGCCGGCGCCGATCGCGAAGGTGAGCAGGACCCCGAGCACCCCGGAGAGGCCGGTGGAGAGGAAGTCGTTGCCGACGCCCCGCACCCCGTAGTCGGCGAGCGGGCTGTCCCCCAACTCGTGCTCCCGGGCCTGCTGGGCGGGGCAGCTGCCGCCGACGATGTTGTCGTCGGCGTCGACGGTGCAGCCCTTCAGCAGTGACGAGTCCAACCCGTCCGGGTGGGACGAGGCGTAGTTGCTCACGACCCCGGCCAGCAGCAGCGCGACCAGCAGCCCGCCGACCAGAAAACCCCAGGAACGGTTCTTCACCGGACACCTCCGACGACCGGGACGGCGGGCGCGGACGTCGGGCGCAGCCCGCGCAGCGCGTAGACGAGATCGGGGCGCACCTTCGCGACGGTGAGCACGGTGGTCGCGGTGATCAGGCCCTCGCCGATCCCGATCAGCAGGTGGACCCCGGCCATCGTGCCGGCCAGGCCGGCGAGGTTGCCGCCCAGGTCGGTGGTGCCGCCCAGCCAGTACTGCAGGACGAAGCCCTGCGACGCCACCACGACGCTGACCAGCGCGGAGACGAACGCGGTCACGGCCAGGCCGGCCCGCGTACGGGGCAGCACCCGCACCAGGAGCGCGATCAGCAGGTACGCCGCGGCGGTGCCGAGCAGCGCCATGTTGGTGATGTTGAGACCGAGCATCGCCACGCCACCGTCACCGAAGATCAGCGCCTGCACGACCAGCACCACGGCCACGCAGAGCGCGCCGACCCACGGGCCGACGAGCATCGCGGCGAGCGCGCCACCGAGCAGGTGGCCACTCACCCCGGCCGTGAAGATCGGGAAGTTGAGCATCTGGACGGCGAAGATGAACGCGGCCACCAGACCGGCCATCGGGGCCAGGCGGTCGTCCAGGTCGCGCCGTCCGCGCAGGACGCAGACGGTGAGCGCGGCGAGGGCGAGCGCCGCGAAGACCGCCGCCACGGGACCATCGATGATCCCGTTCGAGATGTGCATCGCCAGGGTTTCCACGCGACCTCCCACGCGTCAGCGGACCCGTCCGGGCCGGCGGGGTCAGCCTATTTCCCAAGCATCGTTGTTGCCAGACCTTGGCAACAACGCATGTTCTTGATCACTTCGCCGGATCGGATGCCGCCGGCCGCCGTCCGGCGCGTCGCCGGCGGCGGCACCCGCCGAGCCGGCGGTATCGTCGGGCCATGACCACGCCCGACCGCCTCTCCCCCGGTGACCCCGCACCCGAGTTCACCCTCCCCACCGACACCGGCGACCAGCTCGCCCTGGCCGACCTGCGCGGCCGCAAGGTGGTCCTGTACGCCTACCCGGCCGCCATGACCCCCGGCTGCACCAAGCAGGCCTGCGACTTCCGCGACTCGCTCGCCTCCCTCCAGGCGGCCGGCTACGAGGTGGTCGGCATCTCCCCCGACAAGCCGGAGAAGCTGGCGAAGTTCCGCGACCGCGACGCCATCACCTTCCCCCTGGTGTCGGACGTGGACCGGGCGGTCCTGACCGCGTACGGCGCGTACGGCGAGAAGCAGCTGTACGGCAAGACCGTGACCGGCGTGATCCGCTCGACGTTCGTCATCGACGCCGACGGCAAGATCGAGCGGGCGCTCTACAACGTCAAGGCCACCGGCCACGTCGCCAAGCTCCGCCGCGACCTCGGCCTGGACTGACCGCCGTACCGGGGCCGTCGCCGCCTGTCGGCCTCCTGCGCGAGGCCGGGTTCGACACGGTCGGAGCGAGACGCTCTAGACTCAGCGAGTTGGCGGGAGTGGCGTAACGGCAGCCGCGATAGGTTTAGGTCCTATTGTCCGAAAGGGCGTAGGGGTTCGAATCCCCTCTCCCGCACAATTGAGTCGCACGTGAGTCCTCCGCCTGCGCGCTGTCGGTCGGATCACACCTCGGGCCGACCGGGTGCTCCAGCGGTCAGGATGGGCGCCGTGAGCCTGCGCTTCGTCCTCGATCCCGAGCTGACCCCGCACCTGCGCACCGAGATCGTCGCGCTCTGGGTCGACGTCACCAACGCCGGCGGCGCGGTGGGCTTCGTGCCGCCGGTCACCGCGGCCGACGTCCGCGCCACCGCGGACCCGACCTTCGCCGGCATCGCGGACGGTCCGGACCGGCTGCTGGTGGCGTACGCCGGCGACCGGCTGGTGGCCGTACTGATCCTCAGCGACAACCGGTTTCCGCTCAAGGCGCACTGGTGCGTGCTGAAGCGGGTGATGGTCCACCCGGACACCCAGGGCAGCGGGTACGGCTCGGCGCTGATGCGCGAGGCCGCCCGGCTGGGCCGGGAGTTGGGCCACGAGGCGTTGCACGTGACCGTGCGGGACGGGCTGGGGTTGGACGGGTTCTACCGCCGCCTGGGGTACCGGGAGATCGGCCGCCTGCCGGGCGCGCTGCGGGTGGCGCCCGGCGACGACCGGGACGAGATCCTCATGTGGCTCGACCTCGCGCCGACCGACTGACCGGTCAGCTCGCGCACCAGCGGGCGGTGGCCCCGGCCGGTCGGGTGGCCGGCGGGTTCGCCACCGCCGTGACCGGCGCGCCCGTCGTCGCCACCTCGGCCGGGCGGCGGGTCGGCGTGGGCCTACCTCCGGGTCGGGCCGCGGACGGCCGGGCCGACGCGGAGGGGCGCGAGGTGGCCGCTGCCGTGCCGCGCCCGTACATCCGGACCGCGCTGGTCTGCACCTGGCCGGGCGCCATCCGGATACCCGCGACGGTGACCCGGTTGCCGTACACGTCGGTCACCCGGATCGTGTACGGGCCGGCGCCCGCCCCGGAGGCGATCAGCCAGTAGTTGTAGTCCTGGCGGGCGGTCGACTGCCACGGCTCGCTGTCACGCTGCCGGACCTCGACGGCGCGCAGCGGGTTCCCGTGGTTGCCCACGCGGACGGCGAACCACCACTGCGACGAGCCCTCCTTGATCCGGAAGGTGAGCGGACCGGGCAGCGGCGGGTTCACCACCGCGCGGTAGGTGACGGGGACGAGGCCCTGGACCGGGTCGGCGATCCGGGCGAACGCCTCCCGGGACAGGTCGAGATGCCCGGGCGCGCACTCCGGGCACTGGTCCATGATGAGGACGCGGACGCTGCCCTTCGGGCCCGTCACGTCGAGGAACCCGCCGCAGGCGGCGCCGGCGGCGTACTCGGTGGGCCCGAGCGCGACGTAGAGCCGGTTGGCCGGCGCGGTGGGGTTCGAGCAGTTGCCGCCGGCGCCGTTCGAGTCGTAGAAGGTCGCCTTGCCGGTGTGGGTGGCGGTGCCGGTGGGTGGCGCCGCGGCGAGCGTGCGGCCGGCGGCGCACGCCGGGGTGGAGCCGGAGCGCAACGTCAGGGTGAGCCCGAGCGCCGCCGCGAGGATGGTGACGCCGGTGGCGACCAGCCAGGGAATGGGACCGGACGAGGGCGTGGGCCGGTCGTCCGGAGCCCGGTCGAGGTCGAGTTCGATGTCGACGTCGCTGGGAGCGCTTGCCTCCGTCACGCCGCGATGCTGCCCGAGCCGCCCACGGCCGGACAAGCCGGCTAAGCCAAAGCTAAGACAGTGTCGACGGACGGTGACCGCGGCGCTCCCCCGCGAGACCCGTGGTGACCTCGCTCAGGCCTCGATGACGACCGGCGCGCCCACGCGGATCGGTCCACTGTCGACCGGCACGAGATTCAGCCCGAAGAGGAGTTTCTGCCGGACGTTGCGGTACCGGCCGAGCGTGCGCAGCGGCTCCTTCGTGCGTACCCCGGTCTCCTGGTCGGTCGTGGTCACCACGCAACGGTCGCACGGCCCGGCGGCGCGGAAACGCCGGTCGCCGACGCGCAGCGACCGGCCGACCCAGTCGTCCTCGGCCCAGGCGGGCGCCCCGTCGACCACGAGGTTGGGCCGGAACCGGGTCATCGGCACCGAGTCCTCGCCGGCGTCGGCGAGCCAGCCGTTGAGGGCGTCGAGGGAGGCGGCGTTCGCCAGCAGCAGCGGGTAGGCGTCGGCGAAGCTCACCTGGTCACCGGTGTCGTGCTCGCTTTCCCCGGCGGGGAGGTGACGGGTCGGCCGCTCCAGCCAGACCAGCCGGACCGGCCGGTCGAGCAGCGCGCCGAGCCAGGCGTCGGCCGACGGACCGGCGGGCAGGGCGGGCACCGGAACCTTCCGGTTGCGGAAGGTGCGCACCAGGACCGGGTCACCGGCGGCGGGCTCGGGCACGTCGAGGTCGGGCTGCCCGTCGGCGCGCAGCGACAGGCCCCCCGCGTGGACGGTGGCGCGCAACCCGACCAGCCGGGTCGTCTCCCGCTGGGTGACGCCCACGCCGTCGGCGTCCACGATCATCCAGCGCCGGTCGCCCGCCAGGCCCCACGGCTGCACGAGCGCGCCGTCGTGGTCCAGGCGGTGGCAACCCTTGACGGGGTACGTGTGGATCGAGGTCAGCCGCACCCGGCTACCATGCCACGCCGATGCCGTCCCCGGGGTACCAGTGGTTGGCGGGGCTCTCCCGGTAGGCGAGGAACCGCCGGCCGGTGCGCTCGGCGTGCTCGGCGAGCACGTTGGTGCTGGTGACGTTGTCGGTGAGCAGGATCGCGCCCGGAGCGAGCTTCGGGTCCACCGCGTCGAACTCGCGCTTCTCGTGTGCCCGGCTGTGGTCACTGTCGTGCAGGAAGAGGTCGACCGGTCGGTGCAGAGCGCCGATCGAGGCGATCGAGTCGCCGATCACCAGGTCGACGACCTCGGACCAGGGCGCGGTGCGGGCCAGGTAACCCGCCTCGGGGTTGATGTCCAGGGAGGTGACCCGGCCCGGGTGGCCCTCGGCGGCGTTGCGCAGCAGGGCGGCGGCCAGGACGCAGCTGCCCAGCCCCTTGTCGACACCGGTCTCCACCACGTGCGCGGGGCGGGTGGCGCGGACCATCGCGTACCAGCCGATCCGCCGGGCGTAGCGGACCTGCTTGTCGGCCAGCCCCCGCCGGGCCGAGCCCGCGGTGGCCCGCTCGATGTGCTGCCGCAACGGCTGGTCGGACTCGACCTCGTCGAACCAGCCGCGGACCTGCTTGACCGGGCGGTCGCAGACCACACTGACGAACCAGGCCAGGTGGTGGCGGCTGAGTTTGGTCAGGTCGTAGGTGTAGTTGTGGTGCTCACGCGAGGTGACCAGCCACCGGGCCGAGGTGCGCAGCACCTTGGCGTCGTGCCGGGCGACCCGGGCCAGCCGCTTCGGGAAGGCGGCCACGGGCGCGAGCGGGGTGCGGGCGATGGCTCGCCGGAGCTTCGTTGCGTCCACCGGAGCTTCTTATCAGGCCGACGCGCCCTGCGGCAGAGGAAGTTGCCATCGAGTTCGGTCGACAGACCAACCCGACGGCGGACGGTGCCAGCCGGACGAGGGTACTCGGGCCGAGAGCCAAGTCAGTAGCATCGCGCCATGCCACGTGACAATGAGACCGCGCAACCCGGCGCGTACTACTCGACCGGGACCGCCGGCCAGCCACAGCGGGTGGACGACGGCGAGCCGGTCGGCCCGCCGCCACCCCGACGACGCCGTTGGCGGAGGATCCTCCTGATCAGCCTGCTGGTGGTGACGCTGGTGGGTGGCGGAGCGGTGATCGCCGGTGGCCTCTACCTGCGCTCCGTCGAGGGGGACATCGAGCGCGTGGACGCGTTCCAGGGCGTGCCGGAGGAGGGTCGCCCGCAGGCGGCGGTCGAGGGCGCGATGAACATCATGATCCTGGGCAGCGACTCGCGTGACCCGGAGAAGACCTCCGGCTCGCGGACCGACACGATCATCCTCGCCCACCTGCCGAAGGACCGGTCCAGCGCCCAGTTGATCTCGATTCCCCGGGACACCTGGGTGTCGGTGCCCCGATCCGCGGACGGCAACAACGGCGGCCGGGACGCCAAGATCAATGCCGCATACGCCTGGGGTGGGGTCCCGCTGATGGTGCAGACCGTGGAGTCGTTCACCAAGGTCCGGGTGGACCACGTCGCGCTGATCGACTTCGCCGGGTTCAAGGAGATCATCGACGCGCTGGGCGGCATCGACGTCAACTCGGAGAAGCAGTTCACCTCGATCCACGCGCCGTTCCGCACCTTCAGCAAGGGAATGCAGCGGATGGACGGCGAGGCGGCGCTCGACTACTCACGCCAGCGCAAGCAGTTCGCGGACGGTGACTTCGCCCGGATCCGGCACCAGCAGCAGGTGATCAAGGCGATCATCGACAAGGCCTCCTCCGGCGGCCTCCTCACCAATCCCGGCAAGCTGAACTCGTTCCTCAAGGCCACCTCGAACTCGGTCTCGGTCGACAAGGAGCTGTCCCTGCTGGAGACGGCCAATCAGATGCGCGGCGTCCGCGGCAGCAACCTGACCTTCGTCACCAGCCCCACCAAGGGCACCGGCCGGATCGGTTCGGAGAGTGTCGTCCTGGCCGACACGAACCGGGTCAAGTCGTTCTACGACGCGGTGCGTCGGGACGCGGTCCCGGACATCCTCGCCGGCGCGAAGGAGCAGTAGGTCCCCCTGCCCGCCAGGGCGCTGTCCCCGGTCCGCCTTGGCGGGCGACCAGGGACCGGGGACCGCCGCGGAAGGCGGCACCACGAACAGGGACGGGCGGTGGCCACAAGGCCACCGCCCGTCGGCGTTGCAGGGTGTCGGGATCAGTACGCGCCCCGCCGGGCCAGCACGACGCTGACCGTCTTCCACAGGATGGCGAGGTCGTACACCAGCGACCAGTTGTCCACGTAGTGCAGGTCCAGCCGGACCGCGTCGTCCCACGTGAGGTCGGAGCGGCCGGAAATCTGCCAGAGGCCGGTGATGCCCGGCCGCACCAGCAGCCGCCGGCGGACGTCACCGCGGTAGTCGTCGTCCTCGGTGGGCAGCGGGCGCGGGCCGACGAGCGACATCTGCCCGCGCAGCACGTTGATCAGCTGGGGCAGCTCGTCCAGGGAGAGCGCCCGCAGGTGCCGGCCGATCGGGGTGACCCGCGGATCATCCTTGATCTTGAAGAGCAGTCCGTCGCTCTCGTTCCGGTCCCGCAGGGCCGCCAGTCGCTCCTCGGCGTCGATGTACATGGTCCGGAACTTCCAGACCTTGAACGCCCGGCCCTCATGGCCGATCCGGGTCTGCCGGAACATCACCGGCCCCGGGCCGCTGGCCTTGATGGCCGCCGCGATTCCGAGCAGCACCGGGCTCAGCAGCACCAGCCCGAGCAGTGCGGTGACCCGGTCGAGCACGGTCTTGGCCAGCAGCGACAGGCCGGAGATGGTCGGCTCGTCCACGTTGAGCAGGGGAAGGCCCTCGATCGGCCGGACGTGGATGCGTGGGCCGGTGACGTCGGTGACCTGGGGGACCACCACCAGGTTCAGACCGGTGCCCTCCAACTGCCAGGCCAGCTTGCGCAGCTCGTACGACTCCAGGCTGGCGGGGCCGCAGACGGCGATGGTGTCCGCGCCGAGCTGCTGGACCAGCGGCACCAGGTCCCAGCCCACGTAGACCGGCACCGGGGCGTTCACCCGCTCCCCCGGCCGCGGATGGTGTGGCAGGTGGATGGCGACCGGGTGCAACCCGGCGCCGTAGTTGCGGGTCACCACCTCGTGCAGCGCGAGCGCGTCGGAGAGCCTGCCGACCAGCAGCACCTTCTGCGACGCCCGCCCGGTGCGGCGGACCCGACGCAGCACCACCCGAGCGGCGAACCGGGCCACCAGGGTGTAGATCAGCAGGCAGATGATGATGGCGGCGACCGTCGCCCGGGACAGGTCCTTCTTGAAACCGAGCGCCAGGAACGAGACCGTGGCGGCCATCGCGAGGTTGGCCCGGGCCACCCGCTTGAGCTCCTCGGTGCCCAGCCCGAGCGCACGCTGGTCATACGCCCCGGCGGCGACGAGCAGGAGCAGCCACCCCAGGGGGACGCCGATGTTCGCCACGAGGGTGAAGGAGCTGACGTTGCCGAGCACCCGCTGGTCCCAGAAGCCGGCGTCGGCCTCGTCCAGCAGGGCGACGACCGTCCGGCTGGCGGCCAGGGCCACAAGCGCGTCGAGGAGGACCAGCCAGGCCACGTAGTGGCGGCGCCAGTTGGGCCGTGGTGCGACCGGACGCGCGAACACCGACCGGGCCATGCCGTTGGAGGGGGGCGTGATCACCCCCAGGTCGGGGTCGAACCTCGGTGTCTGTTGTGGCGTGACAGCCGTGAGGAACTGCGTGTGCGCGGACACGGTCTTCCTTTCCACCGATACATGTCGCCAACGGTGCGGACGGGTGACACGGCGGCCCTCCACGGCCCCCCTGCCGGCGGTGCTCAGCCAGGACTGGAAACGCCTCCACTGCGGGGTGGGAGCCGCCGCAGTTCGTCGATAAGGGCGGCGTAGGCGGGCTTGGGGACCAACGCCGCGTCGAAGAGGCAGGCCGCGCCGTATCCCTCGTGATAACCGGGGATCCAACTGCGGGCGTCGGTGAAACCCCAGACGGTGAACGAGACGCACTCGGTCACGGCGAGGCAGGCCTTGAGCACCTGCCGGTAGAGCGCGGCCTGACGGTCCAGCTTCGCGGGGGTTTCCGGCAACTCGACGCGTACGTCGAGTTCGGTGATCGCCACCGAGACGCCCAACTGCGCGAAGCGGCGTAGGTTACCGACCAGGTCACGCGGCCGGTCGTCCCACTGGAGGTGGCTCTGGAAGCCCACCCCGTCCACGGGTACACCCGCGCGGCGTAGATCGCGGACCATGGCCAGGAGGCCGTCGGCCTTGCGGGTCCGGCCCTCGACGCCGTAGTCGTTGATGAACAACCGCGCGCCGGGATCGGCCGCGTGCGCCCACCGGAACACGTCGGCCACGTAACCGGGACCGAGCTTGCGCAGCCACAGCGTGTCGCGCAGCGAACCGTCCTCGTCCAGCGCCTCGTTGACCACGTCCCAGGCCCAGACCCGGCCGCGGTAGCGGGAAACCACGGTGGTGACGTGGTCACGGAGCACCGTCCGGAGTCGGGCCGCCGGCCACGCCGGGTCCACCCACTTCGGCACGTCGTTCTGCCCGAGCAGGGTGTGGCCGTACACCGCCTGGTCGTGCTGTTCGGCGAACGTGAGCAGTTGGTCGGCTCCGGTCCACGCGTACACGTCCGGCGACGGTTCGAGGTTGCCCCACTTCATGGCGTTCTCGGCCGTGACGGCGCCGAACTCGGAGCCGAGCAACTCGGCGTACTCCGGGTCGAGGCTCAACCAACGGCCGTCCGCGGCCGAACCGATCCGGACCCCCGACGGCATGAGGTCCCGCAGAGCCGGGCGCTGGGGTGCCGGGGGCACCTGGACGGTCGGCGTCGCCGTGACGGCCGAGACCGCGGGCGGCGTCCGCTCGTGTCCGTACGCCACCGCCAAGCCGGTCACCAGTAGCGCGGCGACCACCAGCGCGAGCGCCACGGGCAGCACCGGCACCCGATGCGACCGTGCGGCCCTGGCGCGCGCCAGCACCATCCCCGACGGCTGACTCACGGCCAGCGCCGGCGTTGTCGGCTTCCGCTCCTTGGTGAACAACCGGTCGGTCACCCCGGAGTTGGACCCGGTGCGGCGCTCAGCGCCCACGGCGCCCGCGTGAAGTTCCAGCGTGCTCGCTCGGCGAAATCCTCGCGCGGTAGACCGGGCACCTGGTCGCCGGTGAGCATGCCGGCCAACACCCGCGTCACCTCCGCCGGATCCTCGGGGACACGGCCGAGGCGCAGCGACGGCGGCTGCTCGATCTCGTCCAGGAAGTCGTCGCACTTCTTCTGGTACGGCACCAACGCGAAGGGCACACCGGCCAGGTAGGCGAAGATCGCTCCGTGCAGCCGCATGTGGAGCCCGAGGTCACACCGCTTCATCTCGTCCCAACAGGCCCGCACACCGTCGCGTGCCGTCACCACCCGGACGTCGCAGTGGTCGGACACCGCCGCGCGGAGCCGCTCGCTGACCTGCTCGTCGCCGTGTTCCGGATGGGTGTTGAAGACGAAGACGGTGACGTCCACCGGCTCCTTGAGCACCAGCGCCCGGACGCCCTCCACCAGGGCGTCCTCCCGCCGCCGCACCTCCGGCGCGGCGGCTTCGTAGTCCACGCCGAGCAGGGTCACCCCGAGGCGCGCCCGGACACCCGGCGCTGGTCGGGGCCGGCGCGGCGGGACCGGCTCGCCGAGCGCCTCGGGCAGCAGACCGGCGAGGTCGCCCGCGGAGATGAGGAGACCGGGGTAGCCGCTGCGGCGGAGGACCTCGGCCGAGGCGGCGTCGCGGACCCCGATGACGTCGATCCGCCTCAGCACCTCGAGCAGGCGGCGTTCCGCAGCGGCCGACAGAAACGGACCGACCGAGACACCGACGGCGGCCATCGGGTGCCCGGAGAACCGGCTGAACAGGGCGAACAACTTCTTCTCGCTCAACGGGCCCATGTCCCTGAACACCGAGCCGCCACCGAAGACCAGCATCGAGGAGCGGCTCAGCAGGGCCGCCTTGCTCAGCAGCGAGCCTGCCCGGCCGGTGGTCCCGCCGGCGCCGTGCCACCGGGCGCTCATGCCGGTGGTCTCCCTGGGCAGGTCGACCATCGGCGGCGCCGCGAAGACAGGTTGCACCGCGCCCCAGTAGGCGCGGGTAGCCCAGTCCAGGACGACGCAGAAGGCGTTGTCCCCGACGTTCTCCATGCCGTAGTACCCGACGACGAGGGGACGCCGGGCGGCCGGACCTGGTTCAGGACGCACGAGGACTCTCCCTTGTCAGGCGCCGGCGCAGATCGTGCCACGGCGGCAGATCAGCGTCACCCACCACCCGCCGACGTACCGCGATCCAGAACAGGACACAGAGCACGATCTCGGCCACGACGGTGGCCGCGGCCGCACCCATGATGCCCCAGAGCGGCGTGGCCACCGCCAGGGCCACGAGGAACACCAGGGCTCCCACCCCCTGGTAGGCCACCTTCCGCCGGAGCAGACCACCGCTGGTGAGCAGCGACGCCACGGCGGCGCCGCCGAATCGGAACGGAATGGCCAACGCGAGCACGGCCAGGACGGCCGCCGACTCCCGGTACTGTTCGCCGAGCAGGAGCGGCAACGCCGGTAGCCCGCCGAGCGCAACCACCACCGCGATGACCGCACCCAGCGCGACCATTCCGGTGCCGCCGTAGCGGTACGCCATCAGGATCGCGTCTTTGTCGGTGCGCGACCAACGGTGCAGCTTGGCCAGGAAGTACTGCTGGAAGACGACCCGAGGAACCAGGTAGACGGCGGTCAGCACGGACATGGGCACGGACAGCACGGCCGCCGCCGCCGGGCCCCGCACCTCGGCCACCACCACGACGCCCAGATAGATGCCGAGCAGATAGAAGACGTTGCCCAGCACGAACGGGGTGGCGGCCCGGGCGACCCGGGTGACCGGCACCACGGGCGCGGGCGGCGACGCGAGTGCCGCAGGGCGGTGCCCTTCCAGCGACATGACACCCCGGACGAAGGGCCGCATGACGACCACGCAGGCCAGCACCGTCAGCAGGGCCACCACGGCGTAACCGGCGGCTGCGGTCACCACCGAGAACCCGAACGCCCAGACGGCCAGCACCACCAGCACCCGGCCCAGGTGCGGCGCGACCTGGAGTGCGGACAGCCCGGCGTACGCGCCGCGCAGTTGCTGCACCGACGCGACAAGCGCCAGAGCGGCCTGCGCGACGATGACGCTGGCCAGCAGCGCGCGCACCCCGGCCCCGGTGGCGTCCGGCCACTCGGCGAGACTCCACGCCAGCGTGCCGACGACGAGCAGGGCACACGCGGTCACCACCAACCGCAGCGAGGGACCCACCCAGCGGTAGGCTCGCTCTCCCTCCTGCCCGAACCGCTGCAACCACAGCTCGGAGACGCCGAAGACCGCCAGCGGCGCGGTCAACGACACCAGCGCGAGTGCCGCGGTGAACGTCCCGAACGCGGCCTGGGGCAGACTGCGGGCCAGCAGGATCTGCGTGGCGAAGGCGGCAACGGTGACGCCCACCTGGCTCAGGCCCAGCATGCTCAGGTGGATCAGGACCCGGATCACCCGCCTCGGCGGGGATGCCGGGGGCGCCGGGGAGGTGGGGTCGAGGTCAACGGATGCGGGTGACAAGCCACTTGCCCGTCTCACTCAGCGCTCGTAGCGCCTTGATACTGAGACCCACCCCGGGGAACCGGGACGGCCGGTACATGTCGATCAGCCGGAACCAGAAGACCAGTCCACCGAGCCGACCCCGGGTGACGTTGTCGTCGTGGCGCTGGAACCGCACGATCGGGTGGTCGAGGTGACAGGGGTGCACGCCGGACCGAAGCGCCCGCAGCATCAACTCGACGTCCTCGAAGAGCCGGAAGCTCTCGTCGTACCCGCCGATGGTGTCCAGCACCCGCCGGTCGATCGTCGTGCCGGAGTGCTTGAACGGCAGGCGAGGGCGGGTCAGTACGCCCAGCAGCATCCGGCCGGCCGAGGCGTACTCGGGAAGCCGGATGAGACGGGCCCCACCTCGGGTGATCTCGGTGTAGTCGGCGTACACCCAGCTCCGCCCGGCGGTGGTGAGCAGGTGGTGCAGTCGGGACAAGGCATCGGGGGTGAGCTCGTCGTCCGAGTCGAGCACCGTGACGTAGCGGCCGACCGCCACCCGCAGCCCGAGGTTGCGGGCCTCCGCGATGCCGGTGGGTGGCTGGCTCACCACCCTGACCCGGCGATCCGACGCGAGCCCAGCCTCCTCGATCACCTGGCTCACCGGAACCTGCGAGCCGTCGTCGACGATGACGAGCTCGAAGTCCTGGAAGGTGTTGCCCAACACGCTGCACACCGCGTTGACGAGCAGAGTGGCCCGGTCACGGACCACGATGCAAACCGAGAAGGTCGGCCGGACGACCGGCGTGGTGACGGCGTCCGTCACGGCCCGGTCTGTGGGCTCCACGACCTGGCCGCCCTGGCGCGGCGGGCGGGGGTGCTCCCCGCGGACGGGAACAGGGAGGGAGGGATTCACCGGATCGTCCCGTCCCCCGCCACCGACTCGCCCTCGGGTCGCGCCACGGCCCGCTCCGGCCGGTCGCCGTCGTCGGCGTCCGCGTCGACGGCGAGCACCGCCATCGCACCGAGGAAGAAGAGCCAGAGAAAGTACGGGTACGCCAGGGGCTTCTGGGTGAGCCCGAAGATGACGAGCGTGGCAAAGAGCACCACCAGCGCCAGTCGACCTGACCGACCGACCGACGCACGGACGACACGGTACAGACCGACGAGAATCGCACCGGTCAGGACAACACCGACCAGCCCCCAGATGACCATCACCCGGAGCCAGTCGTTGTGCATGTCCCAGGGCTCGTATCCGAAGCCGAACAGCCAGACGTCCAACGATGACCGGCCGAGGATGTCCGCCACGTCGTTCCAGATCGCGCCTCGGCCGTGCATGAAGGTGTCGGAGCGGACGTCGAGCGACCCAACCTCGGTGAGGGCGACCCGCACGCGTTCCCAGATGGCCCCGCCCCAGAGCCCACCGACGACGGCGGCGACGGCGGCGACGGCGCCGCCCCCCAGCAGCGCCGATCGGCGGTCCACTCGGCCACCGGCTCGGCGGGACGCGATCAGGTCACGTACCCTCCGCGCCTCGAACGCCGCCACGATGACGACCAGGCAGACGATCGTGAAGCGGTGCAGTGACACGGCTCCGGTGGCCACGAACAGACCGACCAACGCGTACCGCACGGCGGCGGGAACCCACAGTCGGTCTTTCAGCACGTAGATCAGGAACACGGAGAAGATGAGCAGGCGGCCGAGCGACATCGGGTGGTAATAGCCCCCCGAGGCACGCCCGATCTTCTGCCAGTTGGCCAACTCGAAGTAGAACGAGTACGGAATGACGCCGGCGACCTGAAGCCAGGCCAGCACACAGTGGACTACCGCGCCCAGCAGCACCACCCCGGCCACCAGGGCGATCCGCCGTGAGGAGATGAAGGACCGGCGCATCAGCATCAGGCCGAGGAGCGCGATCGGGGCGAAGCCGACGATCAGGCGCAGGGCCTCGGCGGGAATGGCCTGGGTGGGTTCCACGTGCGCGCCGTAGATCGGGTAGCGCCGGACGTTGAAAAGGTCCAGCAGGTCATCACGGGCACCGACGAGCAGGTAGCTGACCGCCGACATGACCAGCAGCAAGGCCAGCCCACCCGCCATCAGAAGCAGTGGCCGGGGCGGCATCCGGCGAGCACCGAGGGCGACCAGTCCGAATGCGGCGATCATCAGCGCGGCCCCGATGGCGGTGAGCACGACGCCCAGGTCGATCCCGCCACCGGCGTCCTTCTCCCCGATGTCGAGCAGCGGCTTCACCGCGACGAGGGCCAGGGCCGCGGTCGCCAGGTGTGTGGCGGTCCGCTCGTGGCGGGACGTCGGCATGCCCCAGTGCCCCACCTCTGGCCGTGGTCCTCGGGCCGGAGTGGTCATGGTTCCCATTGCGGGTGTGTCTCCTCATCAGTGTCCGCCGCGGGCGGCAGCCCGGCGTCCTGGGCACGCCGCCGCTCCGGCCGGTGCCGTCCCCGACCATTGATCCGTGGCCGGCGAAACCGCCGCTGGGCGGAGACTGAGCCGAATGTCGAAAATGAACTCCACATTGCTCACCCGTCGCCCGGCCTCAGAATCACGAGGACGATACCAGCGCGGAACGGTTCTCAGGGGCCCGGTGATCGGGCAGACACATCGCTCGAATCGCGATGTCGGCCGTGTTGGACCGACATTTCCGATTCACTTAATCGGATCGTTTCAAGCCCATCTTGCGGCCGCGAGGCCCCATGCGGCAGGCTTGACCGCCGGCGCCGCCCAACCTCGTGTGGCACGCCATCCGCCATGCCCCGTCAGCCGGGCATGGCCGACCGAGCCAACCTGCCTCGACTGTGGAACGGTGCGACATTTCGATGATCTCTGTGGTGATCGCCGCGCACAACGAGGCGCGGGTCATTGGCGGTTGCCTTGACGCGCTGATCGCTGACGCCGGGCCGGAGGACCTGGACATCGTGGTGGTGGCGAACGGCTGCACCGACGACACCGCTCGGGTCGCCGGCGAGCGACCGGGTGTACGGGTCATCGAGTTGGCCGAGGCGGGCAAGGCCAACGCGCTGAACGTGGGTGACGCTGCCGCCCGCGGCTTTCCCCGGGTCTACCTCGACGCCGACGTGGTGCTGACTCCGGGCGCACTGCACCGGATGGCCGCAACGCTGACCGAGGGCGACTCCCCACCGCTGGCGGTCATGCCCCGCCGACACATGGTGACCCGGGGCCGGCCGTTGGCGGTGCACGCGTACTACGCCATCAACACCCGGCTTCCAATCTTCGCCGACGCGCTCTTCGGCCGTGGTGCCATAGCCATCTCGGCGGCCGGCCACCAGCGGTTCGACCGCTTCCCCGAGCAAATCGCCGACGATCTCTTCCTGGATTCGCAGTTCTCGTCGGCCGAGAAGCAGGAGGTGGTCGACGCCACCTCATACGTCCAGGCGCCGCGTCGCACCCGCGACCTGCTCCGCACCCTGGCCCGGGTCCGCGCAGGCAACACGATGCTGCGCGCCAGCCACAACGGGGTCCGGGCCTCCGTTCCCTCCTCCTGGCTGCGCGACGTCGTCCTGCCCCGACCGTGGCTCGCCCCGGCGGCCACGGTCTACGTGGCGGTCACCGTGGCCGCCGCGCTCAAGGCACGCCGCCACCCACGTGATGCATGGGGACGAGACGACTCCACCCGATGACCGCGCTTGACCAAGCGGTCCCGGCCCGGTCAGTACCGGGGCCGGCGCCGAATGAGCACTACCACGAGAACGACGAGCCCGACCAACAGCGCGCCACCGAGACCCGCGAGCAACGCCAGCGGAAGCCGGGACACGCCGCCCGACTCGCCCGCGAGCCGAGCGCGGTCCACTGCGTTCTGCCGGTACGCCTGCGCCAGCAGATTGACCGGCGAAGCCGACGCGACCCGATCGAAGCTGGCGATGGCGTCACCGTTCCGGCCGGCGAAGAACGCGTCCAGCCCGTCCCGGTACACCCCGTCCGTGTCAGCGAGACTGCTGGCGGTGCCAGCATCGGCGAGCAGCCCGGTGACCACCGCGACCGGCACCAACGCGCGGTTCGCCCCACCGTTGGCCGCCCGGTCGTTGTCCAACACGCCGACCACCCGACCGGCGGTGTCCAACGCGACGCCGCCGGTCGAATAGATGCCGACGTCGTCATTGAGTCGGGACACGCTGACCGAGCCCTGGTTGGCCGTGCCGGCGACCTGGGCCGGCTTGCTCTCCACGGTGTAGGTCGCCGCCCGGAAGTCCGCGTCGGTGGTCCGGTAACCCATCACCAGTAGCGCGGCACCCGGGCCCGGCGCACCGCCGCTGGCCAGCTCCACCGCTGGGAGGTTGGGCTGGGTCAGCTTGACCAGCGCGAGGTTTCCGGCGTCGGGATCGAGGACACGTACCACCTGGCCGGGGATGGCGGGGCTCGCGGTGAGATCGCCCCGCGCCACATTGAACTGGCTGAACACCTGGCTGGTGGGCTCGGAGCCTGGCTCAGCCCCGGTGAACACGGTGGTGCTCAGCTTGGTGCGAACGTACTCGTCCAACCCGGTGGCGGCCAGCTTCTTCTGCTCGATGAGGATCCGGCCCAGCGTGTAGAGGGCCCGCTCCCGGGCGGCGTCGGCCGACGGGCGGACACATTGACCGTTGGTGACCATGTGTCCGTCCGGGTTCACCACGAAGCCGCTGCAACGCCGCTTGAAGGTGACCGGCGTGACGCTCAGCGGGACGTTGGACTTCGCCTCCCGCAGGGTGCCGGTGAAGACGGCCTCGACGAACACCATCGACGGTGCGGCGATGGCGAGCGCGCGTTCCTCGGGACTGTACGGCGCGGCCTGGGCCCACGGCTTGAGCCCGGGGTTGACTGCCGGGGAGGTCGGGAAGGCGGTCGTGCCGGCTGTCGTGGGCAGGGTCTGCGGGCCCGCGGGGGCGTCGTCACCGACGACTGCCCACACGGTGGCCCCGGTGGCCAGGGCGACGGCGAGTGCCACGGCGGCGGTACCGACCCAGAGCCCCGTACGCCGCTGTGGCGGTGGCGAGGGTTGGATTCGCCGGACGGGGGCGGCGAACGGATCGACGGTAGTGACGTCGGTGGAGGGCCCGGGGGTATCAGGAGGAGACGCCGTGTCGGCGGCGGGGATTGCCCCTCCGGAACCGGAACCGGCGCCGGAGACCGGGTGGGGCGCGGCGGAGATCGGCTGCACCGGGATCGGGTCACCGTGCAGAGCCCACGGCGCGTACGGCGGCGCGGAGATCTGCGGCGCACCCGAGACGGGCTGAGGCGGCGCGGAGACCTGCTGCTGCGGCACGGAGACCGGGGCGGCGGGGCCGGGGGCAGGCGACGGTCCCGCGATCGTTCCCTGGACCGGCTGGTAGTCCTGACCCAGTGCGCGGAACAGTTTCTCCGCCCCCGGGCCGACCTCCGCCGGATAGGCGACCCACGGCGCGTCGGCGCCGAAGTCCGCGTACGCGAACTGCTGACCGCCCGGTGTCTGCGCCAACGCGTTGGCGGTGGCGGTGAAAGCCTCCCGCCAGGTCTGGTTGGCCGCCACGGTCGCGTCGAGGACGGCGACCGTGACCAGCCGGCCCTGCCCGTCGATGGCAGCCCAGGCCTTACCTACCTGACACCCGCCCAGCACATGGGTGAACCTGTAAGGGCCATCTGGCTGCATCCGCACTCCTCCGCTCAACCGCCGTGCGGATACTACAGAGGCCGCGCTCGGCCGGCTTCCCACCGTGGTCGGGCAAAGCACCACCCGATGGTTGCCCTCTGAAAGTTTTTATGCATAAAGTCACGGCGTGAATGAAGGAGGCGTCGCCGCGCCCACCGAGCGGGTGCTCGACCTGTTCCAGGGGGTCCGGCTCACCCCGACCCAGCGCCGGATCGCGCACTGCCTCGTGCAGCACGCCCCCGGCGTGGCCTACCTGTCCGCGGCCGAGGTCGCCGAGCTGGCCGGGGTCAGCCAGCCGTCGGTCACCCGGTTCGCCGTCGCGCTCGGCCACGACGGCTACCCGGCGCTGCGCCGCCGCCTGCGCGACCTCACCGCCTCCGCGCCCGGCGGACCGGCGGACGCCGGCAACGAGCTCCAGCAGGCGGTACGCGCCGAGATGGGCAACCTGGACCGGCTCGCCGGTCAGCTCGCCGACCGGGACCGGGTCGCCGAGGTCGGTCGGCTGCTCGCCGCCAGCCGTCCGCTGCCGGTGCTCGGCCTGCGCGCCGCCGCGCCGCTGGCCGCGTACTTCGCCTACTTCGCCGCCAAGGTGCACCCGGACGTCCGGGTGCTCGACGACGGCGGCAGCCTGCTCACCGACCGCCTGGAGCAGGCCGCCGAGGCCGGCGCGGGCGCGCTGCTCGCCTTCGTGCTGCCCCGCTACCCCCGGGAGACCCTGGACGCGTTGCGGGACGCGCGCGCCGCCGGGTTGACCGTGGTGGCGATCACCGACTCGCCGGTCAGCCCGGCCACCGAGCACGCCGACGTGGTGCTGCCCGCCGCGGTCGGCGCCCGGCTCGTCTTCGACCTGCACACCGCCCCGATGACCCTGGCCATGGTGCTGTTGCAGGCGATCTGCGACGCCGCGCCGGCCGACACCCAACGCCGGCTGGAGGCGTTCGAAGCCTCCGCGGCCCGCCGTCAGTTGTTCCTCGGATGACCCGGAGGAGATCAGAGATGACCCAGCACGTCCGTGCCGCACGGGGCAGCCAGCTCACCGCCCGTGGGTGGCAGCAGGAGGCCGCCCTGCGGATGTTGATGAACAACCTCGACCCGGAGGTGGCCGAGCGTCCCGACGACCTGGTGGTCTACGGCGGCACCGGCAAGGCGGCGCGGGACTGGCCGTCGTACCACGCGCTGGTCCGCACGCTGACCGACCTGCGCGACGACGAGACGATGCTCGTGCAGTCCGGCCGCCCGGTCGGCGTGCTGCGCACCCACGAGTGGGCGCCCCGGGTGCTCCTCGCCAACTCCAACCTGGTCGGCGACTGGGCGACGTGGCCGGAGTTCCGCCGGCTGGAGCAGCTCGGCCTGACGATGTACGGGCAGATGACGGCCGGTTCCTGGATCTACATCGGCACCCAGGGCATCCTCCAGGGCACCTACGAGACGTTCGCCGCGGTCGCCGCGAAGCTCGCCGGCGCCCGCGGCGACGGGCAGCAATCGAGCGCGGGCACCCTCGCGGGCACGCTGACGCTGACCGCCGGCTGCGGCGGCATGGGCGGCGCGCAGCCGCTCGCGGTCACCATGAACGGCGGCGCCTGCCTGATCGTGGACGTCGACCGGACCCGCCTCGACCGCCGGGTGCACGACCGCTACCTGGACGAGGTGGCCGACTCGCTGGACGACGCGGTGCGGCGGGTGCTGGCCGCGAGGCGGGACCGGCGCGCGCTCTCCGTCGGCGTGGTCGGCAACGCGGCGGAGGTCTTCCCGGAGCTGTTGAGCCGCGGGGTCGAGATCGACATCGTGACCGACCAGACCAGCGCGCACGACCCGCTGTCGTACCTGCCGGTGGGGGTGGAGCTGGCCGACGCCCCGGAGTACGCGGCGGCGAAGCCGGCCGAGTTCACCGAGCGTGCCCGGACGTCGATGGCGCGGCACGTGGAGGCGATGGTCGGCTTCCTCGACGCCGGCGCGGAGGTCTTCGACTACGGCAACTCGATCCGGGGCGAGGCGCAGCTCGCCGGCTACGAGCGCGCCTTCGACTTTCCGGGCTTCGTGCCCGCGTACATCCGGCCGCTGTTCGCCGAGGGCAGGGGCCCGTTCCGGTGGGCGGCGCTCTCCGGCGACCCGGCGGACATCGCCGCCACCGACCGCGCCATCCTGGACCTGTTCCCGGAGAACGAGTCGTTGGCCCGGTGGATCCGGCTGGCCGGCGAGCGGGTCGCCTTCCAGGGCCTGCCGGCCCGGATCTGCTGGCTCGGCTACGGCGAGCGGGACAGGGCCGGCGTGCGGTTCAACGAGATGGTCGCCTCCGGCGAACTGTCCGCCCCGCTCGTGATCGGCCGGGACCACCTCGACGCGGGCAGCGTGGCCAGCCCGTACCGGGAGACCGAGGCGATGGCCGACGGCTCCGACGCGATCGCCGACTGGCCGCTGCTCAACGCGCTGGTCAACACGGCCAGCGGCGCCTCCTGGGTGTCCATCCACCACGGCGGCGGTGTGGGCATCGGCCGGTCCATCCACGCCGGCCAGGTCTGCGTGGCCGACGGCACCGCCCTGGCCGGGCAGAAGATCGAGCGGGTGCTCACCAACGACCCGGCGATGGGCGTCATCCGGCACGTCGACGCCGGCTACGACCGGGCCCGCGAGGTCGCGGCGGAGACCGGGGTACGGGTGCCGATGGCGGAGGGTGCCGCGTGAGCGCGAGGAGCGCAGCGCAGCGGAGCCCCGCAGTCGCGAACAACGGGAGTAGAGCATGACCGACGACCTTGCCGCCCGGTTCCGGAAGCTGTGGGACGAGATCGCGCCGGTCGGGCGCGACGCCGGCAGTGGCGGCTACCTGCGCTACGCGTTGACCGAGCCCGAGTTGGAGCTGCGGGCCTGGTTCCGGTCACAGGCCGACGAGCGCGGCATGCCGGTCACCGAGGACGGCAACGGCAACCTGTTCGCCCACTGGGGTGACCCGGAGGTCGGGGACGCGGTGCTCACCGGCAGCCACTTCGACTCGGTGCCGCACGGCGGGGCGTACGACGGTCCGCTGGGCATCGTCAGCGCGTTCCTCGCCGTGGACGAGCTGCGGGCGGCCGGCGTCACCCCGACGCGGCCGCTGGTGCTGGGCGCGTTCGTCGAGGAGGAGGGGGCGCGTTTCGGCGTACCGTGCCTGGGGTCGCGCCTGCTCAGCGGGGCGCTGCCGGCGGAGCGCGCGGCCGGGCTGCGCGACGCGGCCGGGGTGAGCTTCGCCGAGGCGCTCGGCGACCGGCCGGCGGGCGCCCGCCCGGATCTGCTGGGCCGGTTCGGCGCCTTCGTGGAACTGCACGTGGAGCAGGGCCGCGCGCTGGTCGAGACGGACGCGCCGGTCGCGGTGGCCAGCGCGATCTGGCCGCACGGCCGCTGGCGCTTCGACGTCGTCGGCGAGGGCAACCACGCGGGTACGACCCGGATGGCCGACCGCCGCGACCCGATGCTCACCTACGCGTTCACCGTGCTGGCGGCCAACAAGGAGGCGCGGCTGCGCGGCGCGCACGCCACGGTGGGTCGGGTCGCCGTCGAGCCGAACGCCACCAACGCCATCCCGTCGAAGGTGACCGGCTGGTTGGACGCCCGCGCCGCCGACCCGGAGACCCTCGCCGGGTTGGTCGACGCCGTGCGGGGCAAGCTCGCCGATCGGGCCCGCCGCGACGGTACGGCGGTGACGGTGACCGAGGAGTCGGCGACCCCGCTGGTCGCCTTCGACGGGGGGCTTTCCGGCCGGCTGGCCACGCTGCTCGGGGCACCGGTGCTGCCCACGGGCGCCGGGCACGACGCCGGGGTGCTCGCCGGGCACCTGCCGACCGCGATGCTGTTCGTGCGCAACCCGACCGGGGTGTCGCACTCCCCCGCCGAGGCGGCCACCGACGAGGACTGCGCGGCCGGGGTGCGGGCGCTGGCCCGCGTGCTGGAGGAGCTGACATGCCGGTGAGCGTGGTGACGAGCCGGTCGCCGGGTGGTACGGATCGGCGGCGTCCGCGTGTGCGAGGTCGCCGGCGCGGCGGTGGCAGGTTCTTCCCGCCGTCCTTCAGAGCTGATGTCGCAAACGAATCAGCCAGAACGTCCCAGCCGCCGATGTCGCAAGCGATTCAGCTCCAAAGGGGGCGAGGGGCATGACCACAACCCGCTGGCTGGCGGAGTACGCCTGGCTGCCCGAGTACGCCGAGCCCACGCCGGACGTGCTGATCGAGGTCGAGGACGGCCGGATCACCGCGCGCACGCCACTCGTCGGGGCCGGAAGCCCGGCCGCCGGGGTCGAGGTGCTGCGGGACGCGACCCGACTGCCCGGCCTGACGCTGCCCGGCCTGGCCAATGTGCACTCGCACGCCTTCCACCGGGCGCTGCGCGGTCGTACCCACGGCGGCCGGGGCGACTTCTGGACCTGGCGGGACCGGATGTACGCCGTCGCGGACCGCCTGGACCCGGACACGTACCTCGCCCTGGCGCGGGCGGTCTACGCCGAGATGGCGCTGGCCGGGATCACCTGCGTCGGCGAGTTCCACTATCTGCACCACCGGCCCGACGGCGGCGCCTACGACGACCCGAACGCGATGGGCGCGGCGCTGGTCGAGGCCGCCGCGCACGCCGGGATCCGGCTCACCCTGCTGGACACCTGCTACCTGACCGCCAGCGTGGACGGCCGGGCCCTGGCCGGGCCGCAGCGACGCTTCGGCGACGGCGACGCCACCCGGTGGGCCGAGCGGGCGGCGGCGTTCCACCCGACGGACGGGCACGCCCGGGTCGGCGCGGCCGTGCACTCGGTGCGGGCGGTCCCCGCCGACCAGCTCGACACGGTGGCCGGCTGGGCCCGGGACCGGCAGGCGCCGCTGCACGTCCACCTCTCCGAGCAGCCCGCCGAGAACGACGAGTGCCGGGCCGTGCACGGGCGTACGCCGACCGCGCTGCTCGCCGAGCACGGCGTGCTCGGGCCGGACACCACGGCCGTGCACGCCACCCACCCGACCAGCGGCGACGTGGCACTGCTCGCGGAGAGCCGGACCGGGGTGTGCCTCTGCCCGACCACCGAACGGGACCTCGCCGACGGGATCGGCCCGGCCCGGCGGATGGCCGACGCGGGGATCCGGTTGAGCCTGGGCAGCGACAGCCACGCGGTGATCGACCTCTTCGAGGAGGCGCGGGCGGTGGAGCTGGACGAGCGGCTGCGCACCCGGCGCCGCGGTCACTTCGCGCCAGCCGACCTGCTGAGCGCCGCCAGCGCCGCCGGCCACGCCGCGTTGGGCTGGGCCGACGCCGGGCGGATCGCCGTCGGCGCCCGCGCCGACCTGGTGACGGTACGGCTGGACAGCGCCCGCACCGCCGGTGTGCCTCCGGTGGGCGCGTTCTTCGCGGCCGGGGCGGCGGACGTCGTCCAGGTCGTGGTGGACGGCCGGGTGGTGGTGGCCGAGGGCAGGCACCTGAGCGTGGACGTGCCGACCGAACTGTCGTCCTCGATCGAGGCGGTGACACCCGCATGAGCAGCCTGCTGGTGGACAACATCGGGGAGCTGGTCACCAACGGCGCCGGCGAGGGTCCCCTGGGCATCCGCCGGGACGCCGCCGTGCTCGTCGAGGAGGGGCGGGTGGCCTGGGTCGGGCCGGCGGCGTACGCGCCCGCCGCCGACCGGCGGGTCGACGCCGGTGGCGCGGCCGTGCTGCCCGGCTTCGTGGACAGCCACGCACACCTGGTCTTCGCCGGTGACCGGGCCGCCGAGTTCGCCGCCCGGATGGCCGGCCAGCCGTACACCGGCGGCGGCATCCGCACCACGGTCGGCGCTACCCGGGCCGCCTCCGACGACGAGCTGCGCGCCACCGTGCGCCGGCTCCGCGGGGAGGCGCTGCGGCAGGGCAGCACCACCATCGAGATCAAGAGTGGGTACGGGCTGACCGTCGCCGACGAGGCCCGCTCGCTGCGGATCGCCGCGGAGTCCAGCGCCGAGACCACCTTCCTGGGCGCGCACGTGGTGCCCGCCGAGTACGCCGACCGCCCCGACGACTACGTCGGGCTGGTCTGCGGGCCGATGCTGGCCGCCGCCGCTCCGTACGCGAAGTGGGTCGACGTGTTCTGCGAGCGGGGCGCCTTCGACGTCGACCACGCCCGGGCCATCCTGGCGTGCGGGCAGGCCGCCGGGCTGGGCGTGCGGGTGCACGCCAACCAGCTCGGCCCCGGCCCGGGCGTCCAGCTCGGGGTGGAGCTGGGCGCGGCCAGCGTCGACCACTGCACCCACCTGAGCGACGCCGACGTGACCGCGCTGGCCGACACGGCCACGACCGACGGGTCGGGGACCCGCACGGTGGCGACCCTCCTGCCCGGCGCCGAGTTCTCCACCCGCTCGCCGTACCCGGACGCCCGCCGGCTGCTCGACGCCGGAGTCACCGTCGCGCTGGCCACCGACTGCAACCCCGGCTCGTCGTACACGTCGTCGATGCCGTTCTGCATCGCCCTCGCCGTCCGCGAGATGCGGATGACCCCGGCGGAGGCGCTGTGGGCGGCGACCGCCGGTGGGGCGCGGGCGCTGCGCCGCGACGACATCGGCGTGCTCACCACCGGCGCCCGGGCCGACCTGGTCGTCCTCGACGCGCCGTCGTACCTGCACCTGGCCTACCGGCCCGGTGTCCCACTGATCCGCCAGGTCCTGCTCAACGGAGTGCCGCAATGACGACCGTGACCATCCAACCCACCGGGGTCTCCCCCGCCGACGTGCTCGCCGTGGCCCGCGGCAACGCCAAGGTCGTCCTCGACCCGGCCGCCATCGACGCCATGACGGCCAGCCGGGCCATCGTGGAGGGCATCGAGTCGGCCGGCCGCCCCGTCTACGGGGTCTCCACCGGCTTCGGGGCGCTCGCCAACACCTTCGTCGCCCCGGAGCGCCGGGCCGAACTCCAGCACGCGCTGATCCGCTCGCACGCCGCCGGGGTGGGCGCGCCGATGCCGCGCGAGGTGGTCCGGGCGATGATGCTGCTGCGGGTCCGCTCGCTCGCGCTGGGCCACTCCGGGGTCCGCCCGCTGGTCGCCGAGGCGCTGCTCGACCTGCTCAACAACGACATCACCCCGTGGGTGCCCGAGCACGGCTCGCTGGGCGCCTCCGGTGACCTGGCGCCGCTGGCCCACTGCGCGCTCGTGCTGCTCGGCGAGGGCTGGGTGCTCGGCCCGGCCGGCGAGCGGCAGGACGCGGCCGACGTGCTGACCGCCGCCGGGATCAAGCCGATCGAGCTGGCCGCCAAGGAGGGGCTGGCGCTGATCAACGGCACCGACGGCATGCTCGGCATGCTGCTGATGGCCATCGACGACGCCGCGCACCTCTTCACCATGGCCGACGTGACCGCCGCGCTGGGCATCGAGGCGATGCTCGGCTCCGAGCGGCCCTTCCTGCCCGAGCTGCACGCCATCCGCCCGCACCCGGGTCAGGCGGCCTCGGCGGCGAACATCCACCGCCTGCTGCAGGACTCCCGGGTGATGGACTCGCACCGCGACGACCTGGCGCACGCGGTGCAGGACGCGTACTCGATGCGCTGCGCGCCGCAGGTCGCCGGGGCCGCCCGGGACACGCTGGAGTTCGCGCGAACGGTCGCGGGCCGCGAGCTGGTGTCGGTGGTGGACAACCCGGTCGTGCTGCCGGACGGCCGGGTCGAGTCGACCGGGAACTTCCACGGCGCCCCGCTCGGCTTCGCCGCCGACTTCCTGGCCATCGCCGCCGCGGAGGTGGGTGCGATCGCCGAGCGGCGGGTGGACCGGCTGCTGGACGTCGCGCGGTCCCGGGACCTGCCGGCGTTCCTCACCCCCGACGCGGGCGTCAACTCCGGGCTGATGATCGCCCAGTACACGGCGGCCGGGATCGTCGCGGAGAATCGCCGGCTCGCCGCGCCCGCCTCGGTGGACTCGCTGCCCACCAGCGGGATGCAGGAGGACCACGTGTCGATGGGCTGGGCGGCGGCCAAGAAGCTGCGCACGGTGCTGGACAACCTGTCCAGCGTGCTCGCGGTCGAGCTGCTGGCCGCGGTCCGCGGCCTCCAGCTCCGCGCGCCGCTGGTGCCGTCGCCGGCCGGCCAGGCCGCGGTCGCCGCGCTGACCGGGTCGGCCGGTGCGCCCGGCCCCGACATGTTCCTCGCTCCGGTGATGGAGGCGGCCCGCGCGGTGCTGGCCGGCCCGGAGCTGCGCGCCGCCATCGAACGGGAGGTCGGCCCGCTGAGCTGACCTCCGCCGGGTCGCTGTCGTCCGCCGCGGGTCAGGCGGCGGGCGGCAGCACCTTGGCGACCAGCTTGGCCAACTCGCGCAGCGCCTTGCCGCGGTGACTGATCGCGTCCTTCTCCGCCGGGGTCAGCTCGGCGTTGGTCCGCTCCTGCCCGTCGCCCAGGAAGATCGGGTCGTAGCCGAAGCCGCCGTCGCCACGCGGAGCGCGCAGCACCTGGCCGGACTGCCGGCCGTCGACCAGGTGCTCCTTGCCGCCGGGCAGCACCAGCGCCACCGTGCAGACGAAGGACGCGGCCCGCTGCTCGTCGGGCACGTCGGCGATCTGGTCCAGCACCAGCTGGAGGTTGGCGCGGTCGTCGCCGTGCCGGCCGGACCAGCGGGCGCTGAACACCCCCGGCATCCCGTTGAGCGCGTCCACCGCCAGCCCGGAGTCGTCGGCGATGGTCGGCAGCCCGGTACGCCGGAAGCCCTCCCGCGCCTTGATCAGCGCGTTCTCGCCGAAGGTCAGGCCGGTCTCCGGCAGTTCTTCGTACTGCTCGACGTCGTCGAGCCCGAGCAGGGCGATCCGGTGCGCGCCGAGCGCGCCGTCCAGGATCCGCTGGAGTTCCACCAGCTTCTTACGGTTGCGGGTCGCGAGCAGGACCTTGTTCATGACAGTGCCTTCCGCTGGGCTTCGGCCAACTCGGCGCAGCCGGCGACGGCCAGGTCGAGGAGGCTGTCGAGCTGCTCCCGGGCGAACACACCCGCCTCGCCGGTGCCCTGCACCTCGACGAAGTCGCCGGCACCGGTGCAGACCACGTTCATGTCCACCTCGGCGGCCACGTCCTCCTCGTAGCAGAGGTCGAGCCGCGCCTCGCCGGCGATGATCCCCACGCTGACCGCGGCCACCGAGCGGTGCATCACCCTGTCCGGCTTGCCGGCCAACGCCTTGCGGGCGGCCAGCCAGTCCACCGCGTCGTGCAACGCCACGTACGCGCCGGTGATCGCGGCGGTCCGGGTGCCACCGTCGGCCTGGAGCACGTCGCAGTCGAGCACCACCGAGTTCTCGCCGAGCGCCTTCAGGTCGATGCAGGCGCGCAGGCTGCGGCCGATCAGCCGGGAGATCTCGTGGGTACGGCCACCGACCCGGCCCTTGACGCTCTCGCGGTCGGAGCGGGTGTTGGTGGCCCGGGGCAGCATCGCGTACTCGGCGGTCACCCAACCGAGCCCGGAGCCCTTGCGCCAGCGGGGCACCCCCTCGGTGACGCTCGCCGTGCAGAGCACCCGGGTATCGCCGAACTCGACGAGCACCGAGCCCTCCGGATGCGTGCTCCAGCCTCGGGTCAGGGTCACCGGTCGAAGTTGATCGGGCCCTCGCCCGTCAGGTCGCGCCATCCCTGCACCCTATGCGGTGCGGTGATCCACCCGCCCCCGGGTGCCCCGACCGGACTCCGCGTCGTGCACCCGGAGGAATCCGGCGACCGCGGTCGACCAGGACGAGGTGGGTCAGACGTCGTAGCTGGCGCCGGCCCGGACCACCTCGAGCGGCCCGGTGTACGCGGCGGCGGCCGACTCCAGCGTGTGCGCCTCGCTGCCCCAGGCGGCCACCAGGTGCGTGAGCAGCAACCGGCCCACCACGGCCTTGGTCGCCGTCTCACCGGCCTCCCGGCCGGTCAGGTGCAGGTCCGGTGGGTTGTCCGCGCCGTCGAGATAGCTGGCCTCGCAGAGGAAGACGTCGGCGTTCTGGGCCAGTCGCAGCAGCGCGTCACAGGGCGCGGTGTCCGAGGAGTAGCAGAGGGACCGCCCGCCGTGCTCCAGCCGCACGCCGTACGTCTCGACGGGGTGGTTGACCCGGTCGACGGTGACCGTGAACGGCCCGATCGGGAAGGTGCCCGGTTGGAGCGCGTAGAACTGGTAGACGTCCTCGACGGTGCTGTCGTCGCCGTACGCGGCGCTGAGCCGGTCCGGGGCGCCGGAGGGCGCGTACACCGGCAGCGCCGGGTAGGGGCCGTCCGGGGCGTAACGGCGGACCACCACGTACGACACGGCGTCGAGGATGTGGTCGCAGTGCAGGTGGGTCAACAGGATCGCGTCCGGGGCGTGCAGCCCCGCGTACCGCTGGAGACTCGACAGCGAGCCCGTGCCGAAGTCGACCAGGAGCCGGAAGCCGTCGGCCTCCACCAGGTAGGCCGAGCACGGCGACTCCGGGCCGGGGAAACTGCCGGCGCACCCCAGGACAGTCAGTCGCATCGAGTCGTCTCGCTGTCACTGTCAGTAGCACTCATGCCGGCCGTCGTCTCGGCCATGATCTCTACCGACGCGTACGCCACGCTGCGCAGCCTACGCCGGGACACGCCGCAGCAAGAATCATCCAATGGAAGTTGTCACGAACGTGACACCGGCTCACAGTGTGTCGGGCAGCGTACGGGCCGTCGACACGTGCATCGACGGCCCGCACCCGAAGACCCCTGCCCGTCAGGCCCAGAGCTGACCCTCCAGGGCGTCCTCGGCGTCGGCCAGCGTCCCGCCGTACGCGCCGGTGGACAGGTATTTCCAGCCGCCGTCGCAGACCACGAACGCCACGTCGGCCCGGCGGCCGTCGCGGACCGCCTCGTGCGCCACCGCGAGCGCGGCGTGCAGGATCGCGCCGGTGGAGAAACCGGCGAAGATGCCCTCCACGTCGACGAGCTGCCGGGTACGCAGCACCGCGTCCCGCGTGCCGACCGAGAAGCGCCGGGAGAGCACCGAGGCGTCGTAGAGCTCCGGCACGTACCCCTCGTCGATGTTGCGCAGGCCGTAGACCAGCTCGCCGTAGCGCGGCTCGGCGGCCACGACCTGGATGCCGTCGACCTTCTCCCGCAGGTAGCGCCCGGTGCCCATCAGGGTGCCGGTGGTGCCCAGCCCGGCCACGAAGTGCGTGATGGTGGGCAGGTCGTGCAGCAGCTCCGGCCCGGTCGTCTCGTAGTGCGCCCGCGCGTTGGCCTCGTTGCCGTACTGGTAGAGCATCACCCAGTCGGGGTGCTCGGCGGCGATCTGCTTCGCGGTGGCGACGGCCTGGTTGGAGCCACCCGCCGCCGGCGAGAAGATGATCTCGGCGCCGTACATCCGGAGCAGCTGGACCCGCTCGGTCGAGACGTTCTCGGGCATCACGCAGACCAGCCGGTAGCCGCGCAGCTTGGCCACCATCGCCAACGAGATGCCCGTGTTGCCGCTGGTCGGCTCGAGGATGGTGTCACCCGTCCGGAGTCGGCCCGCCTCCTCCGCCCCACGGACCATGAACAGCGCGGCCCGGTCCTTGATGCTGCCCGTCGGGTTCCGGTCCTCCAGCTTGGCCCAGAGCCGCACCGGCGGCGCGCCGTCGGGCACCGTCGGGGAGAGCCGGGGCAGGCCGACGAGCGGCGTGCCCCCGCAGGCGTCGAGCAGGCTGTCGTACCGCGCCATGGCGGCCGCCCTCAGCGGGCGGCGACGGCGCCGCCCGCTGCCGCCGTCGCAGTCTGCTGGCGAACGGCAGCGGCGCTGTGCTGGCTGATCGCCGCCGCCGCCGCGAAGCCGAACGCACCGCCGGCCACTGCCGGCAGGATGGTGATGCTGTCGCCGTCGGAGAGCTTCGCGTCCAACGCGCCGAGGAAGCGGACGTCCTCGTCGTTGACGTAGACGTTGACGAAGCGGTGCAGCGCGCCGGCGTCGGTGACCAGCCGGCCACGCAGCCCGGCGTGCCGGGAGTCCAGGTCGGTGAGCAGGTCGTTCAGGGTGTCGCCGGAACCTTCGACGACCTTGGCGCCGCCGGTGTAGCTGCGCAGGATGGTGGGGATGCGAACCTCGATGGCCATGATGTCGTGCTCCTCATTCGGGTGTGCCAACGGTGACGGGACGGAACGGGTGCGGACGCTGACGGGTCAGCGGCCGGAACACTCGTAGTCGACCGTCGCCGGGCTCTGCCCGAACATGTAGGACTGGACGGCGTGCGGGTCGACCCCGGCCTCCACCACCCGAACCGGCTCCTCGGTGACCACACCGTCGACGATCCGGAACGACCGGATCTCCTCCGAGTCGGGCTCACGGGTCGAGACGAGCAGGTAGTGCGCGCCGGGCTCGCCGGCGAAGGAGACGTCCGTCCGCGACGGGTACGCCTCGGTGGCGGTGTGCGAGTGGTAGATGATGACGGGCTCCTCGTCCCGGTCGTCCATCTCCCGCCACACCCGCAGGTGCTCCATCGAGTCGAACTCGTAGAAGGTCATCGACCGCGCGGCGTTGTCCATCGGGATGTGCCGGGTCGGGGTGTCGCTGCCGACGGGACCGGCGACCACGCCGCACGCCTCGTCTGGGTGGTCCCGGCGCGCGTGGGCGACGATCGCGTCGATGATCGACCGGTCGATGCTCAGCACGTGCACCAGCCTAACGCCTGGCGGGTACCGGCCTGAAGTGGTGCCGGTCACCCCTAGTCGATCAAGGCGTTGAGCAGCGACTCCTGTAGATATCCGAGGTACGCGTAGACCGACAGCTGGAACACCCGGCTGGAGGACGCATCCTCGGCCACCGCGTCGTCCAGCTCCTCGCCCAGGTCCGTGCCGTCCTTGATCTCCAGCCGGACGCCCATCGCCAGCCGGGCGTCGTTCAGCGCCCGCAGCCACGCCTCGGCCGCCTCGGCGTCCAGCCGCACCTCGCCGCCCGCCTCGTCAGGCAGCGCCGCCAGGATGGCCCCCGCCTGATCGATCTTCGCGGTCTTCAGATCACCCTCGGTGTAGCGGCGGAACTCGGCGGAGCCGGCCGAATCCTCGGGGTAGACCGCCGGGAAGAGCCGGTCGACGACCGGGTCGCTGTGGTCGAAGCCGTCGGTGAGCAGGCCGACCACCTCGGAGGCGACCTTGCGCAGCACCCGCACCTCGTCCACGGCCAAGGTGGCGACATAGCGGCCGGCCTGGCGACGGAACATACTCACGAGCGGTCCACCGTCGCCCACAGCCCGTACGCGTGCAGCTGCGACGCGTCGTGCTCCATCCGTTCCCGGGCACCGGTGGAGACCACGGCGCGCCCCTTGTGGTGCACGTCCAGCATGAGCTGCTCGGCCCTCTCCCGGCTGTAGCCGAAGAGCTTCTGGAAGACCCAGGTCACGTACGTCATCAGGTTGACCGGGTCGTCCCACACGATCGTCACCCACTGCCGGTCGGACGCCGGAACCTCGTGAGTGTCCGGCGTCTCGACCGGTGCAACCTGCGGAGCCGCCATGCCCCCCATCGTGCCACCGCTTTCCCGGAACCGAGGAACCGGAACGCCGGCCTGGCGAGGATCACCCAAACCGGCCGCTCCGGCCTCGGCCCGGACGCCAGCGGACGCGAGGCGCCACACGGAGCCGGGGCAGGACGCAGGCACGCCGTCAGGCGAGCAGGATGCCGTGATCGACTGCATCGGAGAGCACCGCGCCCAGCGAGAGGCGGATCACCTCGAACCGTCGGGAGACCTCCCGGGACAGCCCCAGCTCGACCTCCCGCAACGCCCGCTGGGACCACGCCCGGGCCGCGTTCTGGTCGTCGTTGCCGGGGGTACGCCACTGCTGCCAGCAGCCGCCGGAGAGCGCCACCGCGACCGGCGGGAGCACCTCGTCGCGGGACGCCCTCGGATAGCCGTCGAGCGCGTCGATCGCCTCCGGGCCGGTCAGCCCGGCCACCCCCGCTGTGCTGGTGATCAGCAGCACCCGGTCCAGGTCGCGGCCGGGCCGGTGATCGGTGAGGCCGTACTGCACGGCGGTGGCGATCCGGCGGAGCACGCCCTCGGCCGGTGGCGCGCCGAGCACCCGCGCCGCGGCGTTGGCCAGGATGCCTCGTACCGCCTGGTCGCACTGCGCGGTGGCCAACAGGGACAGCGCCGCCATCTCCCGGTCCAGCAGTTCCGGTAGACCGGCGCATCCGACCCCGAAGACGATCTCCTGAACGACCCGCAGGTGGGCGTTGGCCAACTCCAACGCCAGGTGCTGGCGGATCCGCTGCGAACAGGAGCGGGTCTGCCGGTCGAGCTGCTCGGACCAGTCCCCCGGGTCGGCCACGACGGTCACCCGGTCGTGCTGGCCCGGCAGCACCGGCGGATCGGCGCTGGCCCGCTGGAGCCCCTCCTGCGCCGCCCAACCCACCAGCGCCCGGCGCAGGTCGGCGGCGGACTCGGCGTCGTCGACCGGGAACCACCGCGCACCGGCCAGGGACGGCACGGCGGCCAGCAGCGCCGCGCGGTGCGCCTCCACCGTCACCGCGACCGGGTCCACCTCTTCACGCACACCGCCTGGCGGCGGGACGGACGCCCCCGTGCCCTCCGTCGTCGCCACGCCGTCGGCCAGTGGAGCCCAGCCCGCCGCGCCGGGGGTGACCGCGAAGACGACGTTCACCGGGGCGGCGGCCACCTCGGCGAGCAGGTTGAGCTCCGCGGCGGTGAACGCCTGGTCGGCCGCGATCACGAAGAGCAGCGCGCCGGCCCGACCGACCGCGTCGAGCAGCACGCGGCCGCCGGCGACGCCGAGCGTGCCGGTGTCCGGCGTGTCGACCAGGGTGAAGTGCCGCAACAGTGGCTCGGGCACGCTCAGCTCGACCCGCCGGGGCGGGCGGGCCAGCGCCGGGCCGGCGGCGTCCCGGTCGGCGCCGTACGAGTGCGGCTGGCGGTAGCCCGGCACGTACGCCGCCCGGGTGGGCGCCTTGGCGTGTCGCACCACCAACCAGCTGCCTGACGGCACGGTCAGCATGACCGGGTCGAGCCCGAGCAGGGTGGCGAGCACCCCGCGCCGCTCGGCGCCGGCCGGGCCGACGGCGACCACGCCGAGCGGCTCCTCCGGACCGGGGCCGGTGACCCCGACCCGGGTCGGTAACGGGCCGCAGCGCGGCAGGTCAGCGTGGCCGGCCATGTCGCCCGACGAGTCGACCGAGGGGAGAGGGCCCTGCTTCATCAGGTGGCCTCCCGTAGCAGGCGACCGGCGCGCCGGTCGCGTGGAAATTCCGGTGACGAACCCGGATGTCGGAAGAGTACGGGCGGGCCGGTGACCGGGCCGAACACCTCGAATACTCAGCGGTAACGACGAGGCTACTCAACTTCGGTGCGTGACGGTACGGGCGCGGACAGGTTTCGATGGATATGCTGCGCAAATGAGTCGATGGCAGTTCGTCGGCCGAACCGACGAGCTCAACCGCCTGTTGGCGGCAGTGACGGGCGAGGCTGGCCGAGGGCTCTTCTTCAGCGGCAGCGCGGGCATCGGCAAGAGCCGGCTGCTGCGCGAGGGCGTCAGCACACTGCCCACCGACCGGTACGCGATCTGGTCCATCGCGGCCAGCGCCACCACCGCCGCGCTGCCGTTCGGCGGGCTGGTGCAGGTCCTCCCCGCCGAGCAGCCGCAGGGCCTCTCGCCCGCCGGCATCCTGCGGTGGGCGCTGGACGTGCTGCAGCAGCAGGCCGCGGGCCGGCGGATCGTGCTCGCCATCGACGACGCGCACCTGCTCGACCCACCCTCGGCGGCGCTGGTGCACCTGGTCGCCCGCTCGGAGAACGCCACCGTGCTCGGCACACTGCGCGACGGCGAGCAGATCCCGATGCCGATCCGTGCACTCTGGACCGACGACCTGGTCGAGCACGTCGAGCTGCCCCCGATGCCACCGGCGGACACCGCCGGCCTGCTGGCGGCGATCCTGGGCGGCCCGGTGGACGCCGGCTCCGCCGACCGGCTCGGCCGGCTGTCGGCCGGCAACCCCCTGCTGCTGCGGGAGCTGGTGCACGCCGCCAGCGGCAGCGCGGAGCTCAAGCGCACCTACGGCATCTGGAAGTGGACGGGCCGCCTGGAGCTGGCGCCCAACCTGACCGATCTGATCGACACGCGGGTCGGCAAGCTCACCGACGGCGTCCGCGCGGTCGTCGAGCTGGTCGCCTTCGGCGAGCCCCTGGGCCTGTCCCTGCTCAACCAGGCCGCCCATCCGACCGACGTGGAGACCGCCGAGGAACGTGGGCTGATCACCGTGGTGCAGCACGACCGGCGGACCAACGTCCGGTTGGCCCACCCGCTCTACGGCGAGGTGATGCGCCGCCGCTGCCCCGTCAGCCGGACCCGGCGGCTCCAGGCCCACCTCGCGGAGCTGCTGGAGCGGGTCGGCAAGCGCCGCCGCGACGACCTGTTGCGGGTGGCGGTGTGGCGGCTCGACTCGGGCACCGCACAGGACCCGGCCCTGCTGGTGGACGCCGCGGTGCAGGCGTTCACCCGCTACGACGTGCCGCTGGCGACCCGGCTGGCCCGCGCGGCGCTGAACGCCGACGGCGGCTCCGACGCGGCGGAGCTGCTGGCCACCATCCTCATGTTCGCCGACCGCCCGGAAGAGGCGATCGAGGTGCTGGACGCGGTGACCCCGGAGCCCGGCGACGACCGGCGGTTCTGCCGGTGGCTGACCGTCCGGGGCATGGTGAGCTACTGGGGGCTGAGCCAGGAGTCCACCGTGGAGGAGATCGCCGCGCAGGTCGAGCAGCTCCGCGACTCCGCCGACCGTGCCCGGGTGCACGCCTTCGAGGCGATCATGCGACTGCACCGGCTGGACACGACCACCGCCGTGCGGCTCAGCCAGCGGGTGCTGGACCGGCCGGCGGCCAGCGTCGCCGCCCGCGAGCTGGCCCGCAGCACCATCGCGTACGTCCAGGCCGCGCAGGGCCAGCTGTCCCGCAGCGGTACGGCGATCGCCCAGGTGCACTCCGCGGCGGCCAGTTGGCGGACCGACATGCCGTACCTGCAACTGGCCCTGGAGTTGGCCCGGGGCACCCGGCTCATGCTCACCGGCGACCTGGCCGGCATCGACGCGATCGTCGCCGACGAGTTCGCCGACCTCGCGGGGGCGGGCGACTTCCGGTTGGGCACCGGATACCTGGGCATCCTCCAGGCGTACGCGGCCCGGCTGCGCGGGCAGAGCGACGCGGCGATGCGGACCTCGCTGGGCGCCTGCGCGGTGCTGGCGACCAGCCGGGTCTACGCCGGTATCGCCCAGGCCGAGCGGGCCCAGGCGGCGGCGTTGCGCGGCGACGCGGCGCAGGCCACCGAGGCGATGGCCGAGGCGGACCGCACCCACGCGCCGGGCATGGCGGTGCTCTACCCGTGGCTGGAGCAGGCCCGTGGCGCGGTGCTCGCCGCCTCGGGCGACCTGCCGGGCGCGGTGAAGCAGCTCAACGACCTGGTGGACCGGCTGCGCGCGGACGGCTTCGCCGGGCACGAGGTGCACGTCCTGCACGATCTGGTCCGGCTGGACCAGGCCGGCGCGCCGGTGGGGCCGACCTGCTCCGACGGCGGCCGGCGCACCGTCGCGCAGCGCCTCGCCGAGCTCTCGGAGCAGGTCGACGGCGTGCTCCCGCCGCTGCTGGCCCGGCACGCCCGCGCCGCGGTGACCGACTCCGCCCCGGAACTGCTCGCGGTCGCCGACGACTACGCCGCGCTGGAGCTGACGTTGTACGCCGCCGAGGCCACCGCCCAGGCCCTGCACCGGCTACGCCAGCAGCACTCCGCGGCGGTCGTCGACGCCCGGGAGCGGCTTGCCGGGCTGCTCGGCCGCTGCGACCTGATCCGTACGCCGGCGCTGCACGCCGGGGCGCCGGTGCTGACCGACCGGGAGTGGCAGGTGGCCCGCCTCGCCGCGCACGGCGCGACCAGCCGGGCCATCGCCGAGCGGCTCTTCCTTTCGGCCCGCACCGTGGAGAACCACCTCCAGCGGATCTACGCCAAGCTCGGCGTGACCGCCCGGGCCGAGTTGTGGGCGGCGCTCCGATCGATCCCGGGCCACGAGGGCGGCGACGCGGGCTGAACCTTAGGCTGGGGCCGTGAGCACCCTCCGCCCCGCCCTGCTGACCGACCACTACGAGCTGACCATGGTCAGCGCGGCCCTGAAGGACGGCACCGCCGACCGCCGCTGCGTCTTCGAGGTGTTCAGCCGCCGGCTGCCGACCGGGCGGCGGTACGGCGTGGTCGCCGGCACGACCCGGCTGATCGAGCTGATCCGCGACTTCCGGTTCGACCCCGAGGAGATCGACTTCCTGCGTCGGACCGGGGTGGTCGACGAGGCGGCGGCGGCCTGGCTCAGCGACTACCGCTTCACCGGCGACGTCGACGGGTACGCCGAGGGTGAGCTGTTCTTCCCCGGTTCGCCGATCCTCACCGTCTCCGGCGGCTTCGCCGAGTGCGTGGTGCTGGAGACGCTGGCGCTCTCCGTGCTCAACCACGACAGCGCGGTGGCGGCCGCGGCGGCCCGCATGGTGACCGCGGCGCGGGGCCGGGCGCTGATCGAGATGGGCTCCCGCCGGGCGCACGAGGAGGCGGCGGTGGCCGCGGCGCGGGCCGCGTACCTGGCCGGTTTCGGGTTCACCTCCAACCTCGCCGCCGGCGCGCGCTACGGCATCCCCACGGCGGGCACGGCCGCGCACGCGTTCACGCTGCTGCACGACGACGAGCGGGCCGCGTTCGCCTCGCAGGTGGCCACGCTGGGCAAGGACACGACGCTGCTGGTCGACACGTACGACATCAGCCAGGGCATCCGCAACGCGATCGCGGTGGCCGGCCCGGAGCTGCGGGCGGTGCGGATCGACTCGGGTGACCTGGCGGTGATCGCGCAGCAGTCCCGGGAACTGCTGGACTCGCTGGGCGCGACCGAAACAAAGATCATCGTCTCGGGTGACCTGGACGAGTACTCGATCGCCGCGCTGGCCGCCGAGCCGGTGGACATGTACGGCGCGGGCACGGCCGTGGTCACCGGCTCCGGGGCGCCGACCGCCGGGCTGGTGTACAAGCTCGTCGAGGTCGAGGGACGGCCGGTGGTGAAGCGCTCCGAGCACAAGGCGACCATCGGCGGCCGGAAGGTGGCGGTCCGCCGGCACAAGCCGACCGGCACCGCCACCGAGGAGGTCATCGTCCCGCAGGGCGTGCCGGACCGGCAGCCCAACGACCGGATGCTCCAGCGCTCGTACGTGGTCGACGGCGAGCCGGTGGCGCTGCCGACCCTCGACGAGTCGCGGGAGCACCTGCGTGAGTGCCTGATCTCCATCCCGTGGGAGGGGCTGAAGCTCTCCGCCGGCGACCCGGCCGTGCCGGTCACCGTCATACCCGCCGACTGAGACCGCCGGGGCCCGCACGGGGCCCGACCGTGACGAGAGGAGCGCCCGATGCGCAACGCGCTGATCATCGTGGACGTGCAGAACGACTTCTGCGAGGGCGGTTCGCTGGCCGTCGGGGGTGGCGCCGGGGTGGCCGCCGGTATCTCCCGACTGCTCGCCGCCGAGCCGGACCGGTGGGCGCACGTGGTCGCCACCAAGGACTACCACATCGACCCGGGCGCGCACTTCGGCGATCCGCCGGACTTCGTGGAGTCCTGGCCCCGGCACTGCGTGGTCGGCACCAGCGGGTCGGAGTTCCACCCCGATCTGGACACCGGGCGCGTGGAGGCGATCTTCCACAAGGGCGAGCACGCGGCGGCGTACTCCGGGTTCGAGGGGCACGCCGACGACGGTGAGTGCCTGGCCGACTGGCTGCGCCGGCACGACGTGGACCGGGTCGACGTGGTCGGCATCGCCACCGACCACTGCGTCCGGGCGACCGCGCTGGACGCCGCCCGGGAGGGCTTCGCCACCACCGTGCTGCTCGACCTGACCGCCGCGGTCGCTCCGGCGACCACCGACGTTGCGCTGCGGGCGCTGGACGGCGCCGGGGTGACCCTGCACGGTCAACCTGTGATCAGGGCCGCATGAGGCGGTAATTGGTTGGCCTTCGGGCCGCCGCCGGTCGAGGATGTCGCCGGAGGTACGGACCGACGTGAACATGAAGCCTTACCGGGAAGCGCTCGCGCTACCCGGCCTGCGGTCGCTGCTGCTGGTAGCCGTCCTCGCCCGCATTCCGCTCACCGCGACCGGGGTGACGCTGACCTTCCACGTGGTGCTCGACCTCGATCGGGGCTACGGGGCGGCCGGCCTGGTCGGCGCGGCCATCACGGTGGGCGCGGCGATCGGCGGCCCGCTGCTCGGCCGGCTGGTGGACCGGCGGGGCCTACGCCCGGTCCTGGTGCTCACCGGCATCGTCGAGGCGGTGTTCTGGGCCACCGCGCCCTCGCTGCCGTACCCGCTGCTGCTGCCGGCCGCCTTCGTGGCCGGCTCGCTCGCCCTGCCCATCTTCTCGGTGGTCCGGCAGTCGATCGCCGCGCTGGTCCCGGAGGACCGGCGCCGGCCGGCGTACGCGCTGGACTCCATGTCGGTCGAGCTGTCCTTCATGATCGGCCCGGCGCTGGCGGTGGCCCTGGTCACCGCGATCTCCGCGCGGACCACCCTGTACCTGGTCGGCGCCGGCATCGTCGCCGCCGGGATCGCCCTGTGGCTGCTCAACCCGCCGATCCGCGGCGCTACCGAGCCCGTCGGCCCCCGACGTCGGGTGCCCCGCCGGGAGTGGCTGACCCCCCGGCTGCTCGCCGTGCTGGCGGTCAGCGCCGCCGCCACCCTCGTCCTGGGCGGCACGGACGTCGCGGTGGTCGCCGTACTGCGGGAAAGCGGCGAGGTCGGCTGGACCGGCGCGGTGCTGGCCGGCTGGGCGGTCGCCTCGCTGGTCGGTGGCTTCGCCTACGGCGCCGTGCACCGCTCGCTGTCCCCGCTGGTGCTGACCGCGGCGCTCGGCCTCTGCACCATCCCGGTCGGGCTGGGCGGCGGGCACTGGTGGCTGCTGTGCCTGGCGCTGATCCCGGCCGGTGCGCTCTGCGCGCCGACCATCGCGGCCTCCTCCGACGCGGTGAGCCGACTGGCCCCGGCCGAGGTCCGCGGTGAGGCGATGGGCCTGCACGGGTCCGCCGTCACCGTCGGCATCGCGGTCGGCGCGCCGCTCGCCGGCGCGGTGATCGACGCCAGCGCGCCGCTCTGGGGCTTCGTGGTGACCGGTGCGTTAGGCGCGCTGGTCACCCTGGTGGTGCTCCCGATCGAGCTGCGCCGCCGCCGCAACGCCGACGCGGCCGCCCTGCCGCCGCCCGTCGAGGCGGACCTCACGCCCGTCGCCCCCTGAGACCGGCACGCCCCCTGTCCTCGGCTGACCACCCAAACCAGGGCGACGGTGAGCCGCGCCCCTGCCGCGCACTGCCGCCCGCCAACGCCGGACCCGCTGCTGTTCATGGCGACCGCACCGAGATGGTGGCCGGCCGCTTAGCGGCCCAGCAGCCCAGCAGCGCAGCGGCCCAGCGGCCCAGCGGCCCAGCAGCGCAGCGGCCCGGAGCGCAATGGACCAGCGGCCCAGCAGCCCGGCAGCCCCGCAACGCAGCGGCCCGGCAGCCCCCCAACGCAGCGGCCCGGCAGCCCTGCAGCGCAGCGGCCCGGCAGCACATCTCGCAAAAGAGCGCGATACCTGTGAGGCATATTTATGCCTCACAGGTATCGCGCTCTTCAGGACAGGTGGCCCCGGGAACGGCCAGTAAGAGTCCGGGCCGAGCGAGCGGACCGGCCGCACAGACCGAGCCGCATGAGCGGATCAACCGAACCGAATCGAACCACGCGGGGTCGAACTGACTAGCGGACCGAACCACCGGAGCGGGACCGAAAAGACCGAGCTGACCGAGCGGGACCGAAAAGACCGAGCAGGCCGAGCAGGCCGAGCAGGACCGAAAAGGCCGAGCAGGCCGAGCAGGACCGAGCAGACGGAGCACACGAGCACACCGAGCAGGCCGAGCAGGCCGTGTATCTAGGCGGCCTGGAACCGGGGGCCGGCCACGAGGGGATCAGCGGGCCACGTACTGGTGGCCGGACATGGCGACGGGCGCCGCTCCCGGTGGTCCCGGTAGCGGCGCCCGTCGTACGGTTCAGGGGCTGAGGATCAGTTCCTCTCGACTCCGCCGGGGGTGTCCTCGCGGTAGCTGGCACCGCCGTCCGACTCGCTGGTGAGCGGCTTGGCGCCACCCTCCGGCGGGCCGGCCAGGCTCTGTCCACCGGCGGCCAGCTCCGGGAACTTCGCGTCGAACGCCGGCCGCTCGGAGCGGATCCGGGGCATCCGGTCGAAGTTGCGCAGCGGGGGCGGGCTGCTCGTCGCCCACTCCAGGGAGTTGCCGTGACCCCAGGGGTCGTTCACCTCGACCACCGGGCCGGTCTTGTACGACTTCCAGCAGTTGTAGATGAACGGCAGCGTGGAGATACCGGTGATGAACGCGCCGATCGTGGAGATCATGTTCAGCGTGGTGAAGCCGTCGCTGGGCAGGTAGTCGGCGTACCGGCGGGGCATGCCCTCGTTGCCAAGCCAGTGCTGCACCAGGAACGTGGTGTGGAAGCCGATCATGGTGAGCCAGAAGTGCACCTTGCCCAGGCGCTCGTCGAGCATCCGGCCGAACATCTTCGGGAACCAGAAGTAGATGCCCGCGAAGACCGCGAACACGATGGTGCCGAAGAGCACGTAGTGGAAGTGCGCCACCACGAAGTACGAGTCGGACACGTGGAAGTCGAGCGGCGGGCTGGCGAGCAGCACACCGGTGAGACCACCGAAGAGGAAGGTCACCAGGAAGCCGATCGCCCAGAGCATGGGCGTCTCGAAGCTGATCTGGCCCCGCCACATGGTGCCGATCCAGTTGAAGAACTTCATACCGGTCGGCACGGCGATCAGGTAGCTCAGGAAGCTGAAGAACGGCAGCAGCACCTGGCCGGTGGCGAACATGTGGTGCGCCCAGACGCTCATGGAGAGCGCGGCGATCGCGACGGTCGCGGCGACCAGACCCTTGTAACCGAAGATCGGCTTGCGGGAGAAGACCGGGATGACCTCGCTGATGATGCCGAAGAACGGCAGCGCGACGATGTACACCTCGGGGTGCCCGAAGAACCAGAAGAGGTGCTGCCAGAGCATCGGCCCGCCGGTTGCCGGGTCGTACACGTGCGCGCCGAGGATGCGGTCCGCGGCGAGAGCGAACAGCGCGGCGGCCAGCAGCGGGAAGACCAGGATGACCAGCAGGCTGGTGACCAGGATGTTCCAGGTGAAGATCGGCATCCGGAACATGGTCATGCCGGGCGCGCGGAGCGTCAGCACCGTGGTGATCATGTTGACCGCGCCGAGGATGGTGCCCAGGCCGGAGATGGCCAGACCCATGATCCACATGTTGGCGCCGACGCCGGGCGAGTGCTCGACGCTGCTCAGCGGCGCGTACGCGAACCAGCCGAAGTCGGCGGCGCCACCCGGGGTGATGAAGCCGGCGGTCGCCATCGTGCCGCCGAACAGGTACAGCCAGTAGGCGAAGCTGTTAAGCCGGGGGAAGGAGACGTCGGGCGCGCCGATCTGGATCGGCACGATGTAGTTCGCGAAGGCGAACACGATCGGCGTCGCGAAGAACAGCAACATGATCGTGCCGTGCATCGTGAAGAGCTGGTTGTACTGCTCGGGCGACAGGAACTGCAGCCCGGGCCGGGCCAGCTCAGCCCGCATGATCAGGGCCATCAGGCCACCGATCATGAAGAACACGAACGCGGTGACCATGTACATGATCCCGATCTGCTTCGCGTCCGTGGTACGCAGCAGCCGCGCGATGGCCGACCCCTTGACCGGCTCGCGGACCGGCCAGGGCCGGGTCACGACCGGCTTGGGTGCGACGGTGGTCACGAGTGGCCTCCGGTTCTCGGTTGTCCCGCTCGGCACACGCTGGTTATCTGCGGGCCGTCATCCGCAAGGAGGATAGTCCCCGGCAGGTCGCAGTCCCGCGTGGGGTGTCGGGACACGATCTAGAGCGGGCCCACCAGCAGCCGGTAGTGTTCCCCGAAGATCCGGTCGCCGCGTCCGCGCAGCAGCGGGTCCCGCAGCGCCGGCGGCACGTCCCTGGTCCGGTTGCGGTCCCGGGTCCGGTCCCGCACCCATCGGGTACGCGGACGGCGGCGGCTCTCGTACGCCACCAGCGCCGCCTCCACGCTGCCGGCGGCACCCAGCGACTCGGCCAGCACGACGGCGTCCTCCAGCGCCATCGCCGCGCCCTGGGACAGGGTCGGCGCGGTGGCGTGCGCGGCGTCGCCGACCAGCAGCACCCGCCCCCGGTACCAGCGGCCCAGCTCCACCTCGTCGGTGATCCCGACGTGCACCCGGTCGAGCGCCGCCAGCACCTCGGGGACCGGGCCGCGGTAGTCGGCGAAGAGTTCGCGCAGCCGGGCCAGCGGGTCGGCGGGCGGCTCGGTGCCGGCCTCGTCGGCGTAGCAGTGCAGGCGACCGGCGCCGATCGGCACCACCAGCATCCCGGAGCGCTGACCGAGCAGGGCGGTCCACTCGGCGACGGGGGGACCGTCGCGCAGCACGGCCCGGTAGACCACCTGCCCGACGGGGCGGGGTGGCCCGCCGAGGGCGGCGAGCGCCCGGACCGAGGAGCGGGGTCCGTCGGCTCCGATGACCAGGTCGTACTCGGTGCTGGTGCCGTCGGTGAAGGTGACCCCGACGGCGCCGGGGAGCAGGTCCAGGGTGCGGACCTCGGCGCCGTGGCGGACGGCGCCGCCGGCTCCGCTGAGCAGCACCCGGTGCAGGTCCGCCCGGGGCAGCGCCCGGCACTCGCCGACGCCGGCCCAGAGGGTGTCGAGGTCGACCTCGCAGAGCGGCGCGCCGGCGGCGTCGAAGAAGCGCTGGCGCCGGATCACCTGCCCGAGTGGGCGCACCGGGTCGTGCAGGCCCAGCCGGTGCAGCGCTCGGGCGGCGTTGCCCGGCAGGTAGAGGCCGGTCTCGGTGGACTCCCCCGGTGGCAGCTTGTCCGTGACGTCCGGTCGGAAGCCCGCCAGGCGCAGCGCCCGGGCCACGGCCAGGCCGGCAATGCCCGCGCCGACGACGAGGATGCGCAGGGGGGAGCCACCCATGGTGGTGTACGCCTCCGGAGGGGATGCGGCACGCGTTGGAGGCAACACGCTACTCGGCGCTATCGACGCACACCAGGGCCCGATCGGACCGCCCGCGATCGCCCGTCGGTGGGCGGGCGCCGTTAGCTGGACGTCCGGCGACGGCCATCCGACGCGGCGGTGGCAATCCTCACAATTCACCAGTTTGACGCGTACGGTTGCGCTCCAGTATCAGACATGTAAATGTGTCGTTGAGCGTGGGAGCGCTCCCGCATCTGCCCCGACCCCGTCCGGCGCCCGGGCACGCGCCGCAGTCAAGGAGCGTCATGAAACGTCCACTTCGGGCCCTGGTCGCCGCCGGCCTGCTGCTCGGCGGCTCCCTCGTCGCCGTGGCCTTCGGCGGCAACGCCTCCGCCGACACCCAGATCTGCGAGCAGTACGGCTCGACCGTCATCCAGAGCCGGTACGTGGTGCAGAACAACCGCTGGGGCACCACTGCCCAGCAGTGCATCAACGTCACCAGCACCGGCTTCGAGATCACCACCCAGAACGGCAGCAACCCCACCAACGGCGCGCCGACGGCGTACCCCTCGGTGTTCTTCGGTTGCCACTACACCAACTGCTCCCCCGGCACGAACCTGCCGATGCAGGTGAGCCAGATCAGCAGCGCCACGAGCAGCATCAACTACCGGTACGTCAGTGGCGCGACCTACAACGCCTCGTACGACATCTGGCTGGACCCGACGCCGAAGACCGACGGCGTCAACCAGATGGAGATCATGATCTGGCTCAACCG
>NZ_QGKR01000174.1 GCF_003172955.1 Micromonospora acroterricola | reverse complement strand
ATGCCAGCCCGACGGCCAGCGATGCCAACCCGACGGCTGTCGTGCCTCCCGCCGCGGACGCCGATCCGACGGCGCCGGTGTCGGCCGAGCCGACCGCCACGGTCGACCGCCCGACCGCCGCCGAGGCCGAGCCCACGGCGAGCGTCACGGCAGCGGGTGGCACACCCGCCGACGGTACGACGAACACCGACGACGAGCCGACCGCGGTGGACGGCCCGCCGGTCGCGCCGGAACAGCGCAGGCCCCCGGCCCCGACCTCGGTCATGCCGACGCCGGTGAGTCCCGCCGGGCGCGCGGCCGTGCCGCTCTACGGGGGTCCAAAGCCGAACAACACCCGACGTAACCTGCTGATCGGGGCCGTGGTGGCTCTGCTGCTGATCGGCCTCGTGGTGATCGTGCCGAAGCTCGGCGGCAAGGATGAGGACACTCCGCAGGCCGACCCGACCGGGGCCGCGGCGACGTCGGCGCCGGCGCAGACCTCCGCTCCGGCGGCGCCCGCGCCCCCCACCGGCGCTCCCAGCCCGACGCCCTCGGCGACGCCCTCCGCCGACCCGAACGCGCTGCCGGCGGGCTGGAAACTGCACAGGGACCCGGCCGGCTTCTCCCTGCCACTGCCCGACGGCTGGGTGCGCCGCAGCGCGGGCAGCGACACGGTCGTGTTCGACCAGTCCAACGGGCCTGGCGAGCTGCTCGTGCAGTGGACCAACAATCCGGCGAAGAACGCGGTCAAGGACTGGCAGGAGCAGGAGCCCAACCGCAGGAATTTCGTCAACAACTACCAGTTGATCGGCATCAAGGGCTGCGACTTCTGGAAGACCTGCGGCGACTGGGAGTGGCTGGAAACCCGCGACGGGACCCGGATCCACGTCCGCAACCGGGGCTTCGTGACGGCAAGCAACCGCGGCTACGCCCTGCGGTGGGAGATCGCGGAGAAGGACTGGCAGGCCAACCTGCCGAACTTCGACCGGATCGCTAAGGGCTTCGAGCCTGACCGCAAGGACTGAGCTGCGGGATTCGCACCGGCACGAAACTGATTCGCATGACCTTGCGTCGTTCGGGGTATCTGATCTCCGACGACGGAAGGAGGTACGACATGAGTCACCGACGGAGGGATGCCCGGCCCCGGCTGGCACTGTGGATGCTCGTCGCGCTGGGCGACGCGGTCCTGCTGCTGGCCAGCGCGGGCCTGTCGGCGCTCGTCGCGCTGCTCAGCGTCGTGGCCGTTGCCGTCTGCGGAGTGGCTGCCTGGCGGCTGAACCGCCGGCCGGCCCTGGTCCGCGAGGACGCTCCGGTGGTGGTGCCGGCAATGGCTCGGCGGCGGGCCTGACCGCATCGGCGACGTGGCGGCAGCCGGACCGATTGTCGACCCCAGGGTGACAGCCGATCCCGCTGCCGCCAACCGCCTCGCCAGGCGGATCGGGCGGACCGGGCCGATCAGGCGGTGTTGTTGGCCAGCGCGATCAGGCGGGACCGGTCGCCGTTCCAGTAGTTGCGGTCCACGTTGCCGCTGATCCCGGAGACGACGCCGGTGCTGGTGTACTGCCAGAAGCTCCACACCGGCGCACCGGCCGGCAGGGCGCCCGGGGTGCTCGCCCAGCGGGCCAGCCAGAGCGGGTGGTTCGCCCACGGGCCGGTCCAACTGCCGGTGCACTGGTTCCAGAAGCTGGTCGTGGTGTAGATGACCGCGTAGCGGCCGGTGCGGGAGCGGTAGGTGTTCAGGAAGTCCTGGACCCAGTTGCGCATCCCGGTCGTGCTGAGCCCGTAGCAGTAACCGCCGGCGTACGGGTTGGCCTCCAGGTCCAGCGCCGCGGGAAGCGTCCGGCTGTCGGCCGACCACGCGCCGCCGTTGGAGGCCAGGTAGTTGGCCTGGGTCGAGCCGGCGGAGATGTTCGGCCGGGCGAAGTGGTACGCCCCGCGGATCACCCCGGCGTTGTACGCGTTGACGTAGTTGGCGTTGAAGTTCGGGTCCTTGTAGCTGGTGCCCTCGGTGGCCTTGATGAAGGCGAACTCGATGCCGGCGTTGCGCACGCTCGTCCAGTTGATCGTGCCCTGGTAGCGGGACACGTCGACGCCGGCCGTGGTGGCGGCGGCCGCCGGTCCGGCGGTCGCGACCAGGGTCGCGGCTGCGGCGGCGAGGACGGTGAGGCTGGCCGCGAGCACGCGGCGCAGCGGTGATCTGGTACGGGCCATGGCTGCCTCCAAGGACGTGGGGTCTATTGACGCCCATCTTTGGAGATAACTGCCCTAGATCACAAGAGTTGTTGAAGAAACTTTCATCGACGGGTGTCGGTGGGCGCTGAACGTTGCGGTGGGATGGCTCAGCGTAGGGCGGCGGGGTCGAGCTGCCAGCGGAACGGCTCCACGATGGTCAGCGCCTCGCCGGGCTTGGCCACCTGGTCCTCGACGTAGTGCTCGCCGTCGAGCCGGAACAGCCGCAGGGAGTGCCCGTCGCCGTCCTGCTCGACAAGCAGGTACCAGGGGATCCGCGCGATGGCGTAGAGCTGCATCTTGACCAGCCGGTCGGCCGCGGCGTTGCCCGGCGAGACGATTTCGCAGACCAGGACCACCTCGGCGGCCTCCACCACGGTGCCCTCGTCATCGGTGTCCGCGACGACCACATCGGGGATGGCGATCCGGTCCACCCCGAGCCGCACGTTGACCGCCTCGAACACTACGAGATCAGCCGCAGCGCCCTCGACGTGGTTGGCCAAGCGGCGTGACACCAACTGGTGCCGCTTGCTCGGGACAGGGCTCACGATCAGGCTCCCGTCGAGCAGCTCGATCCGGTCCGGGGTCTCACCCAGGGCGAAGTAGTCGGCCTCGGTCCAGAGCCCGACGTGGTGTCCCAGGGGTTGCGCGCTCATCGGCGGTCACCTCCCGCTCCGCTCGCCACCCGATCAGTCTCACACGGTACGAGGCGGTGGCCCGGGACCGACACCGAACGCCGCCGGTAGGCTCGCGCCCCATGATGTCGATCGACGGGCTGGGCGACCTGTGGGACACGCTGTTCGGCGCACAGCCGGACCCGCCCCCGCTGCTGGTGCTGATCACCGCGGCCGTCGCGCTGGTGGTGGTCAGCACCCGGCTGCCGTGGCGGATCGCCCGCAACGCCATCACGATCGCCCACGAGGGCGGGCACGCGCTGGTCGCCCTGCTCACCGGTCGCAAGCTGCGCGGCATCCGGTTGCACTCGGACACCTCCGGGCTGACGCTCTCCGCCGGCCGGCCCACCGGACCGGGAATGATCCTCACGCTGCTCGCCGGCTACGTCGCCCCGCCGCTGGTCGGGCTCGCCGGCGCCTGGCTGCTGGGTGGCAACCGGATCACCCTGCTGCTCTGGGTGGCCGTGGCGCTGCTGCTCGCCATGCTCGTGATGATCCGCAACGCGTTCGGCGTGGTGTCGCTGCTGGTCACCGGCGCGGTGGTGCTCGCCGTCTCGTGGTACGCCACCCCGCAGGTGCAGGCCGCGTTCGCGTACGCCGGGGTGTGGTTCCTGCTGCTCGGCGGGGTGCGACCGGTGGTGGAGCTGCAACGGCTGCGCTCCCGCGGCCGGATGCCCGCCTCGGACGCCGACCAGCTCGCCGGGCTCACCCCGTTCCCGGCGTTCTTCTGGGTGACCTTCTTCGCCCTGGTCAACCTGGTCGCGCTCGTCGCCGGCGCGCTGCTGCTCGCCGGCCCGATCCTCACCGACGCCGGCATCACCGTCTGACCGGCGAGGCGTCCCGGGCTGCCGAACGGCGACGAACGCGACCACCTCGCCGGGCGGGCAGAATGAGGCCATGCGATACGTGATCATCGGGGCGGGCGCGGTCGGCGGAACCATCGGGGTACGGCTGGCGGAGGCCGGTCGGGACGTGACCCTGGTGGCCCGCGGCGCGCACCTGGACGCGATCCGCGAGCGAGGTCTGACCCTGCGCCAGCCCGACGGCGGGGTCACCTCCCGGCTGACCGCGGTGGACGGCCCCGGTGAGCGGCCGCTGCCGGCCGACACAGTGCTGGTCCTGACCGTGAAGTCGCAGGACACCGCGGGCGCGCTGGCCGCCTGGGTGGACGCGCCGGTCGCAGGCGGCGGCACGGCGGCGGAGCGGCTGCCGCTGGTCACCGCGCAGAACGGGGTGGCCAACGAGCGGGCCGCGCTGCGGCTCTTCGCCGACGTGCACCCGGTGTGCGTCTGGCTCCCGGCCACCCACCTCGACCCGGGAGTGGTGGTGGCCAACGGCTACCCGCACCCGGGGATGCTGCACGTCGGGCGGTACCCGGCCGGGGCGGACGACACCGACCAGGCCATCGCCGCCGATCTGACCGCCGCCGGGTTCGTCGCCCCGGTGCGGCAGGACGTGCTGCGCTGGAAGTACGGCAAGCTGCTCGCCAACCTCGGCAACGGCCTCCAGGCCCTGCTCGGCCGCGACATCCCGGACGCGCTGGTCGAGCGGGTACGCGCCGAGGGCGTCGCCGCGCTCGCCGCCGCACGCATCGCACACACCTCCCCGGCGGAGGAGAAGGCCGAACGCGGCGAGCTGGTTCAGCAGCGCCCGGTCGACGGTGAGAGCCGCTCCGGAGGCTCCACCTGGCAGAGCCTGGCCCGGGGCGCCGGCTCGACCGAGGTTGACCACCTCAACGGGGAGATCGCGCTGCTCGGCCGGCTGCACGGCGTACCGACGCCGGTCAACGTGGCCGTGCAGCGCGCGGTGCGCCGGGCGGTCCGGGAACGGATCGCGGCCGGCGCGTTCCCGCTCGCCGAGCTGGAGAAGATGGTCGCCTGATCGGGGCAACCGACGGCCCCGCCCGGCGCGTGTTCCCTGCGACCGACACGGGGAGGTAGCGGTGCCGGACGTCGACGGGTTCGACGAGTTCTACCGGGGGAGCCGACAACGGCTGCTCGGTTTCGTCTACGCCCTCACCGGCGACCGGGTCGAGGCGCAGGACGCCGTGCAGGAGGCGTACATCCGGGCGTGGCAGCGCTGGTCGACGGTCAGCCGGTACGACGAGCCGGAGGCATGGGTGCGGGTGGTGGCGAGCCGGATCGCGGTCAGCCGGTGGCGCAGCCTGCGCAGTCGCGCCCGGGCGTACCTGCGGCACGGGGCCACCGAGACCGTTCCCGGCCCGGGCACCGACACCGTCGAGGTGGTCGCCGCGCTGCGTCTACTGCCCGAGGAGCAACGCGTCGCCATCGCCCTGTACTACCTGATGGGCATGCCGGTCGCCGAGGTGGCGCGGGAGACCTCGGCCCCAGTGGGCACGGTCAAGGCCCGACTCTCCCGGGGGCGCGCCGCGCTCGCCGGGCTGCTCGCCGTCTCTGATCTGGAGGAGACTACCGATGCGTGACGACCCGACGTTCGTCGAAAAGGTCCAGCGAGAACTGCAGGACGTACGCTGGCCCGGCCCAGAGAAGATCCGTGCCCAGGCCCGCCGCCGCAGCCAGCGCAGGATCGTCGTGGCCACCGCAGTGCTGGCCCTGGCCGGGATCTCCGCCGTGGCGGTCGCCGCCCCGAGGACGTCCCCGCCACCGGTTCAGCCGGCCGCCTCGGCCTCGCCGACCCGGCACGAGATCACCACCGACGCCCTGCTGCAGCCGGCCGACCTGCCGCAGCCGGTTTACGTACAGCTCAGCCAGTCAGGACTGGGCGAGCCGGTCCGGCTGGAGGACATGCTCGGCTACTGCCGCACGAGCCAGGGGTGGCCGGAGGGCTGGCAGATGTCAATCCTGTCCCGCTCACAGACCCTCATGCGGAAGCACCCTCCGGGCCTCCTTGTGGAGGGCGACGCCCTGGTCATGCAGGATCTCTTCAGGCTGGTACCCGAGGCGGCCAGACAGCTCTTCGCCAGTCTGGACGACCTGGTCGCTCCGTGCGCCGAGTGGCGGAGCGTCGGGCCGCTGGAGACGGCAGGGAGCACGCGCACCGCGGAGGTGGTCCACCGGTGGGCGGTGACGCAGCGGGGTTTCGCCGGTGACGACGCCGCCATCCTGCGGGACTCGCTCACGGCCGCCCGGGACGTGCAGACCGGGCAGACGTACGGCGACGCACCGTCGCCCATCCTCCTGGCCGTCGTCCGGGTCGGCGACACCGTCTCGGTGCTCCGCCTCCGGTACGACAGCACCGAGGCGGAACTCCGCCAGCTGGCCGTGGCGGCGGCGGCCCGGATGTGCGCCGCCGCCAACCCGCCCTGCTGATGCGGATCAGGAACGCGATCAGAGCGGGATGTTGCCGTGCTTCTTCGGGGGGAGGGTTTCCCGCTTGGTGCGCAGGACGCGTAGCGCCCGGACGATCTGGGTGCGCGTCTCGTGCGGCGGGATCACCGAGTCGATGTACCCGCGCTCGGCGGCCACGTACGGGTTGGCCAGGGTGTCCTCGTACTCGGCGATCTTGTCGGCCCGGACCGCCGCCGGGTCCTCGGCGCCGGCCAGCTCCGAGCGGTAGAGGATGTTCACGGCGCCCTGCGCGCCCATCACCGCGATCTGCGCGGTCGGCCAGGCGAAGTTCAGGTCCGCGCCGAGGTGCTTGGAGCCCATCACGTCGTACGCCCCGCCGTACGCCTTGCGGGTGATCACGGTGACCTTGGGGACGGTCGCCTCGGCGTACGCGTAGATGAGCTTGGCGCCGCGGCGGATGATGCCGTCCCACTCCTGGCCGGTGCCGGGCAGGAACCCGGGCACGTCCACGAAGGTCAGCACCGGGACGTTGAACGCGTCGCAGGTGCGGACGAACCGGGCGGCCTTCTCCGAGGCGGCGATGTCCAGGGTCCCGGCGAAGTGCATGGGCTGGTTGGCCACCACGCCGACCGGGCGCCCCTCGACCCGGCCGTAGCCGACCACGATGTTCTGCGCGTAGAGCGGCTGGACCTCCAGGAACTCCCCGTCGTCGAGGACGTGTTCGATCACCTGGTGGATGTCGTACGGCTGGTTGGCCGAGTCGGGGATGAGCGTGTCCAGCTCCCGGTCCTCGTCGCTGATCTCCAGCTCGGCGGGGGCCTCGAAGACCACCGGCTCGTCGAGGTTGTTCGACGGCAGGTACGACAGCAGCGCCTTGACGTAGTCGACCGCGTCCTCCTCGTCGGTGGCGAGGTAGTGCGCGTTGCCGCTGCGGGAGTTGTGCGTACGGGCGCCGCCCAGCTCCTCCATGCCGACGTCCTCGCCGGTCACCGTCTTGATCACGTCGGGGCCGGTGATGAACATGTGTGAGGTCTGGTCGACCATCACGGTGAAGTCGGTGACCGCCGGGGAGTAGACCGCACCGCCGGCGCACGGGCCCATCACCAGCGAGATCTGCGGGATGACGCCGGAGGCCCGGACGTTGCGGAAGAAGATCTCGCCGTAGAGGCCGAGCGAGACGACGCCCTCCTGGATGCGTGCCCCACCGGAGTCGTTGATGCCGACGACCGGGCAGCCGATCTTCATGGCCAGGTCCATCACCTTGACGATCTTCTCGCCGAAGACCTCGCCGAGCGAGCCGCCGAAGACCGTGAAGTCCTGGGCGAAGACGCAGACCTGCCGGCCGTCGACCGTGCCGTAGCCGGTGACGACACCGTCGCCGTAGGGGCGGTTCTTCTCCAGCCCAAAGGCCGTCGACCGGTGCCGGGCCAGCTCGTCCAGCTCGACGAAGGAGCCCTCGTCGAGCAGCATCTCGATCCGCTCGCGGGCGGTCTTCTTGCCCCGCGCGTGCTGCTTCTCGACCGCGCGCGCCGATCCGGCGTGCACCGCCTCGTCGACCCGGCGCTCCAGGTCCGCCAGCTTGCCCGCGGTGCTGTGGATGTTGGTCCCGGTCTCGGTAGTCACCCAGGGAATATAACGATGGTTCAGGTGGACGCGGCTGTGCAGTACACCTCAGTGTCGGCGCGGGCGCCGCCGTAGGCTGGCGGGATGCCGGGCTCCCCGTACACCGATCTGGACCGCCCGCCGCTGTCGGCGGCCCGGCTGCGGCGGGCGCTGGTCGCGCCGAACGGACCGTGGGCGCGGCTGGAGCTGCGCACCGAGACCGGCTCCACCAACGCCGACGTGGCCGAGGCCGCTCGGGCGGGCGAGCCGGAGGGCCTGGTCGTGGTCGCCGAGCGGCAGACCGCCGGGCGTGGCCGGCGCGGTCGGGTCTGGCAGTCACCGGCGCGGGCCGGGATCGCCACCAGCGTCCTGCTGCGGCCCGGCGAGGCCGTTCCGGACCGTGGTTGGCCGGCGGCGCCACCCACCGGGTACGGCTGGCTGCCGCTGCTCGCCGGCGTCGCGCTGGTCGAGGCGGTGGCCCGGCTGGCCGAGCTGGAGGCCACCCTGAAGTGGCCCAACGACCTGCTGATCGGCGACGCGAAGTGCGCCGGCGTGCTGGCCGAGGCGGTGCCCGGGGGTTCGCCGGACCAGCCTCCGGCGATCGTGCTCGGTATCGGGCTCAACGTGACGCTGCGCGCCGACGAGTTGCCGGTGAACCCCACCGGGCTGCCGGCCACCTCGCTGCAACTGGCCGGCGCGGCGGCCACCGACCGCGATCCGCTGCTGCGGGCCCTGCTGCGCGCGGTCGCCGACTGGTACGACCGCTGGCGCGCCGCCGGCGGGGACGCCGTGGCCAGCGGCCTGCGCGACGCCTACCTGGCGGCCTGCGCCACGGTCGGCCGCGAGGTGCGGGTCCTGCTCCCCAGCGGCGACGACCTGACCGGCACCGCGACGGGCGTGGACAACGACGGCCACCTCCTGATCACCACGCCCACCGGCACCCGCCCGGTGACAGCCGGCGACATCCTCCACCTTCGGTAGAGGAAGGGTCTCCTGTTAAGACAACCCACCCCGTGCGGCTGATCCGTCCGGACGGTTGGACCGGTTACGGTCTGCGCGTCGGAATAAAGGCGATGGAGGTTCCTGTGGCGTTCCCCGAAGACGTGCTCACCGAGGACGAGCACGTCGTGCTGCACCTGCACCCGCACTGGAAGGCGCTGATCCGGCCGATCGCGGTGCTGGTGCTGGCCATCGCCGCGGTGGTGGTCGGCGTGCTCCTGCTGCCCTCGGGTGGCGGTGGTTCGATCGCGCTGGCCGTGATCGGGGTGCTCGCCCTGGTCGCGGTGCTCTGGCTCGGTCTGTGGCCGTTCCTGGTCTGGCGCACCACGCACTACCTGTTCACGAACGAGCGGGTGCTGCTCCAGCAGGGTGTCTTCTCCCGGGACCGGCGGGACCTTCCGCTCACTCGGATCAACGACCACTCGATGAACCAGCGTTTCGTCGAGCGGCTGCTCGGCTGCGGCACGCTCACCATCGAGTCCGCCGGCGAGCGCGGCCAGTCGGTGCTCGCCGACGTGCCGGGGGTCGGCCAGGTGCAGACCACCCTGTACGGGCTGGTCGAGGCGCAGCACGACAAGCACTCGCTGGGCGACGGGGAGATGCGCGACATCCTCGCCGACATGCGCGAGGGCAAGCCGTTGCGCGACACGACGAGCTGATCCCGACTGTCGTGACCGCCCCGGCCACCGTGCCGGGGCGGGTCAGCCCGACGTTCCCGGCCCGAAGGGCTCAGAGTCGGACGGCTCAGCGTCGGACGGGCCGGTCTCGGGCGGTGGTTCGGCCGGACGCAGGGCGAACCAGCCGCGGAAGCGGGTTCGCAGCACCTCCTGCTCGGGCCGGTCGTCCGCACCGAGGCGGAGCATGGTGCCGGTGAGGCTGGCGGTGCCGAGGCCGGGGCGGGCGGTGGACAACCGGGCGCCCATCACGTCGACCCGGACGGCGAGCCGGTCCCCGGCGCGCACTGGGGCGAGCCAGCGCAGCTCCTCCAGGCCGGGGGAGGCGTCCGCCGCCGCGCGCGACAGCAGGTGGTCGACGTACGCCCGCATGAACAGACTGACCGTGTAGAAGCCGCTGGCGATCAGCCCGCCGTGCCGGCTCGCTCCGGCCAGCTCGGGGTCGACGTGGTACCACTGCGGGTCGAACCGGCGGGCGAAGGCCACCATCTCGTCGCCGTCCACGGTGACCACGCCGAGATCGACGGTGAGGCCCGGGACGAGGTCCTCGAAGAACAGCTCGGCGGGTGCCCCGGTGCCGGAGCGCGCGGCGGGAGCCGTCACCGGCGGGGCGCGCGGCGGGTGCCGGCGTGCAGCTCCGCGGCGAGTTCCGCGTCCAGGTCGGCGGGGAGGCCGGCGGTCAGCGGACTGGGTCGCCCCTGGGCGGGAGCGCCGATCGGGCCGGGTGACGCGTGCGGGCGCTCGCCCGGCGGCGACTCCTCCAACTCGGACACCGATTCGGCCAGCTCCGCGACCGGGTCCATCCCGGCCATGGTGTCCCACTCGTCACGCGGAATGCTGTGCCAGGTGGGCTCGGCCTTCGCCTCGGCCTCGGCCGGTACGACGACGGGCTGGAAGACGAAGGTCCGGTACGACCAGAACCGGAACAGCGTGGCCAGCAGGACACCGCCGGTCTTGGCGACGTTCAGGGCCAGCAGGCCGTGGACGCCGAGGCCGTACTTGGCCGCCGCCAGCACCCCCAACTCGATGAGCAGGCCGGTCGCGTTGAAGAGGAAGAACAGGACGTACTCCCGCCGGAGCGCCGATTTCGGGCGATCCCGGTACGTCCAGTGACGATTCATAAGATACGACGTGATGGTCGCGACGACGGTCGCGATCACGGTGGCCTTCAACTGACCGTCGGCAAAGACAGTGAGTGCAAGGACATTGAACACCGCGTAATTGATGACGGTGTTGATGCCGCCGACGATGCCGAATTTGAGCGCCTCCCGGATGAACTTCTGCCAGCGCTCAGGCAGCAGACGGACAAGACGCATGCGAAACACCTTAGGGCAGTCGGAGAGGCCGGTGATCACCGGCTGGACGAGGTGGGCGGCAGGTCACGCCCCGTGGTCACGGTCGTGCTTCACCTGCGGAACGGTTCGGGTTCCCGCTTCGACGAAGACGAACCGCCGGTAGGACCAGAATCGGAAGAGCGTGCCGAGGCCCGTGCCGACCACGAAGCTGGCGATGTTGTCCGCCAGCGGCGTCTGGAACACGGACGGCCAGATGCTGCCCAGCCCGTACCGGCTGATCGCGAGGCAGGCCACCGCGATGCCGAGGCCGACAGCGTTGAAGAAGAAGAACAGCGCGTACTCCCGCGCCGGGTTGTTGCGCTGGCGGTGCCGCCACGTCCAGAAGCGGTTGCCGACGAAGGCGAAGCTGGCCGCGATGACGGTGGAGATGGTCTTCGCCGTCACCTGCTCGACGCCACGCGCCGTCGTCAGATAGTTGAACAGTGCGAAGTCGACGAGGAAGGCGATCCCGCCGACCGTGGCGAACTTGCTCATCTCGCGGACGAGGTGACCGAAACGGTCGAGCAGCGCCCGGATCAGACCCGGTCGGGTCTGCCGGGGACCCGGTTGCTCCCCGGTCATCGTGGCGGCCACGGGCCGAGCCTACCGGCTGGTGACCAGTCAGTGGGGCAGCAACGGCGAGCAGGCGTGGTCGCTCGTGCCGGCCTCTCGCCGGGTGCGCCCCTCGTGAACGCAGCGTAACCAATCGGGAGGACTGACGCGCCCCGGAACGGGAATCCACGGACCGGTCGGAGGGGCCGGTCCGCCGCCCGACCGCAACTCATGTCGGCCGGGGTGCACAACAAGATTTGCGTGAAACTGCGCGGGAAAGCGGGTATCAGCTCGTAATGCCGCAGCGTGGCCGTACCTTGTGCAGTTCTTCACAACCAGTCCCACTGACTCGGAAGGCTGCCCGGTTTACGCTGAGCCTAATCCCAGGTTTCCACGAAGGCGACGCATCGCGCCGCTGAGACTCGTGCATCCCATAGATCGGTCAGCGTCGACCACAAGGAGATGTGTCATGGTTGCTCCGGCTGTTGTGCGGGGTATCGATCAGGCCCCGACGTCCCATCCGAAACTGCTCGCCTGGGTCCGTGAGGTCGCGGAACTGACCACCCCCGACCGGGTCGTCTGGGTGGACGGGTCCGACGAGGAGTGGCGCCGCCTCACCGATGAGCTGGTTGAGGCCGGCACCCTGATCCGGCTGAACCCGGAGAAGAAGCCCAACTCGTTCTACGCGCGCACCGACCCGACGGACGTCGCCCGGGTCGAGGAGCGCACCTTCATCTGCTCCGTCGACGAGGCGGACGCCGGCCCCACCAACAACTGGATGGCGCCGGCCGAGATGAAGCGGACGATGACCGACCTGTACCGCGGTTCGATGCGCGGTCGCACCATGTACGTCATCCCGTTCGTCATGGGCCCGGTCGAGGCCGAGAGCCCGATGTTCGGCGTCGAGATCACCGACAGCGCGTACGTGGTGGCCTCGATGCGCATCATGACCCGGATGGGCGCCCGCGTCCTCGAGGCGATGGGTGACGACGCGGACTTCGTGCACGCCCTGCACTCGATCGGCGCTCCACTCGCCCCGGGCCAGCAGGATGTCGCGTGGCCGTGCAACGAGACGAAGTACATCTCGCACTTCCCGGAGACCCGCGAGATCTGGTCGTACGGCTCCGGGTACGGCGGTAACTCGCTGCTCGGCAAGAAGTGCTACTCGCTGCGGATCGCCAGCGTGATGGGCCGGGACGAGGGCTGGCTCGCCGAGCACATGCTGATCCTCAAGATCACCTCGCCGGAGGGCAAGGTCCACCACATCGCCGGCGCGTTCCCCTCCGCCTGCGGCAAGACCAACCTGGCCATGGTCGAGCCGACCATCCCGGGTTGGAAGGTCGAGACCATCGGCGACGACATCGCCTGGATGCGGTTCGGCGAGGACGGCCGGCTGTACGCGGTCAACCCGGAGTACGGCCTCTTCGGCGTCGCGCCGGGCACGGACTGGAAGACCAACGCCAACGCGATGCGGACGCTGGACCGGGGCAACTCCGTCTTCACCAACGTGGGCCTCACCGACGACGGCGACGTCTGGTGGGAGGGCATGGGTGAGCCCCCGGCGCACCTGATCGACTGGAAGGGCAACGACTGGACGCCGGAGAGCGACAGCCTCTCCTCCCACGCGAACAGCCGGTTCTGCACCCCGATCACCCAGTGCCCGATCCTCGCCGAGGAGTACTACGACCCGAACGGCGTGCCGATCGACGCGATCCTCTTCGGCGGCCGTCGCAAGGACACGATTCCGCTGGTGACCGAGGCCCGTGACTGGGTGCACGGCGTCTACATGGGTGCCACGCTCTCCTCGGAGACCACCGCCGCCGCCTCGGGCGCGGTCGGTGTGGTCCGCCGCGACCCGATGGCGATGCTGCCGTTCATCGGCTACCACGCCGGTGACTACTTCCGGCACTGGATCGAGATGGGCAAGGGCGCTGACGGCGACGAGGCCAAGCTGCCCAAGATCTACTACGTCAACTGGTTCCGCAAGGACCCGGAGGGCTCCTTCCTCTGGCCGGGCTTCGGCGAGAACTCGCGCGTGCTGAAGTGGATCGTCGAGCGGCTCGAGGGCCGGGCCGACGCGGTGGAGACGCCGGTCGGCATGGTCCCGGCCCCCGACTCGCTGGACGTCGAGGGTCTGGACATGACCCCGGAGGACGTCCGGATCGCGCTGAAGGTCGACCCGGAGGAGTGGCGCAACGAGCTGCCGCTCGTGACCGAGTGGTTCGAGAAGTTCGGCGACAAGCTGCCGGGCGTGCTCTGGGCCGAGCTGGACGCGCTGCGGGCCCGCCTGGACGCCGCGCAGCCGCAGCGGTAGGTGTGAACATCGCCCCTCGCGGGCATCATCGGATCCCATGAGGACGGCCGCCGAGACCGAGGTCCGGCGGCCGTCCGCCGTCCGGGTGCTCACCGTCCTGCTCGCGACGACCGCCGCGGCCACCGTCGTGGTCGAGCTGCTCAACTGGTGGTACGCCCCGGAGCAGGGCTTCGGTCTGGCGGTGCGCACCGGCTGGGCGATGCTGCGCTCGTTCGGCTTCCTGCTGCTGATCGGGCACGTCCGGCGGGGCCGCACGGTGGCCCGCCCGTTCGGCCTGATCCTCGCGGTCACCACCATCTTCGCCGTCGGCCGGCTGATCGTGCCCCGGCAGGGGGTGCCGCCCCTGCCCGGGTTGCTCGGCTTCGCCGCGCTCACCGCGCTCTGCGCGGCGGTGGTCTGGCTGCTCTACCGGTCGCCGGCACTGGCCGGGCACCTCGTCCGGCACCGGCCCCGACTGGTGCTCGACCGGGCCGGGATCTCCTGGCGGGAGACCCCACCGCGCCGGCCGGAGACCAGCGGTTGGCTGCTGACCAGCCGGGTGGCGGCGTTCACCTACAGCCCGCTGATGCTGGTGCCGGCGCTGGTGGCCGGCGGTTCCATCCTGGACGGCCGGCTGAGCGCCGTGCCGGCCGTGCTGTTCTGGTTCGGCGCCGGCATCGCGGCCAGCTACGCGGTGCTGTTCTGCACGGCGTTCCTGATGCGCGGCAAGACCTGGGCGCGTGGCCTGCTGGTCGTCGTCACGGTGGCCGTGCTCGCCGTGGACCTGCCGCTGTGCTGGTGGCTGCTGGGCGTCGACGGCCTGGTCCGGGACGGCGCTCCGCTGCTGGCTGCCGCCGCCCTCACGTTCTACGGGCTGCGACGCGCGGCGCGCGCGGAGGATGCGCCCGCGCCAGCCTGACCCGCCCCGCGTGGCGGGGGAGACCGGCGAGCCGGGGTGGTCCCGGCCGGATCGGGCGTTTCGGTGTCGATCGACGGGAGCGCTCAGGAGGCAGGATGACGGGTGGCGCCGGTCACAGCGACCGGCGTCGGCGGCGCGGGCGGCTCGCCCCGGCGGGCGGATCCGCACCGCGTCGCACCGGCCGGAGGGAGGCGCGATGGGCGACGAGTTCGACCTGGTGGTGGTGGGAGCGGGGCCGGCCGGAGCGGCCGCCGCGCTGACGGCCCGCCGGGCGGGTGCCAGCGTGCTGCTGCTGGACCGGGCGGACTTTCCCCGGGACAAGCCGTGCGGCGACGGGATCGCCGCGCACTCGGTGGACGTGCTCGCCGAACTGGGGGTGACCGAGGCGGTCGCGGGCTACGCCCCGCTGCCCGCGCTGCGCATGATCGCCCCCGGCGGTGGGGCGGTGGCGCGGGCGCTGCCCCGGCCGGCGTACACCGTGCCCCGGGAGGTCTTCGACGCGCGGCTGGTGGCGGCCGCGGTGGCCGCCGGCGCGCAGTTGCGCCGGCACACCGTCCGCCGGGTCGAGCCACGCGCCGACCGGGTGGTGCTCGACGGGGAGCTGTCCGGCCGGGTGGTGGTGGGTGCGGACGGCGCCGGGTCGGTGGTGCGCCGGGCGCTCGGTTACCCGGTGAACCCCGACCGGCACCTGGCGCTGGCCATCCGGGGGTACGCGCCGGCGCTGCCCGGCCCGTCCGAGCAGCTCATCGTCACCTCGAAGGCGCGCTGGCCGGCGTACGCCTGGTCGTTCCCGATCGGCGACGGGCGGGCGAACGTCGGTTACGGGGAGGTCCTGCGCGGTGAGCCGCTGAGCCGGGCGTACCTGCTGGAACGGCTGGTGGCGCTGTTGCCCGGCACCGACCTCGCGGCGGTGACCGCGCTGCGCGCCCACCACCTGCCGCTGTCCACCCACCGGCCGCCGCCCGGGCGGGGCCGCACCCTGCTCGCCGGGGACGCGTTGTCGTTGATCAACCCGTTCACCGGGGAGGGCATCTTCTACGCGCTGCTCTCCGGCGCGCTCGCCGGAGCGGCAGCGGCCCGCGCGCCCGAGGCCGCTTCCCGCCGCTACGCCGACGGACTGCGCCGCCGCCTCGGCACCCACCTGCGGCACAGCTCGGTGGCGGCGTGGCTGGCGCGGCGTCGTCGGGTGGTCGACGCGGCGGTCCGGGCGGCCCGCCGGGACGACCGCGTGTTCGACGACGTGGTCGAGCTGGGGCTGGGCGACGGACGCCTCACCGCCCGCACGCTGGCCATGATCGGCATCGGTCTCCCCGGCGGGGAACGGGCTCCGAGGCGGTGATCCGGCGGATGGGTCGCTACGCTGCTAGGTGATGACGCTGCGGAATCTTATCTACTCCGTGTACGAGCGCCGGCTCACGGCGAAGCTCGCGGGCAAGCCGGTGCCCCGACACGTCGGGGTGATGTGCGACGGCAACCGCCGGTGGGCGCGGGAGATGGGCTACGTCGACCCGAACGACGGGCACCGGGTCGGCGCCGCGAAGATCAAGCACGTCCTCGGCTGGTGTGACCAGGCCGGCATCGCGCACGTCACGCTCTACCTGCTGGCCACCGACAACCTGCGCCGGCCGGCCAGCGAGCTGGATCCGCTACTCAAGATCATCGAGGATCTGGTGGTGGAGCTGGCCGAGGAGGGCAATCCCTGGCGGCTGCGCATCGTCGGCGCGCTCGACCTGCTGCCGGCGCAGACCGCGGCGGCGCTCAAGGGCGCCGAGGAGCGCACCCGGGAACGCAGCGGTGGCGCCGAGGTCAACATCGCCGTGGGCTACGGCGGCCGGCGGGAGATCACCGACGCCGTCCGCTCGTTGCTGCTGGAGCACGCCGCCTCCGGCGGCACGATCGAGGAGCTGGCCGAGGTGCTGGACGTCGAGCACATCGCCGAGCACCTCTACACCCGCGGCCAGCCCGACCCCGACCTGGTCATCCGTACCAGCGGTGAGCAGCGGCTGTCCGGCTTCATGCTCTGGCAGTCCGCGCACTCGGAGTTCTACTTCTGCGAGCTCAACTGGCCGGATTTCCGGCACATCGACTTCCTGCGCGCGCTGCGCTCGTACGCCACCCGACAGCGCCGCTACGGCGCCTGACCGGGGGCGCCGGGGTCGGAGACCGGCCGGCTCGGTCAGGGCAGGTGGGTCAGTGCCTGGGTGAGGAAGTCACCCAGGGCGGCCGGGGACTCGATGGTCAGGTCGGCGGCGTTGGCCACCTCGTGGCCGGTCTCCGGGTTGGCCACCGCCACGCAGACGCCGAAGAAGCCGGGGTCGGCGGCGGCTCGGGCACGCAGCGCGGCGAACGCCTTGATGTCCGACACGTCGTCGCCGAAGTACCAGGCGCCGCTGGCGTCGCGGATGACCTCGCCGATGACCATGCCCTTGTCCCGGTCGACCGGCGGCTTCAGCTCCAGCACCATCCGCCCGGCCTGCACCCGTAGCCCCAGCCGGTCGGCCTGTGCCTGCCCCCACTGCTGCACGCTCGGGCCGAGCTGCGGCGCCGTACGCCAGTGCAGCGCGACGGAGAGCCGCTTGTACTCGACCAGCGCGCCGGGCGGCAGCTCCGCCCGGGCCAGGTCGGCCAGTTCCTTCATGGTCGGCACCCAGGGCAGCGCGGCCGGCTCCGTGACGGTCTCCCCGCCGGAGTGGCTGTGCTCCAGGCCGTACAGGCCGTAGAGGTCCACGCCGGCGAGCCCGCCGAGGTGGTCCCGGAGGAACTCCACCGGTCGGGCGGAGACGATCGCCACCCGCTGCACCACCGGCGCCAGCGCCTCGATCGCGGCCAGCGCCGCGGGTGCGGGGCGTACCGCGGTGGGGTCGTCGTCGACGGGCGCGAGCGTGCCGTCGAAGTCGAAGAAGAGCACGGTCCCGGCCGCCCGGCCGGCGGTGGTTCGCCAGGCCTGGTCGGCGTTCAACGGGGTCCTCGGCTGCTGATTGCCCAGATTCAACGACGGCACGCGCGTCAGCGTACCCCGGCGATGGAGGCTCATTCCTGGCCGAGCGGCCCCGCTCGGCGGTGCCCGGTCAGCGTTCGGCGGCTCCTCTTCCGCGACGGCCGAACGGCACCACCGCCGCCTCCTGGCCATGGCTCAGCAGATAGCCCTCCACGAACCCGGTGTTGCGATCGCCGGTGTGGTTCTCGATCTCGTTGAGCCGTGCCACCAGGAACTCGGTGAGTGCGCTGATCCGGTCGTTCAGCCGCTCGTGCAGCTCGGCGACGACGGCCAGAACGACCGCGGTGCCGGCGCTGGTGAGCACGAGGAGGTTGACGAGCAGCGGAAGCTGCCCGCCGTTGACCACGAGGGTCACCACGTTGCCGGTCGCCCACAGTGTCATCGACACCGTGGCGACCACGACTGCCAACCACTTCAGGGTCATGGACAGACCCCTCCTTCTGTCCCGCAGGGCTGGGTTCGGCCTTGTCCCGTCCCCCCGCCGACGACGAGCCCAAGCAGTACGAATAGGGACGCTAGCGTGCCCGTTCCGGCCCCGGAGCCAAACGAATGAACCTGACCAGGCGTTCTTTCGCCATCTGAGGAACTAGCCGGCCTGATTCCCTCTTTTTCGGACATCGACCGGCAACGTTGGGCGGTATGCGAGGTATCGAATGGTTTCGCGGATGTGGAACTTCTCCGCGTCCGACACGTTCGGGTCGACCAGCCGGCGCAGCAGCGCCTCCACGTCCGGGTCCATCGGCGGGGCCGGTTGGCCGGCGCGCGGGCCGGCGGCGGTGCGGTCCCAGCCGAGCGCGGCGAAGGCCGCGGCCGGGTTCAGCCCCAGGCCCTCGCAGAAGGCGACCACCCGTTCGGCCTCCGGGTCGCTGGCCCAGTCGCCCCGGACCCACCGGTTGATGGTCTGCCGGGATACGCCGGTGCGCCGGGACACCTCGGTGCCGCTCCAGGCCCGCGTCGCGCGGGCCTCGTCGAGCGCGCGCCGGACGAAGGTGGCGAAGGCGATCTTCCGCGCATTGGCCGTCTCGGTCACCCCGTGACGGTACGGCCAGTCGGCCGTCGACGCGCGCCCGGGCGCGCCGTCGTCACGCGGACGTGACGGGGTCCTCGGATTTCCGGTAAACGATCCAGTGCCACTGTTGAGGGGTGTCACGCGGGCAGAATAGATGCCCTTAGGGGTCGCCGTAAACGGACGAAAAGCTGATACTGTCACGCTCATGGGACAACCTACGGTGTGTCACGTGCATGAGACGACTGGTGCTCACATGCGTCACGCCCCCGGCGCGAGGGGGGTGTGGTGACCGAGCTCGCCACCCGAGCCCAGGCCTTCGGGCTGATCGCCGAGGGGGTGGCCGCGGGGCTGAGCGCCCCGTGGCGCCTCTACCTCGCCCGAGGCTGCCGCTACCTGTCGCTGAGCGTCGGCGACCGTACCGAGTGGAACGCCTGGCGTACCCATCTCGGCTGCCCGGAGCTGAGCGTCCGGGTCTACGACGCCGGCGGCGAGATCCGCCGCTCCTCGGTCGCCGAGGTCGTGCTGGACGGCTGCCGGATCAGCGTCGAGCTGGTCGAGGAGGTCAGCACCGACGACCTGGACCGGCTGCTCGTCGCGGATCCCACCGCGGTCGAGCCGGAGGAGCGATGAGCCGGCGTCCGGGCCGGGCCGGAGCCGCCCGATGAGCCCGTTCCTCGCGGTCTTCCTCGTCCTGGTGCTCGGCGCCACCAGCTACGCGGCCGGCCGGCTGCACGGGCAGCTCAGCTACCGCATCGGCTACCGCTTCGGCTACCGGCAGGGTTACTTCGACGGTGACCGGGGCGCCTGGAACCGGCGGCGGCGCGACGCCCAGGCGGCGATCGCCTCCGCGCTGTCGGTCTCCTCGGCCGGCGCCGTCCGCTCCGCCGGCACCGTCGCCCGCCCCGGCACCACCTACACCGGCTCCTCGTTCACCGCGCCGCCCGCCCCGATCACCGGGCGGCACCCGACCGGCACGCTCGTCCGACGAACCGGTTGAGGCCGGTCGGCGGGCGCGGTCCCGCCGACCGGCGCCACGAACGCGGTGCGTCGTCCGCGGCGGACACGCACCGTCGGGGCCACGTCAGACCGGTGACGGTGGCCCCACCGGCCGGGATGCGCGCAGGGGGCATGCATCCCGGCCGGGTCCGCCGTGACCTGCCACCTGCCCGGCCGCGGTGTCGCGCGTCGCGGTGTTCACACGGCCGTCTCCGGAGATCCACGATCGCCCTCTAGCCGGGACGGTCCGCCGCCGCTAGCGTCTAGGCATGGCACGGGGTTCTCCCGGGCCAGCCGGTCCGCCCGGATCTGCGACCTCGCGCACGGGGTTCCGCATCCGACCCCGTGTCCCCGGGCACCGGAGGAGGCGGAACACGGGTGGCGGGTGCCCATCCGTCGGAGCAGGCCTGTGACGACTCGCCATTCGACCGCCGGTGCCGATCAGACCCCGGCCGCGACTGCCACGACCCGCCGCGCCACCAGGAGCCGCCGTACGGCGGCCGCCGCGCCGGCCGACCCCAAGGAGCCCCGACCAGCCGGCCAGGCCTTCGTCCTGGACACCTCCGTGCTGCTGTCCGATCCGGCGGCCTTCCACCGGTTCGCGGAGCACGAGGTGGTCCTGCCCCTCGTGGTCATCTCCGAGTTGGAGGGCAAGCGGCACCATCCCGAGCTGGGCTGGTTCGCCCGGCAGTCCCTGCGCATGCTCGACGACCTGCGCGTCCGGCACGGGCGCCTCGACAACCCGGTGCCCGCCAACGATCTCGGCGGCACGTTGCGGGTGGAGCTCAACCACACCGACGACGGGGTCCTGCCGCCCGGGTTCCGCAGCGAGAGCAACGACGCCCGGATCCTCTCCGTGGCGCTCAACCTCGCCGCGGAGGGGCGGGAGGTCACGCTGGTCAGCAAGGACATGCCCCTGCGGGTCAAGGCGGCCTCGGTGGGTCTGCGGGCCGACGAGTACCGGCACGGCCAGGCCAGCGACCCGACCTGGACCGGCATGTCCGAGCTGGAGCTGGGCGAGGAGCAGATCGGTCGCCTGTACGCCGGCGAGACGCTGGACGTGGACGAGGCGGCCGGGCTGCCCTGCCACACCGGCCTGGTGCTGCACTCGGGGCGCGGCTCCGCGCTCGGCCGTGTGCTGCCCGACAAGTCGGTCCGGCTGGTCCGCGGTGACCGGGAGGCGTTCGGGCTGCACGGCCGCTCGGCCGAGCAGCGGGTCGCCCTCGACCTGCTGCTCGACGAGTCGATCGGGATCGTCTCGCTCGGCGGCCGGGCGGGCACCGGCAAGTCGGCCCTGGCGCTCTGCGCGGGGCTGGAGGCGGTGATGGAGCGCCGCCGGCACAAGAAGGTGATCGTGTTCCGCCCGCTGTACGCGGTGGGCGGCCAGGAGTTGGGTTACCTGCCCGGCTCGGAGTCGGAGAAGATGTCGCCGTGGGCCCAGGCGGTCTTCGACACGCTGGGCGCGGTGGTGCACGAGAACGTGCTGGAGGAGGTCACCTCGCGGGGGATCCTCGAGGTGCTGCCGCTGACCCACATCCGCGGGCGCAGCCTGCACGACGCCTTCGTGATCGTGGACGAGGCCCAGTCGCTGGAGCGCGGCGTGCTGCTGACGGTGCTGTCCCGGATCGGGCAGGGGTCGCGGGTGGTGCTCACCCACGACGTGGCCCAGCGGGACAATCTGCGGGTCGGTCGGCACGACGGGGTGACCGCGGTGATCGAGGCGCTGAAGGGCCATCCGCTCTTCGCCCATGTCACGCTCAGCCGTTCGGAGCGGTCGCCGATCGCCGCGATGGTGACTGATCTACTGGAGGACATCCCACTCTGACAACCCTATGTGGTGGTTCGTCCGCATTTTAGCTGTGGCTCAGATCACAAAGGGGGCGGTTGGTTTCCCATCAGCCTCACTGTGCGCGATGGTGTCCAACGAGCGCCCACGCACCAGCGGGATCGTCGGTGGTCACTCGTCCCCGGACGGGCGGCATCGGCGAAGATCGGTGCGTCGGCGCGACCGGCACCGGTCGGGGCGCTCGCGGCACGGCAGACGGCCCTCGTGTGGCCCGGTGCCACGCCGCGTCCTTGCCCCCGACGAAGGGACCACTTCGTGAGTCGGCTGTGGAGCCGGTTGGGCGCCCGTACGGCTGCTGTCGCGCTGCTCTCCGTGGGCGTTGCCGGTGGCTTCTACCTGGGCGAAGACCGGGAAACCCAGCAACAGGGCCTGACCGCGCAGGTCGGCCTCGAGGTCGACCGCGCCGATTTCGCCTACCAGCGCGAACGGCAGGCCGCCCACCAGGTGAAGTTCGCCAAACAGCGGGCCGCCGAGTACCAGGCCAAGCTGCGGGCGGCGCAGGCCGCCAAGGAGGCCGCCGAGCGGGCCCGCAGGGCCAAGGCCGCCGCGGCGTCCCGCAAGGCCGAGCGCGAGGCGGCGGAGCGGCAGGCGGCGGAGAAGCCCAAGCCGTACGACGGGCCGATCCCGGCGTCCTGCGCCGAGTACAGCGGCAACCGCAAGGTCGGCTGCGCCATGATGATCGACGCGGGTTTCGGCATCGCCGAGTTCCCGTGCCTGGAGAAGCTCTGGACCAAGGAGAGCGGCTGGAACCACAAGGCCAGCAACTCCTCGTCCGGCGCCTACGGGATCCCGCAGGCCCTGCCGGGCAGCAAGATGGGTACCGTCGCCGACGACTGGCGGACGAACCCGGCCACCCAGATCAAGTGGGGGCTGGGCTACATCAAGGGCAGGTACGACACGCCCTGCGGCGCCTGGGGTTACTTCCAGAACAACGGCCACTACTGACGGCTTCGACGGCGGGGCGGGTGCGACCACCTGCCCCGCCGTCGTGCGTACCGGGCGAGCACGGGCGGGACGCGAGTGGCGGTCAGCCCCTTTTGCTGATAGCAGTTGGGGGGTGACCCTGCACCCTGGAAGCGGCGACCCCTACCGGTTCGGCACCGAGGCGTTCTACGCCGCGCTCGGCCGGGCCTTCGTCGCGATGTGTGCGGTGATCCCGTTCCTCTTCCTCATCGAGGCCGTCGACCAGGGGCTCGCGTTCGGTCTGGACGCCACCGCGGGCATCATCCCGCAGCGCATCGACGGGCTCGACGGGGTCTTCTTCTCCCCGTTCCTGCACCACGGCTTCGACCACCTCTACAGCAACAGCATCCCGCTGATCCTGCTCGGCACCTTCGTGCTGGCCGCCGGCGCCCGCCGGTTCCTCTGGTCGACCCTGATCATCATCCTGGTCAGTGGGCTCGGCGTCTGGTTCACCGGTTCGCCCAACTCCGTGGTGGTCGGCGCCAGCGGGGTGATCTTCGGGTACCTGGGCATCCTGCTCACCCGGGGCATCTTCGAGCGCAGCTGGTGGAACTTCGCGGTCTTCCTGCTGGTCGGCCTGCTCTACGGCTGGCAGCTGGTCGGCATCCTCCCCACCGACGAGCGGATCTCCTGGCAGGGGCACCTGTTCGGGCTGCTGGGCGGGGTGGTCGCCGCGATCCTGTTCCGCCGGCGCCGGCCGGTCGTCGGCGGCTCGGACTACTCCGGGTCCCCGCTCAGCCTGCCCTGACCGATTCCTCGGCGTGCCTCCGGCACGTGCTTGCCCGGCCGCGGTCACCGGCCTACCGTCGTGATCAGCAAGCGTTGCTCCGCGAGCGGAAAGCGACGGTACGCCATGCGCGAGGTCGATGTCGCCGTGATCGGGGCCGGTCCCGCCGGCCTCTTCGCCGCGTACTACGCCGGTTTCCGAGGGTTGTCGGTGGCGGTGATCGACGCGCTGCCGGAGCCGGGCGGTCAGGTCACCGCGATGTACCCGGAGAAGCTGATCCTGGACGTGGCCGGCTTTCCCGCCGTCAAGGGTCGCGACCTGGTGGCCAACCTGGTGGCCCAGGCCGCCCCGTTCGGGCCGCACTACCTGCTCGGCACCCGGGCCGAGAAGCTCTCGTACGCCGATGACCGGCCGGTGCTCGGCCTGGCCGGTGGCGAGCAGCTCCTCTGCGGCGCGATCATCGTCACCGGCGGGCTGGGCAGCTTCAGTCCTCGCCCGCTGCCCTGCGCCGACGGCGCGACCGGCCCTGGGATCGTCTACTTCGTGCCCGAGCCGGCCGAGTTGACCGACCGGGACGTGCTGATCGTCGGTGGGGGTGACTCCGCCTTCGACTGGGCGTTGACGCTGGAACCACTGGCCCGCTCGGTGACCCTGGTGCACCGGCGGGAGAAGTTCCGGGCGCACGCCTCGACGGTCGCCCGTGTGCTGTCGCTGCCGGTGCGGGTGATCGTCAACGCCGAGGTCACCCGGCTGTTCGGGGACGGCACGGTCAGCGGCGCCGAGGTGACCGTGCGCGGTGGCGCGACCGAGACGCTGCCGGTGGACACCGTGGTGGCCGCGCTCGGCTTCACCGCCGACCTGGGCCCGCTCGCCGAGTGGGGGCTGCGACTGGACCGCCGGCACATCCTGGTGGACAGCGCCATGGCGACGAACCTGCCCCGGGTCTACGCGGCCGGCGACATCACCGAGTACCCGGGCAAGGTCCGGCTGATCGCGACCGGCTTCGGCGAGGCCGCGACGGCGGTCAACAACGCGGCGGTGGCCATCGACCCGAGCGCCCACCTGTTTCCCGGGCACTCGTCCGACGCCGGCTGACCGGCGGCACCGGAGGCGGATCCGTCCGCGGCCGCTGCGGTCACTCCGGGCGCGGTAGGCCGATCAGGTCGGCCATCAGGTCGACCTGATGGCCGAAGTACGTGTCCCGGTGCGAGATGGTCTGGTTCAACCGGCCGAACAGTTCGAAGCTGATGAGCCCGAAGAGCTGCGTCCAGCCGGCCATTCCCCGGGCGAGCAGGGCGGCGGGCATCCCGGGGAAGAAGACGTCGGCCAGCGCGGCCAGGTCGGCGCGGACCGGCTCCGGCGGTTCCTCGGCGGGGACGGTGAGCCGACCGTCGGCCAGGCCGTCGCGGAGGATGCCGACCAGGGTCAACGGGGGGCGCTGGGCCGGTAGGACCGTGTCGTCGGGAGCGGCGTACCCGGGCACCGGGCTGCCGTAGAGCAGCGCGTACTCGGCCGGGTGGGCGAGCGCCCAGTCCCGCGCGGCCCGGCACACGGCGTGCCAGCGGCCGCGCAGGTCGTGCGGGTCGGTGCTGGCGTCGGCGGCCTCCACCGCGTCGCCGAGCCCGTCGTACGCCTCCAGGATCAGCGCGGTGAGCAGGTCGTCTCGGCTCGGGACGTAGCGGTAGATGGCGGAGGAGACCATCCCCATGTCCCGGGCGACGGCCCGCAGCGACAGGTTTGCACCGTCGGTGGCCAGGTGACGGCGGGCCACCGCCTTGATCTCGTCGATCATCTCGGCGCGGACGCGGGCGCGGATCGAGGAAGCGGGCATGGGATCACTCTGCCACGAAACGGAGCGCCAATCAAAATAGAGAGCACTGCTCTTGACGAATGGCGGAGCAGGGGGCATGGTGGTGGTGCGCAGAGAGCAGTGCTCTCGATTCGTACCCCTGCTTCGAAAGGTCTCCTCATGTCGCTGCACGTGATCGTCGGCACCGGCCCGGTCGGCACCGCCACCGCACGTCTCCTCGCCGAGCGCGGCGAGCAGGTCCGCGTCATCAGCCGCCGGGGCAACGGACCGGAGCACCCGGCCATCGAGCGGGTCGCCGCCGACGCTGCCGACACCGACCGCCTCACCGCGCTCACCACCGGTGCGGCAGCGCTGTACAACTGCGCGAACCCGGCGTACCACCGGTGGTCCACCGACTGGCCGCCACTGGCCGGCGCGCTGCTCGCCGCCGCCGAGCGGACCGGCGCGGTGCTCGCCACGGTCGGCAACCTCTACGGGTACGGGCCGGTCGACGGTCCGATGACCGAGCAGACCCCGCCGGCCGCGACCGGCACGAAGGGCCGGGTGCGCAACCGGATGTGGGCCGACGCGCTCGCCGCCCACCGGGACGGCCGGGCCCGGGTCACCGAGGTGCGCGGCTCCGACTACGTCGGCGCCGGTGGCACGTCGCTGGCGATGATGGTGCTGCCCCGGGTGCTCGCCGGGCAGCGGGTCTTCCTGCCCGTCAACTGGGACGCCCCGCACACCTGGACGTACATCGCGGACGTCGCCCGCACCCTCGTCGCCGCAGCCGCCGACCCGCAGGCCTGGGGACGGGCCTGGCACGTGCCCAGCGCGCCGGCCACGCCGATGCGCGAGCTGGCGAACCGGGCCGCGGCGCTGACCGGCGCACCCGCGCCGAAGCTGATCCGGATGCCGTACCCGGTGCTGTGGCTGGGCGGCCTGACCGACCCGTTCGTCCGCGAGCTGCGGGAGACCGCCTACCAGTTCGACCGGCCCTACCTGATGGACTCGACCGCGGCCACCGCCACCATCGGTGTCCAACCCACCCCCATCGAGCAGGTGGTGAAGGAGACCGTCGAAGCCCTGCGCCGCTGAACCCCGCCCGCCACCCGGCCGGTCCGCTCAGCGGCGGCCGGGCGGCGCGAGCGCGGCGATCAGCACGGCCACCATGGTCAGCGCGGCGCCGAGCAGGGTGTTCGGGCCGGGGTGCGAGGCCGCGGTGGGCAGCACCAGGTCCAACAGGACGGCCCCCACGATCTGGCCGGCGATCGTGGCGAGGCCGAGCAGCAGCACGCCGGTGAAACGCACGATCGCCGCGGCGATCGCGATGAACACGATGCCGATCGGGCCGCCCAGGTAGAGCCACGGCTCGGTCGGCAGGTGGCCGGTCGGCCATCCGCGTACCGCGGTGTCGACCGCGAACGCGGCGAGCAGGGTGACCGTGCCCACCGCGAAGTTGATCAGCGTTGCGGTCAGCGCGCTGTCGGCCGCCGCCCGCACCCGGCCGTTGACGGCCTGCTGCCAGGCGGTGCCCACCCCCGCCACCAGCGGCAGCAGGGCCAGCACCAGCGTGGCCGGGTCACCGAACCGGTCGCCGACCGCCAGGCCAACCGCCAGCACGGTGAGCGCCGCGCCGGCCAACCGCTGCCGGGTGACCGGCTGCGGACCGGTCGGCCCGATCCCCGCACGGTCCACCGCCAGGCTGCTGCCGGTCTGCCCGGCGACCACCGCGACGGTGAAGACCGCCACGCCCAACGTGCCGATGGTGAGCCCCTGGGTGGCCACCAGCAACGCCCCGCACATCCCGCCGAGGCACTGCCACGGCCGCAGCGCGCCCGATGCGAGGGCGGAACGCACCCCGACCAGCCCCCGACGCCCGCCGGGAGTGGCCGGCACCAGCACCAGCAGCACCAGCAGGCCGATGCCGAACGAGACGACCGCGGCGGCGAACCCGTCGGCCAGGCGTACCCCCAGCTCGCCGTTGATCCGAGACTGCACCGCCACCGCGACCCCGGAGACCGACGCCAGCGCGACGCCGGTGATCCGGCGGGTTGCTGACAGGGTCTGCGGCGTCGCCGTGCCGGTGACGCTCACTCCTGCTCGGCCAGTGGACGACCGTCGAAGTCGACCGCCGAGTAGAGCGCCAGCTTCTCCAGCCGGTGGTACGAGTCGATCACCCGGATCGTGCCGCTCTTCGACCGCATCACGATGGACTGGGTGTACGCGCCGCCGGCCCGGTAGCGCACCCCGCGCAGCAGATCGCCGGAGGTGACGCCGGTGGCCACGAAGAAGCAGTTGTCGCCGGTCACCAGGTCGTCGGTGCCCAGCACCCGGTCCAGGTCGTGCCCGGCGGCGAGCGCCTTCTCCCGCTCCTCGGCGTCCCGTGGCCAGAGCTTGGCCTGCATCGCTCCGCCCATGCACTTCAGCGCGCAGGCGGAGATGATGCCCTCGGGGGTGCCGCCGATGCCCATCAGCACGTCGACGTCCGACTCGCCCCGGGCCGCCGCGATGGAGCCGGCGATGTCGCCGTCGGAGATGAACCGGATGCCCGCGCCGGCCCGCCGGATCTGCGTGACCAGGTCGTCGTGGCGGCTGCGGTCCAGCACGCAGACCGTCACCTCGGAGATGTCGGTGCCCTTGACCTTGGCGATCCGGCGCAGGTTGTCGGCCACCCCGGCGTTGATGTCCACCACGTCGGCGTACGCCGGCCCGACGGCCAGCTTCTCCATGTAGAAGACCGCGCTCGGGTCGAACATCGCGCCCCGCTCGGACACGGCGAGCACCGCCAGCGCGTTCGGCATGCCCTTGCTCATGAGCGTCGTGCCGTCGACCGGGTCGACCGCGACGTCCACCTCCGGACCGGTGCCGTCGCCGACCTGCTCGCCGTTGAAGAGCATCGGGGCGTTGTCCTTCTCGCCCTCGCCGATCACCACGACGCCGCGCATCTGGATCGAATTGATCAGCTTGCGCATGGCGTCGACGGCGGCCCCGTCGCCGCCCTCCTTGTCGCCCCGGCCGACCCACCGACCGGCGGCCATCGCCGCGGCCTCGGTGACCCGGACAAGGTCGAGGGCAAGGTTACGGTCGAGATCCTGTGGGATCCGCGTCCTGGTGTTCGTCATGACGGCTGCTCCTCCTCGCGACGGTGCGGGGTGGACCGACGGCGGGACGCCTCCCGCTGCCGGCTTTGTCGCTGATCCTCACACGATGGCTGACCCGGCGTCGGCGCGGGGCGGTGATGGGCTGGATACCGCCGGTCGGGCGGCTGCGAAGATGGCAGGGTGGAACCCGCACAGCCAGCCGACCGCGTACCCGCCGACCGCACCCCGCCCGGCGGCCAGCCGCCGGGCGGGGTGCGGTCGGCGGGTACGCGGTCGGCTGGCTG
>NZ_QGKR01000108.1 GCF_003172955.1 Micromonospora acroterricola | reverse complement strand
CCCTACGCCTGCCCATCCCCCGCAGCCGGCCCACCGCCGCGCTGGCGGTGCTGGCCACCATCCCCGTTGGCGTCACCCTCCCCGCCACCGTGCAGCTCGGCACCGTCACCGCCGTGCTGATACTGATGCTCCTGACCGACCAGCGACGGCCCTGGCGTCACGTCGGCCGCCCCAGGGCATCGGTCGGCCACTGACGAGCGTGCTGACTCCGCGACATCAATATGACGAGTCAGCACGCTCGCCGACATCGTGCCGGCGACCCGGCCGGCCCTCAGGCGCCGGCCAGCACCTCCGACAGCGACGCCGGGACCAGGCCCCGCTCGCGCAGCCCGGCCAGGATGTGCGGCATCGCCTCGTCGGTCATCCGGGCGTTCGCCTCGGTCACATGCATGATCACGACCGACCCGGGGCGTACGTTGTCCAGCACCGCCCGCACCAGCGGTTCCCAGGCGGTGGCGAAGGGGTCACCGCTCACCACGTCCCCGTCGACCACCGTCACGCCGAGCGGTGCGAGTGCCGCCAGCGCCGCCGCGTCGTGACACAGGCCCGGAAAACGGAAGTACCGGGTCTGCCGGCCGCCGTACGGCTTGATCACCTCAAAGGTCTTCGCCGCGTCCTCGGTCATGCCCTTCGCGGGCACCCGAGGCAGGTCGTAACAGTCGCCCGTGTACGCCAGGTGCCCGTAGGTGTGATTGGCCAGCTCGAAACGCGGATTGTCCGCGAGCCGCCGGGTGAGGTCCGGATACCGCTCCACCCACTTGCCGGTCAGGAAGAACGTCGCCGGCACCTGCTCCCGCTCCAGCAGCTCGATGATGCGCAGGTTGGCGTAGGACGTCACCCGACCGGCACGCAGGTTGCGCAGCATCCCGTCGGTCATGTCCGCGTCGAACGTCAACGCGACCCGGTTGCCGCTACGCGGGCCGTGATCCACCACCGGTGGCCGGCTCCCCGCCCGCGTCGCTCCCGGAACGGTGGTCGCCGGCGGACGTACCTGTGGGCTGGCCCTGCCGCTGCTCGACGGCCCTGCCGCAACGGCGGCCCCGATGGACGGGCCGACGAAGGTGGGCGCGTCCGGCGACGGCCCCCCGGAGAGCGCGAACGCGGACGCCGCAGCGCCAACGACGGCCGCCGCGACCAGAACACCGAGCAGCGGACGAAGCCAAGGTCGGATCACGGCGGTGATCATCGCAAACGTGAAGGCGACCCGTTGCCCCCCAGCTCTCCACCAAGCCCGGCCGACGCGGCCACGAAACTGGCGAGTCCTTGCACGATCCTGCCGCTGACCAGCGGCCACCGCACGTCTCGTGCTGCACTCTGGGCATGCCCCTGGACGAGCTTCGCGACCTGTTGGAACGGCATGTGCGCCTCGACCTGACCACCGCCATCGAAGGCGTGCGCGTCTGCCGGATCGACCACACCGCCTCCCCGGTGTCCTCCATGTCCGGCAAGGTGCTGGCGGTCATCGCCCGGGGCGGCAAGCGCCTCGCCCTCGGCGACCAGGTCTACGAGTACGGCCCGGGTCAGTACCTCGTCGCCTCGGTCGACCTCCCGGTGACAGGCCACGTCATCGAAGCCGCCCCCGGCCACCCCGCACTCGGCTTCGGCATGACCCTGGACCCCGCCGCCATCGCGGAGCTGCTGCTGTCGGCCGGGCCGGGCGACCTGCCACGATCCCCCGGCACCGCACGGCCCGGAATCGCGGTCAGCAACGCCCCGGACGAGCTGCTCGACGCCATCGTGCGGCTGCTACGCCTGCTCGACCGGCCACAGGACCGCAGGACACTGGCCCCCCTGTTCAAGCGCGAGATCCTCTGGCGGTTGATGACCGGCGAACAAGGTGAGGCCGTTCGGCAGATCGGCCTCGCGGACAGCAGCCTGAGCCACATCGCCCGCGCCGTCCAATGGATCCGGGAGAACTACACCCGGCCGTTCCGCGTCGAGGAGGTCGCACAACTCTCCGCAATGAGCGTCTCCGCGTTCCACCGGAACTTCCAGGCGGTGACGGCGATGAGCCCCATCCAGTTCCAGAAGCACATCCGGCTGCAGACGGCGAGACTACTGCTGACAAACAGCCCCAACGAGATCACCCGCGTCGCCCATCGCGTCGGATACGACAGCCCGTCCCAATTCAGCCGGGAATACCGGCGCCTTTTCGGCGCTCCGCCCAGCATCGACGCGCTGCGCATACGCGCCGGATCTGGAAGTACCGGCGCCGCACTCCCCTGACACCGACTCCGGCGGAGAGGATCGTGCAACCACACGACACGATTTCGCTAGTTCCACCCCCACCGCGATGCTTCCATGGAGTCACCGGAACACAAGCAGGAAAGGCCGGTGAAGTGGACGACGCCATCGCACGAGCCCTCGCCATCGGACCGGAGTCGTCCGCGGCCGAGCGCACCATCGACATCACCACACTGGGCGCACGCACCGGCGTCCCCCGCCGCATCGAAATCTGGTTTCACCGCGTCGACGGTCGCTGGTACCTGACCGGCATGCCCGGACCCCGCAGTTGGTACGCGAACGTACGCGCCCACCCACGGTTCACCGTGCATCTCAAGCACGGTGTCACCGCCGACCTGCCCGCCACCGCGGTGCCGGTCGACGAGCCGACACGACGGCGGGTGATCACCGCGGTCCTCGACCTGCAGAACCGACCCGAGATCGCTGCCCGGGTCAGCCAGCGCCAGATGTTCGACGACTGGTTCGCGGGCAGCCCACTCGTCGAAATCGTGTTCGACGACGAGGAACTGCGGGCGTCCTCGACGCGGTCCGGATAGTCCACGCCTCAGAAGACGGCCACGCACGCCGCTCCTGTCCGGCACGAGATCGACCAATCACCGAATCACTCCAAGGGACAACCATGAAATACCGCAACCTGGGCCGCACCGGAATCGACGTCAGCCCGTACTGCCTCGGCGCCATGATGTTCGGCGCCATGGGAAACCCCGACCACGACGACTCGATCCGCATCATCCACAAGGCATTGGACGCGGGAATCAACTTCGTCGACACCGCCGACGTGTACTCCGGCGGCGAATCCGAGGTGATCGTCGGAAAGGCGCTCAAGGGCCGCCGCGACAACGTCGTACTCGCCAGCAAGCTGCACTACCCGATGGGCGACGACCCGAACCACCGCGGGAATTCGCGGCGCTGGATCGTCACGGCGGTCGAGAACTCCCTGCGCCGGTTGCAGACCGACCACCTCGACCTCTACCAGGTCCACCGTCCCGACCCGTCCGTCGACGTGGAGGAGACGCTGTCCGCCCTGTCCGACCTCGTCCACAGCGGCAAGGTGCGCGCGATCGGCGCCTCGTCCTTCCCCGCCTCGGACATCGTCGAAGCGCAGTGGGTCGCCGAACGGCGCGGCCTCGAACGCTTCCGCACCGAGCAACCGCCGTATTCGATCCTCAACCGGAGCATCGAACGCGAGGTGCTGCCGGTCTGCCAGCGGTACGGGATGGGCACGCTGGTGTGGAGCCCCCTGGGCCAGGGCCTGCTCACCGGCCGGTACCGCAAGGGCCAGCAGTTCGACAGCCACCGGTCGGGTCACACCCCGCAGCACTTCAGCGACGAGCGCAAGCTCGACGTGGTGGAGCAGCTCGTCCCGCTCGCCGAACAGGCCGGCCTGTCGATGACCCATCTCGCGATGGCGTTCGCGATCGCGCACCCGGGTGTCACCTCGGCGATCATCGGGCCGCGCACCATGGCGCAGCTCGACGACCTGCTGGCCGGCGCCGACGTCACCCTGAGCGACGACATCCTCGACCGGATCGACGAGATCGCTCCGCCCGGCACCGACGCCGGCCCCAACGACGTCGCCTACGTACCGCCGGCCATCTCGAGCGTGGGCCTGCGCCGCCGGCCGGCCACGGAGCGTTCCGCCGGCTGAGCGACGACCGCGTGGCGGCGCGTCGGCATGGCGGCGACGCTAGGCCGAAGCGCCGCGCGGCGCGTACATGATGACGGCGACGCCGAGCAGACAGAGCGCCGCGCCCGTCAGGTCCCACCGGTCCGGCCGGAAACCGTCCACCAGCACCGCCCAGCCCAACGAGCCCGCCACGAACACCCCGCCGTACGCGGCCAGGATCCGGCCGAAGTGCGCGTCCGGCTGGAACGTGGCGACGAAGCCGTACGCGCCCAGCGCGACCACCCCGGCGGCAATCCACCAGAGGCCGCGCTGCTCCCGCCAGCCCTGCCAGACCAGCCACGCCCCACCGATCTCGGCCAGCGCGGCCAGCGCGAACAACACCAGCGAACGAAGCACCGTCACGCCGCCGACCCTAGCGGCCCGTACGCGTCGGGTCCCCGGGCAGCACCTGCCCGGGGACCCGATGACCGTCAGGTCACTTGTTGAAGGCGTCCTTGATCTTGCTGCCGGCGTCCTTCATGCTCTGCCCGGCCTGCTTGGCACGGGCATTGCCCTGCTGGCTGGCGCCGTCGCCACGCATCGGCTCGTTGTCGGTCGCGTCGCCGATCCGCTCCTTCGCGGCGCCGGCCACCTGCTCGACCTTGTTGCGTGCCTTCTCGGTGAAGCTCATCGCGCCTCCTCCGTCTGGCGGCTGTTCCGGTCGCTTGCCCGTCCGCCCGGTGCCGAAACGTCTGTCGAGGGCTGCACACCGCGTACGGCATCCTAGGAAGATAGGTAAGCAGCCGGGTCTCCCAGCCCCCTCGATGCCCCGACCTCCAGGAAGGCGGGTCGATCAGCGTGAACGGACGGACGCCGCATCGGCACCCGCCGGGTGCCGCCGAGCCCACGATGGTTAACTGGCCGCATGGGAGAGCTCCTGCTGATCCGGCACGGCGAGACCACCTGGAGCGCCACCCGCCGGCACACCTCGTACACCGATCTGGAGCTGACCCCCGACGGCGAGCGGCAGGCCCGCACCCTCGCCGCGTTTCTCGCCGGCCGGCGCTTCGTCACCGTGCTGGCCAGCCCCCGCTCCCGGGCGCTGCGCACCGCGCAGCTCGCCGGGCTCACCGTCGACTCGGTCGACGAGGACCTCAGCGAGTGGAACTACGGCGAGTACGAGGGCCGCACCACGGTCGACATCCACGAGGACGAACCGCACTGGAACATCTGGACCGACGGCTGCCCCGGCGGTGAGTCACCCGCGCAGGTCGGCGAGCGCCTCGACCGGGTGCTGACCCGGGTGACGCCGCTGCTCGACCGGGGCACGGTGGCACTGGTCGGCCACGCGCACAGCCTGCGGGTGCTCGGCGCCCGCTGGATCGGCCTCCCCCCGTCGGCCGGCGGCCTGCTGCGGTTGGACACCGCCACGGTCAGCGTGCTCGGTCACGAGCACGGCCGGCAGGTCATCCTGCGGTGGAACCAGCCGGCTCCTCCGGCACCCGGGACCGCGACCGACTCGGTGGCGCGGCACTGATCTTCGGCGGCCGGTTCTCGTACGGGGTGGACAGCACCACCGTCGTCCGGGTGGTCACGTTCGCCGACGTGCGGATCTCCTGGAGCACCCGCTCCAGGTCGGTGGGGCTGGCCACCCGCACCAGCAGCATGTAGAAGTCCTCCCCCGCCACCGAGTAGCAGGAGTCGATCTCGGGCAGGTGGGCCAACCGGTCCGGCGCGTCGTCGGGTTGTGACGGGTCGAACGGGCGGATCGCCACGAACGCGGTCAGCGGCAGGTCCAGCGCCTCGAAGGAGACCCGCGCGGCGTACCCCTTGATCACCCCGCGTTGCTCCAGCCGGCGCACCCGCTGGTGCACGGCGGACACCGACAACCCCACCCTCTCGGCCAGGTCGGTGTACGACAGGCGGCCGTCAGCGGTCAGCGCTGCGACGATGGCGCGGTCGATCTCCTCCACGGCGAGCAACCTACCGGGAAAAACTCCTGACGGCGACGACGCTCCCACGGCACCGCGCGGGCGGCGGGCCGCGGTGGACCCACCGCAGCCGCGCCACCACGTATCGTCGCCCGGTGCTCAGCCCCTGGCGAGAGCCCGGGAGATCACCAGCCGCTGGATCTGGTTGGTGCCCTCCACGATCTGCAACACCTTCGCCTCGCGCATGTACCGCTCCACCGGGTGGTCGGCCACGTAGCCGGCGCCACCGAGCACCTGCACCGCGTCGGTCGTCACCCGCATCGCCATGTCGGTGGCGAAGAGCTTCGCCTTGGCCGCCTCGATCGAGTACGGACGCCCGGCGTCGCGCAGCCGGGCCGCCGCGAGGGTCAGCGCGCGGGCGGCGGAAATCTGGGTGGCCGCGTCGGCGAGCATGAAGCCGAGCCCCTGGAAGTCGACGATCGCGCGGCCGAACTGCTGCCGCTCCCGGGCGTACCCGACCGCGTAGTCCAGCGCGGCCTGGGCGAGCCCGACCGCGCAGGCCGAGATGCCCAGCCGGCCCGAGTCCAGCGCGGACATCGCGATGGTGAAGCCCTCCCCCTCGCCGCCGATCAGCCGGTCGGCCGGCACCCGCGCGTCGTCGAAGGCGATCTGCGCCACCGGCGAGGCGCGCAGCCCCATCGTGCGCTCCGCCGCCTGTGGGTTGATGCCGGCGGTGCCCGCGTCGGCGAGCAGGCAGGAGATGCCCTTCGGGCCGGGCCCGCCGGTGCGGCAGAAGACGTTGTAGAAGTCGGCGGTCCGGGCATGGGTGATCCACGCCTTCGTGCCGGAGACGACGTACGCGTCGCCGTCGCGGACCGCCCGGGTGCTCAGAGCCGCCGCGTCGGAGCCGCCCTGCGGCTCGGAGAGGCAGTACGCGCCGAGCAACTCGCCGCCGAGCATGTCCGGCAGGAGCTTGCGCTGCTCGTCGCTGCCGAACGCGGCCACCGGGTAGCAGGACAGGGTGTGCACGCTGACCGCCTCGGCGACCGCGAGCCAGCGGCTGGCCAGGATCTCCAGCACCTGGAGGTACACCTCGTACGGCTGGGCCGCGCCGCCGTGCTCCTCCGGGTAGGGCAGGCCGAGCAGGCCGGCGCGGCCGAGGGTGCGCAGCACCTCGCGGGGGAACTCGGCGCGCTCCTCGAAGCCGGCGGCCTTCGGCGCGAGCTCGCGGTCGGCGAGTTCGGTGGCGAGGTCCAGCAGGTCGTGGGCCTCGTCGGTGGGGAGGATCCGGTCGACAGTCATAGTGCGATGAGCTCCGTGGGGGTGGTGTTGAGCCGCTGCACGCCGTCCGTGGTGCAGACGACGATGTCCTCGATGCGGGCGCCGTGACGGCCCGCCAGGTAGATGCCCGGTTCGATGGAGAAGGCCATGCCGGGCTCCAGCGGCCGGTCGTTGCCGGCCACCAGGTAGGGCTCCTCGTGACCGTCCAGCCCGATGCCGTGGCCGGTGCGGTGCAGGAACGCGGGGCCGTAGCCGGCGGCGGCGATCGGCTCCCGCGCCGCGGCGTCGGCAGCCTCGCCGGTGATCCCGGGCCGCACCGCCGCCACGGCGGCGCGCTGGGCGTCGTGCAGCACCGCGTAGTAGTCCAGGAACTCGGCCGGAGCCGGCCCGCCGGCGACGTAGGTGCGGGTGCAGTCCGAGCGGTAGCCGGACGGCATGGTGCCGCCGATGTCCACCACGACAGGCTCACCGGCGCCGATCGGCCGGTCCGAGGTGCCGTGGTGCGGGCTGGCCCCGTTCGGCCCGGCGGCCACGATGACGAAGTCCACGCTGACGTGCCCGGCCGCCCGGATCGCCGCGGCGATGTCGGCGGCCACCTCGGCCTCGGTTCGCCCGGGGCGCAGCCACTCCCCCATCCGCAGGTGCACGTCGTCGATCGCCGCGCCGGCCTCGGCGAGGGCCGCGACCTCCGCCGGGGACTTGCGGATCCGCAGCTCGCGCAGCACCTCGCCGGCGAGCCGCTGCGCCGCGCCGGGCAGCGCGGCCCGCAGCGCGAGGACCTGCTCGGCCCACATCCGGTCGGACACACCGACCGTCGCGGGCGGGCCGTCGAGGGCGGCCACGACCAGGGGGTACGGGTCGGAGCCGTCGGCGTGGTCGACGATGCGCACCCCGGTGGCGGGCGCCGGGGACGCCTCCGCGGCCGGTCGCTCCAGCCTCGGCACGATCAGCGTCGGCGCGCCCTCGGCGGGCAGCACCAGGCAGGTGAGCCGCTCACCGGCGTGGGCGTCGTAGCCGGTGAGGTAGCGCAGGTCGGAGCCGGGGGTGAGCAGCACGGCGTCGAGGCCGGCAGCGGCGATGGCGCGCTGCGCGGCGGTCAGCCGGTGCGGCGGGTAGAGCTCCTCAGTTCCCACCCGGTCAGCTTAACGGTCGTTTGGGCTTCCCAGGGAGCCGGCGCGCCCCCGCGAGGGAAGGCCGCGGGGAAATACACCGACGTTGATTGACGCGGACAGTTAACACTCTTTAAGATTTGGCTGCCTCGAGGCCCACCCGTTCCTGCGTCCCGCACCGACCGCCCGCGACCACCCTGCGCGGGCGGCTGTCGTCCCCCGCCCACGGGAAGGCCCCCGATGTCCTCACCACTGCGCCGCGCCCTCGCCGCCGGCCTGCTCGCGCTCGCCACGGCCAGCGCCACTCTCACCCTCGTCCCCACCGCCGCGCAGGCCGTGGTGCTGCCCAACAACTTCAAGAGCGTCGGCTACATGCCCTCCTGGGCCGGCAACGTCAACACCGTCCAGTACAACAAGCTGACCCACATCAACTACGCCTTCGTGCTGCCCAACAACGACGGCAGCCTGCGCCCGGTGGAGAACCCGAGCAAGCTCTCCTCGCTGGTCTCGCTCGGGCACGCCAACAACGTGAGGGTGTCGATCGCGGTCGGTGGCTGGAACGACGGCAACGACTCCGCCTTCGAGGCCCTCGCGGCCAACGCCGGCAGCCGGACCGCCTTCGTCAACAACCTGGTCAACTTCGTCAACCAGTACAACCTGGACGGCGTCGACATGGACTGGGAGTACCCGGACCCGGGCGCCTCGGCGAACAACTACACCCAGCTCATGACCCAGCTCGGCAGCGCGATGCACAGCCGCGGCAAGCTGCTCACCGCCGCCGTGGTCTCCGAGGGCGGCAGCGTCGAGGGCGTGCAGACCGCCGTGTTCAACCAGGTCGACTGGCTCAACATCATGGCGTACGACGGCGGCAGCCCGCACGCCAACTACGACTGGTCGATCGCCAGCGTCAACCTGTGGAAGTCCCGCGGCCTGCCGGCCAGCAAGGCCGTCCTCGGTATCCCGTTCTACAGCCGCCCCGGCTACTACACCTACTCGGCGCTGGTCGGAATGGACCCGGCCAACGCCAACCGGGACTGCACCACCGTCGGCGGCGCGCAGCAGTGCTACAACGGCATCCCGACGGTGAAGCGCAAGACGCAGTGGGCCCTGGCCAACGCCGGCGGAGTGATGAACTGGGAGCTGTCGCAGGACACCACCGGCTCGACCTCGCTGGTCAGCGCCATGTACGACACCATCATGGGCGGCACCACGCCGCCGCCGAGCGGCCGCACCGGCCCGATCACCGGGATCGGCGGCAAGTGCGTGGACGTGGCCTCGGCGAGCAGCGCCAACGGCACGGCCGTGCAACTGTGGGGCTGCAACGGCAGCAACGCACAGAGCTGGACCGTGGCCAGCAACGGCACGCTGCGCGCCCTCGGCAAGTGCGCCGACATCGCCAGCGGCTCCACCGCCAACGGCGCCAAGGTCCAGCTCTGGGACTGCAACGGCAGCGGCGCCCAGGTCTGGCAGGCCCAGTCCAACGGCACGCTGCGCAACCCGCAGTCGAACAAGTGCCTGGACGCCAGCGACAACAGCTCCGCCGACGGCACCCGGCTGCAGATCTGGGACTGCTTCGCCGGCGCCAACCAGCGCTGGACCCTCCCGGCCTGACGGACGGCGTGACTCCGGAAGGGCTCCCCGCGGTGGCGCGGGGAGCCCTTCCGCACATGGGCGCGGGTGCGCCGATCAGGCGGGACGGTGCGCGCGTACCAGGTCGAGCATCTCGTCCACCGAGCCGGCCGGGTCGGTGACCGGGAACTGCACCGCGCGTACCACCGCCTGCGGGTCGACCAGCAGCGTCAGCCGCTTGAACCGGGTGACCCCGCCGGCGCGGAAGGTGGGCAGCAGCAGGCCCGCGGCGAGCCGGCCGTCCTGGTCGGACAGCAGCGGGAACGGCAGCCGGGCGTCCGCGGAGAAGTCGGCGAGCTGGTCCGGCCGCTGGGCGCTGACTCCCCACACCTGCGCCCCCGCGTCCCGGAACCTGGGGTACCGGTCGGCGTAGGTGGTCGACTCCAGGGTGCAGCCCCGGGCGCCGGGGATGTCCGCCCAGCCCGGCGGGTAGCCGTGCGTGCCCGGCGCGTACGCCCCGGGGAAGAAGTAGATGACGCTCCAGGCGTCGCCGTCCGTCAGCGCGACCGGGCGGCCGTCCGCCCCGGGCAGGACGACCTGCGGCAGTCGCCGCCCGATCAGGTCGTGCACCCGGCGGGACTCTGCCGAGGCGGCGTCGGCGGTCGCGGTCAGCTCACCATCACCCATCAGGTGTCTCGTCCCCCAGTCCTGCAACGCGACCAGCACGGGCAGCAGCCCCTCACCCTTCGCGGTGAGCAGGTAGTCGTGGCGCGGCGGGTGTCGGGAGTAGGGCCGGCGCTCCAGCACGCCGTGCTCGACCAGCGCGGTGAGACGTTCGGTGAGCGCCCGCCGGCTGACGCCCAGCTCGCGCTGGAGTGCGTCGAAGCGGGTCGTCCCGCCGGCGACGTCGCGCACGATGAGGAACGTCCACCAGTCCCCCAGCACCCCGAGCGCCTGCGCGATGCCGCAGTCCGCGTCGGCAAGATCCTCCCGCCGCACCCGTCACCCCCGTTCGTCCCGTCCTCGACTATAGTCCGTTCCAGATTGGAACTCACCGGTTCGATCGAACGGGGGCTGACGACGTGCACGTCGGAGAACGAGCCGGAGTGTTCTGGCGATGGTGGACCGCCGGCACGACCAGCATGGTCGGGTCGGCGGTCGGCGCGGTGGCCCTGCCGCTGACCGCGCTCACCGTGCTCGACGCCACCGCGTTCCAGATGGGCCTGATCGCCGCCGCCAGCTACGTCGCGTGGATCGTGATCGGTCTACCCGCCGGCGTCATCGTGCAGCGGCTGCCGCTGCGCGGCGCCCAGATCGGCGCCGACCTCGCCCGCGCCGTCGCCGTCGCGTCCATCCCGCTGGCCTGGTGGTGGGGCCACCTCACCGTCGCCCACCTGGTCGTCACCGCGCTCGTGGTCAGCTTCGCCAACGTGATCTTCGACGTGGCCAACTCGACCTTCCTACCCAGCATCGTGGACCGTGAGCAGTTGCAGTCGCGCAACAGCCTGACCTCCGCCACCCACGCGGCCACCCTGCTGAGCGGCCCCTCACTCGGCGGGCTCGCCGTGCAGGCACTCGGCGCGGTGCCCACGCTGCTCGTCGACTCGGCCAGCTACCTCGTCTCGGCCGCGCTGCTACGCACCCTGCCCGCCCGCCGCGACGACGCTCCGGACCGCTGGCCCCCGGTCGGCGAGCTGATCCGCGAGGGTTGGCGTTTCGTCGCGCACCACCCCGTGATGGCGCCGGGCATGTGGGCCGCGACGGCGATGAACGTCGTCTGCGGCGCCCAGTTCGCGCTGTACCCGCTCTACCTGGTCCGCGAGCTGCACGCCCCGGTCGGCCTGGTCGGGGTGCTGCTCGCCGTCGAGGGAGTCGGTGCGCTGGTCGGAGCGGCGCTCACGTCGCGGATCACCGCACGGATGGGTACGGCCCGCGCGCTGATCGCCGCCGGGTTCACCACGGTCGCCGGGGCGTTCCTGATCCCCTGGGGCACCGGCTGGCCCGCGTACGCCGCCTTCGCCGCCGGCAACGTGGTCTTCTCCCTCGGCACGGTGGTGCTCAGCGTGACCACCCGGACCTACCGGCAGATCGCCAGCCCGCCCGCCCTGCTCTCCCGGGTGATGGCGACCGTCCGGTTCGTCTCCTGGGGCGCGATCCCGGTTGGCGGGCTGGTCGCCGGCGCGCTGGCCGGCCCGCTCGGCGCCCGGACCACCCTGTTCGTCTTCGCGGCCGCCGTGGTGTGCGCGCCGCTGGTGCTGCTGCTCTCCCCCGTCCGGCACCTGCGGGACCTCACCGACCACGACCGGGACGACGCGCAGCGCTCCGGGGTGCTGACCACCAGCCGGTGATCGCGTGGTCGGGCGCCCAGCGGATGGACCGCCGCCCCCTGCACCCGGGTCGCCGTTTTCCGGATCGGGCGACTCCGCGGGTCATAGCCTGGAGCGGAGCGCCCGGACGGGCGCCGCGACCGGAGGGACCGACGTGGCAGCGAACGGGGCGGACCGGGCGGCGACACGCCGCCGCCGGCAGCTGTGGGCCGGGGTCCTCGCGCTCGCCGGCCTGGTCCTGCTGATCATCGGTCTCACCGTGGCCGACGGTGTCGCGGCCTGGGTCGAGGTGCTCGTCGCGATCCTGCTGCTGGTGGCCAGCTACGTGGTGCAGCACCTGGCCCGGCGGGAGACCGTCTACCGGCGCGACGAGCGGCGCTGAGGCCTCCGGCGGCCGGGCGTACCACTGATCGTCGGAGGGCTGTGCCAGGCTGTCGGGCGTGGCACACCGATCCCCGATCCTGCTGATCGACGCACCCAGCCTCTACTTCCGGGCATACTTCGGCATTCCGGAATCCGCCGCCCGGGCCGAGGACGGCACCCCGGTCAACGCGGTGCGCGGCTTCCTCGACATGCTCGCCACCCTGATTCGCGGGCGGGGCGCCGACCGCATGGTCTGCGCGATGGACTACGACTGGCGCCCGGCCTGGCGGGTCGAGCTGCTGCCGTCGTACAAGGCGCACCGGGTGGCGCCGCAGGGCGGCGAGGTCGTGCCGGACACGCTGTCCCCGCAGGTGCCGAAGATCCTGGAGGTGCTGGCCGCCGTCGGCATCACCGTCGTTGGCGCGACCGGCTACGAGGCCGACGACGTGCTGGGCACGCTGTCGGTGACGCAGCCGGGCCCGGTGGAGGTGGTCTCCGGCGACCGGGACCTGTTCCAGCTCGTCGACGACGCCCGGCCGGTCCGGCTGCTCTACGTGGGACGCGGGGTGGCCAAGCTCGACGACTGCGACGACGCCGCGGTGCGGGCCCGCTACGGCGTGCCGGCCGACCGGTACGCCGACTTCGCCGCGCTGCGCGGCGACCCCAGCGACGGGCTGCCCGGGGTGCCGGGCGTCGGCGAGAAGACGGCGGCGCGGCTCATCGAGCGGTACGGCAGCATCGCCGGCATCCTGGCCGCCCTGGACGACTCGGACTCGTCCTTCGCACCGGGCCTGCGGGCCAAGCTGGCCGCCGCCCGTGACTACCTGGCCGTCGCGCCGACGGTGGTCCGGGTCGCGCTGGACGTGCCGCTGCCGGAGCTGCCCACCGCACTGCCGACCGCACCCGCCGACCCGGACCGGCTGCTCGAGCTGGCCGCGACGTGGAACCTGGCCGGCTCCGCCCGCCGCCTGGTGGACGCCCTCGCCCTCCGCGCCGACGCCTGACCCACCGGCAGCGCACTGCCGCGATCGAGGGATCGCGACCGTCTCCTCATCCGAATTAACGCGGTTGGGCCCCCTGTGCGGCCGCTGTCGGCTGCGATGTGACGGTAGCCAGTGAGTGCAGGAGGAGCGAGCATGACCAGGATCGGAATCATCATCGGCAGCACCCGGCCGGGACGTAACGGCGCGGCTGTCGGCCAGTGGGTGTACGAGGCAGCCAGTCAGCGCACGGATGCCGAGTTCGAACTCGTCGACCTGCTCGACTACAAGCTGCCCCATTTGGACGAGGTGTACCCGCCGTCGATGGGTCAGTACCAGCAGACGCACACGATCGAGTGGGCGAGCAAGATCGCTTCCTTCGACGGCTTCATCATGGTGACGCCGGAGTACAACCACTCGACCTCCGGCGCCCTCAAGAACGCCATCGACTTCCTCTACGCCGAGTGGAACAACAAGGCCATCGGGTTCGTCAGCTACGGCTCGGTGGGCGGCGCGCGGGCGGTCGAGCACCTGCGGCTCATCTCCGCCGAACTCCAGATGGCCGACGTGCGGTCCCAGGTGGCGCTGTCGCTGTTCACCGACTTCGAGAACTTCAGCGTCTTCGCGCCCAACGACTTCCAGCGCGATGCGCTGAACGCCACCTTCGACCAGGTCGTGACCTGGAGCAAGGCCCTCGCGCCGCTCCGTGCCAGGTGATCGTCCGAGACGGGGAAGGGAGAGAACGGGGCGTGGACCGACGGAAATAGTCGCACCCTTTCCATTGCCCCGCGGTCAGAGCGAGTGGTAGGCATCTTGGAGCAGGTTGATCACCAAGTGACCCGGGAGGCGGCGATGATCGTTGCCGTACCCTGACCGAACGGCCGCCGCCCCGCCACCGACCGACCGTCGTGCCGCGCCGCCGCTGCCAACCAGACGAGCACATGGGTGGCCCGCGCCACGACCATGTCTGTCCGGTGGGGACCAACCGACGAGTGCCCGGAATCCGTGACGCGTCCATCGCACCGACGCGCCAGGGTACGGCTGGCGGCCGCCGCCACGGCGCTGCCGGTGGCGGCCCTCCTCTCGGCGCGCGGAGCGCGGCGGCCCGGGACCCCAGGCTTCCTCCCCCGATCACCGTGGTACGGCCACGCCCGTCGACAACCGCGACGCGCGACGGTCCGCCGGCCCGAGGGCCCGGATCTGCCCGTGGCGCCACCCCACGCCGGTGGCGCGCCCACCGAGCGCGCCCCACCGCGCTGAGTGGACACCCGGCACCTCCCTGACCCCCGAGAAAGGTGGACCACCCCCATGAACCACCCGCAGAACGAAGGGCTGAGCCGGCGCCGCATGCTGGGCGGAGCAGCCGGACTGGCCGCCGGAGCCGCGGCCGTCGCGGCGGGCCTGCCGTCCGGCGCCGTCGCCGCTCCCCCGCGGACGACGCCCGACGTCGCCCGCTGGCGCAGGCAGGCGTCGCGCGTGACGATCACCCGCGACGACTGGGGCATCCCGCACGTGGTGGGCACGACCGACGCCGACGCGGTGTTCGGGATGATGTACGCCCAGGCCGAGGACGACTTCAACCGGGTCGAGAGAAACTACCTGGTGAGTCTCGGCCGCCTCGCCGAGGCCGAGGGCGAGAGCGCGATCTGGCAGGACCTGCGCCAGCGGCTCTACGTCGACCCGGGCGATCTGAAGCGGGAGTACGCGCACAGCCCGTCGTGGCTGCGCAAGCTGATGCAGGCCTGGGCCGACGGGCTGAACTACTACCTCGCGACCCACCCCGAGGTGCGGCCCCGTGTGATCACACGGTTCGAGCCGTGGATGCCGCTGAGCTTCTCCGAGGGCAGCATCGGTGGCGACATCGAGCGGGTGCCGCTCACCCAGCTCGAGGCGTTCTACAGCAAGCGGACGGTGCCGATGACCGACGAGGAGCGCGGGCTCCTGTTCCGCGAGCCCCGCGGCTCGAACGGCATGGCGATCGCGCCCAGCCACACGCGCGACGGCCACGCCCTGCTGCTGATCAACCCGCACACCAGCTTCTTCTTCCGCTCCGAGCAGCACGTGACGAGCCGGGAGGGGCTCAACGCCTACGGCGCCGCCACCTGGGGGCAGTTCTTCATCTACCAGGGCTTCAACCCGAACACCGGCTGGATGCACACGTCCAGCGGCGTCGACAACGTCGACGAGTTCGCCGAGACGATCGTGACCGGGGCGGATGGTCGACACCGCTACCGCTACGGCGACGCCCTGCGACCGGTGACGACGAAGACGATCACGCTCTCGTACCGGACGGCGGATGGCGGGCGGGCTCGGCGCAGCTTCACCACCTACGCCACGCACCACGGCCCGATCGTCCGGGAGGCCGACGGCAAGTGGATCGCGTTCGCGTTGATGAACAAGCCCGTCGAGGCCCTGCAGCAGAGCTTCCTGCGTACCAAGACGCGGGACTACGCCGACTTCATCCAGGTGGCGGGCCTCAAGGCCAACAGCTCGAACAACACCCTCTTCGCGGACTCCAAGGGTGAGATCGCCTTCCTGGTGCCGCAGTTCATGCCGGTCCGCGACGATCGCTTCGACTACCGCAAGCCTGTCGACGGCAGCGACCCGGCGACCGACTGGCGGCGGCTGCACAGCCTCCGGAGCCTCCCGCAGGCGGTGAACCCGAAGAACGGCTGGGCGTTCAACACGAACAACTGGCCCTGGACGGCGGCCGGCGCGGACAGCCCCCACGCCGCCGACTATCCGCGCTACTTCGACCAGGCCGGCGAGAACCCTCGCGGGCCGCAGGCGATCCGGGTGCTGAGCGCGCGGAACGACTTCACCCCGCAGACGCTGATCGCGGCTGCCTTCGACACCTACCTCACCGCCTTCGCCCGGCTCGTGCCCGGCCTGGTCGGGGCGTGGGACAAACTGCCCGAGGGCAACCAGCAGAAGGGGGCGCTCGCCGACCCGATCGGCCTCCTCCGCCGGTGGGACTACCGCTGGGGCGCGCAGTCGACCGCGACGTCACTCGCCGTGTTCTGGGGCGAGGCGCTCTGGGCGCCGCTCGCCCAGGCGGCCAGAGACGCCGGCATGTCGATGTGGGACTACCTGGCCGAGCGCGCCACCGATGCGCAGCGGCTCACCGCGCTGGAAGCGGCCGTGGAGCGGCTGACGCAGGATTTCGGCAGCTGGCAGGTGCCCTGGGGCGAGATCAACCGCTTCCAGCGCAACGACGGCGCGATCACCCAGACGTTCGACGACGCGAAGCCGAGCTATCCGGTGCCCTTCACGTCCGCGCAGTGGGGTTCGCTCGCCTCGTTCGGCGCGCGGCGCTACCCGGGAACAAAGCGCTACTACGGCACCAGCGGCAACAGCTTCGTGGCGGTCGTGGAGTTCGGGCCGAAGCTGCGCGCCTGGGCGGTGACGGCGGGCGGCGCGAGCGGGCACCCGGAGTCGCCGCACTTCAACGACCAGGTCGAACGCTACGCGAGCGGCAACCTCCGGCCCGTCTACTTCCACCCAGAGGACCTCAGGGGCCACGTCGAGCGCACCTACCGGCCAGGCCGGTGACCGGTCGCCGAGGGTCAGCGCAGCGGCGGGACGCGTCGCCGGACCGGCGGCGCTGACACCGTCGACGCCGTGGCGTGCCCGGGCCGGCCATCCGGCCGGGTGCGCGCCACGGCGTCGGCGCCGACGGGTACGGCCGCCTCCGGGCGAGCGCGGTGCCACCCGTACCACCGGCAGTCGCGGTTCCCCGGTCGCGCGCCCGGCGCGACCGCCGAGGTCCTCGCGCCAACCGCCCTAGCGGTCCAGGGTGTGGGCCGGCGCCATGATGCGTAGCGCGTTGGGGTCCAGGCCGATCCGGATCGGTGTCTCCCCGTACAGCTCGCCGTCGACCTCCACCGGCGCGGGCCGGTCGGTCTCCAGCCACAGCTGGCGGACGGCGAGGAACGGCTCGTCGCCGAGTGTGCGGCGATGCCCGGTCGCGGCGTTACGGGCCGTGTCCCGCAGCAGCTCACGGCGGGGCCGGCCACCCACCGGATAGGCGACCAGGAGCCGGTCGTCGGCATCCGCGTCGGCGGTGATCGGCCGGCCGGCGTGGAAGCCACCGTTCGCCACGTACAGCTGGTGGGTGACGAACTCGTGCTCCCGCCCCTCCGCGCGCACCACGGCGCGCAGCGGCCGGTGCCGGGTCAGCAGCGTCAGCGCCGTCACCGGGTACGCGAGCCGGCCGGTGGCCCGCTTGAGACGCGGCGGCGTCCTGAGCATCACGTCGGCGGACAGGCCGACGCCGATGTGGTTGGTGAACCGCATGCTGCCCACGAGCCCGAGGTCCACGTCGATCACCTTGCCGTCGACGAGGACCGCCACGGCCTCGTCGAGGTGCAGCGGGACGCCGACGGTACGCGCGAAGTTGTTGGTGGTGCCCAGCGGCAGCAGGCCGAGCGCGATGTCACGGTGCGCGAGCAGGCGAGCGGCGGTGCTGATCGTGCCGTCGCCACCGCCGGCGATCAGGAGGTCCGGCCCGAGGTCGGCGGCAGCGGCGAGGCTCTGCTCCAGCTCCGCGGGCCGCTCGACCGGGTACGCGGCCAGCAGCGTGAAGCCGGCGGACGTGAGCCGGTCCCGAGCGCCCTCGTAGAGGCGGCGGCCGCGGCGGGAGTGGGCGTTGACGACGAGCGCCGCGCGCCGCTCCCGTCTGATGGTCGCGCTCAGCTCCGGCTTCGTCCGCATAGGGCCGGAGCCTATCGCCGGACGGCCGGCGGAACCCCACCTTCGCCCCCGGCCAGCGCAGCGGCGAGGCCGTCCAGCACGCCGTACGCCTGCCCTCCGAGCTGGTCGGGGCCGAACGCCGGGACATGATCCACACTATCCTCCGGGCCATGACTTCGATCTCACCCGATGGGCGCGGCGCCGGCTCCGCCCTGGACCCCTCCGGCGAGCAGATCCGCGACATGGCCGCCCGCGCCGTCGACTGGATCGCCACCCACCACGACTCGATCCGGGACCTGCCCATCGCGCCGCGAACCTCCGCCGCCGCGTTGAGGGAACTGCTCGCCGAGCCACTGCCGGCCGAGGGCCGCGACTTCGCCGACCTGCTCACGATCTTCCGTGACGTGGTGGTGCCCGGCACCCGGCACAACGGGCACCCCCGCTTCTTCGGGTACGTCTCGGCGCCGGGCACGGCCGTCGCCGCGGTGGCCGACTTCCTGGCGTCGGCACTGAACGCGAACCTCCCCGCGTGGCGGTCGGCACCGGCTCCCGTCGAACTGGAGCACGTGGCCATCGACTGGATCAAGGAGGCTCTCGGCTGCGACCCGGGCGCCGGAGGGTTGTTCACGAGCGGTGGCTCGATGGCCAACCTCACCGCGCTCGCCGCCGCCCGGCATCGCCACTGCGGCGACACGGTCGCCACCCACGGCGCGGCCGCCCACCCGGCGCCGCTGCGCGTCTACGCCTCCACCGAGACCCACCACTCGATCCACAAGGCCGCCGCGCTGCTCGGCATCGGGCGGGCGAACGTCCGCGAGATCCCGGTGGACGCGCACTTCCGGATGGACCTCGACGCGCTCGTCCGCGCCATCGTGGAGGACCGGGCCGGCGGGGCGGAGCCGTTCTGCGTGGTGGCGAACGCGGGCACCGTCGTCACGGGCGCGGTCGATCCGCTCGCCGACATCGCGGCGGTGGCGCGGGAGTACGGACTGTGGATGCACGTCGACGCCTGCTACGGCGGTTTCGCACGGCTCGCCCCCTCGGCCCGTCCACTCCTCGACGGCATGTCGGAGGCCGACTCGATCTCCCTCGACCCGCACAAGTGGCTCTACCTGCCCGCGGACTGCGGCTGCCTCATCTACCGCGACCCGGAGGCGGCGCGTCCCGCGTTCAGCCTGGATGCCGACTACACGCGGGTCACGCAGACCGAACCGGCCGAGGCTTTCGCCTTCTGGGACTACGGCCCGGACCTGTCCCGGCGATTCCGGGCGCTCAAGGTCTGGATGGCACTGGCGCACGCCGGTTCGGAAGCGGTCGGCGACGCGATCGAGAGCAACATCGACTGCGCCCGTCACCTGGCCGACCTCGTCGAGGGCAGCGCGGACTTCGAGTTGCTCGCGCCCGTGGGGCTCTCCATCTTCTGCTTCCGCTATCTGCCGCCGAGCGCGCGGGCCGGCACCCGGTCCCCGGCCGACGAGGAGGAACTCGACCGCCTCAACGAACGGATCATGGTGGCGCTGCAGCAGGGCGGCAGCTCGTACCTGTCGAACGCGACCATCAACGGCCGCTTCGCGCTACGCGGCTGCGTGCTCAACCACCGCACCACCCGTCGCGATATGGAGATCCTGCTCGACGACGTACGCCGGGCCGCCGAGCAGGTCGTCAGGGAGACGCCGTGAGGGCTCGACGGTCGGGGTGTGGCGACCCGGTCCCCGGACCGCGCCGACCCGGATGGCGGCGTCAGTGTGGAGCGGATCCGGCGATCCGGGCGTCGGCGTCGGCGACGAGGTTCGCGGCGTACGCACCAGCGGCGTAGCGGGCCGCGTCGAGGGTCTGCGTGACGGCGGCGACCGGATCCGGGTTGGTGGCGCGGTGCAGGGCGAGCCAGACCCACCGGTGTTCGCCGTCGTGCAGCTGAGAGCGACGGGCGCGCAGGCGCGCGTCCGGGGTCAGGGCACGCGCGGCGACACTCGCGGCGATCTCCGGATCCTCGCCGAGCCCCGCGTAGCGCACCGCCTCGGCTGCGGCCCACCACGCCAGGTCGCGCAGCTCCGGTGCGGGCAGCCGGGCCAGCGTCTCGGTGGTGGGGCCGACCGTGTCGCCGTACTGCGGCTGGCGGGGGTACAGCGTGGGCAGGTCCGGCACGATCCGGAAGCCGATGTCGGCGGCCTCGATGCGGGCCAGGTCGTCGGCGGTGATGCCGTGGCCGGTGAACCGCTGCACAGCGACCAGGCCCATCAGCCGCTTGCCGCGGTGGTGGTCGGCGAAGTCGAGGCCGGCGAGCGCCGCGCCGAGAGGTGGCGGCGCGTCGAGGTCTCCGAACGGTTCCACCGACAGCAGCACCTCGCCGTCCTCGGCGAACGACAGCCGGGTCAGGGCGTTGACGTTCCAGAACATGCTGGCCGCCCGCCCACCGGCGGACGCCCGGGTCAGCACGGGCGCGGTCGAGCCCTGCCAGCCGTTGTACTCGACGGCGACCGCGGCGCCGCCGACGTCCAGCACCGCGACCCACGGATCGATCGACTGCCGGCCCATCAGGTCCTCGCTGATGGCCCGCATCGACTCGGGTCGGGCGGGGTCCGCGCCGAAGGCGCGCAGCACGGCCGCGGCGTCCGCTCCGGTCACCACCGTGACCGTCGCGGCCTCGGACAGGGTGCTGCCGCGCAGCCACCGGTACGCGGCTTCGGGCCGTTCGGGTCGCGCCGGCTCCGGCTCGCCGCGCAGTCGGTGGCCGAGCCGGTCGCTGCGGGCGTACACGGTCTCGGGCGCTGCGGGCGCCTGCCAGACGACCAGCTCGTAGCACTCCGCGCCCGGCTGGTCGGTGTCGTCCCGACCGCGGGCGTGCACCCGCAGTCGGTAGTCGCCCGGCCACGGTGGGGTGAGCCGACGGAGCTGCGGCTGGCCCCCGTCCGGTCCGACCAGCGAGGCGCCGCCGGCGGCCGCCCGCCAACTGACCTCGACGATCTCCTCCCAGCCGGTGGCGATGTCCGGCGGTGGCCCGTCCAGCACGCTCAACATGATCCGGACCTGTCCGGTCTCGACGCCGGTGCGGAGCACGGCGCCGCCCGGAACGACCGTGACCAGCCCGTTGCCGCCGACGTCCACCTCGGGGACGTCAGTGCCCTCCAGCAGGGCGAACCGGTGCCCCGACACCGGCACCGTCCCGCTGCTGTGGCGGGGCAGCAGGTACTCGGCCCGAGCCCGGGCGAGCAACGCGGCGGCGTAACTGGCGGGCATCGGGGCTTCGCGGAGGAGCAGGGCCGCGGTGCCGATCGCGACGCCGAGCACCGCCGGTGGTTCGGTGGCCCAGGGCGGAACGCTCACCCGGTGCAGGACGGCGGCGGCGGTGGCCACAGCCAGCGCGAGACGTGCCGCGCCGTGCGCCGCCGCGACACCGTGCTCATCGGTGGTCTCGGGCCCCGCCGCGAGGAGGATGGCGATCGGTGGGTGTGCGGCGAGCCGGCGGGCGAGCGCGACGACCAGCGGCACCGCGCCGGGCCGGACCTGCTCCAGGATCGCCGCCCCGGTGACCGCCTCGCTCGCTCCGACGACGCTCGCGATGCCGATGGTGCCGCTGAACGGCGGGCCCAGGAAGGCGGTCAGGTCCGGCGCGCCGGACAGGTCCAGCTCCGGCACCGTCAGTTCCAGGGCACCGAGCAGACGGTCGATCAGCGACGACGGCAGCGAGCCCAGCGCGTCCCGCACCGGTGAACCGCTCGGCGGGGGCGGGCCGCCGGAGTGGAACGGGGCCCTCGTCCGGACTCTCCAGGCCGGCCCTCGGCTCGGCCCGGTGTCGCTGTCCGTGGTCGTGCCCAGCCGACCCAGCTCGGCGGCCGGTGACCGCGGAATGCGGGCCACGATGAGCGGAAGCGCCGCGGCGACCGACCCGGCCAGCTCCGCCAGGACCGGATCGGGAACCTCTACCACCGCGTCCCCAGCCGTCTCCACGGTGGACACCCTAGCCATTCCGGGACGCGGGGTGGGGCCGCCCTCCGGGCGCCGCGGGCCCGCCGTGGGACGTCGCCGGGGCCCGCACGCGATCGAGAGGCCGGTGCGCGGCGGTCACCGCGACGGCAGGACGCGGGGGGCGTCGACGCCTGTCGGCAGCGCCTGCGTGGCCGGTACGTCCCGGCGGGGTCGCCCGCCCGGGCGTTGGGCCGGCAGGTGACGTGACGGGCGGACGGCGCCGGGCATGGGCACCACCAGGTAGACGACGGCGAGCAGCACCGCCGCGACCAGGCCGTCGAGCCAGTAGTGGTTGCCCGTGGTCACGACGACCAGCAGGGTGGCGAGCGGATGGGCCAGCCACAGCCACCGCCGGCGCCCGCGGCTCACCGCGACGAGCGCTACGGCGACGGCGAGCGCCCAGCCGACGTGCAAGGACGGCATGGCGGCGTACTGATTGCTCAACGCGTCGGTGTCGGGAGGGCCGTAGACGGCGGGACCGTACCGGCGGCCGGTGTCCACCATGCCGGTCAGGGCGGTCAGGCGGGGCGGCGCCAGTGGAACCAGCAGGTGCAGCACGAGAGCCGCCCCGGTGAGCCCGGCGAGCATCCGGCGCGTCCAGAGGTAGTGCGCCGGGTGGCGCACGTACAGCCACAGCAGGCACAGGGCCGTGGCCGGGAAGTGCACGTACGCGTAGTAGCCGTTCGCCAGGTGCGCGAGCACGTCGTGGGAGAGCACCGGGTGCTGGACGGCGGCCTCGTTCGGCAGGTGGAGCAGGCGCTCCGCACGCCAGATCGATTCCCCGTTCGCCAGCGCGGTCGAGACGCGACCGGCCACCGCCACGCGCGCCACCTTGTACGCGAGGAACAGCGCGGCGACGAGGCCCAGCTCGCGCAGTGCCCGGCGCAGTGGAGCCACTCGCCGGACGGGTGCCGCCGGCCGTGCCGCTGCCATCTCCGTCACGTCCACAACGCCTCGATTCGGTCGTGCTCGCCAGTGCCGCCTCGCCGGACAGGCCGGGGCCGCCGCCGTCTTCGGACGGCGGCGGCCCCGGGTCGTACGGTCCGGACGTCAGCGCCGGTCGGTCGGCCCCTTCGGCGCGGCGTCCACGTGCACCTGGTCGAAGGCGGGTGCGCCGTCGACCGCGTCGGCGGCAACGGCCGTCGCCGTGGCGCTGTCCGGCAGGTCGAGGCTGGTCCGCAGGGTGACCGGCTTGAGCAGGAGCGCGGCGATGACGCCGACGACCGCGATGGCGGCGGAGATGAGGAAGATGTGTCCGGTGGCGTCGCCGTACGCGGCCCGGACGATGTGCTGGATCCCCTCGGGCAGCGCGGTGATGTTGAGGTTGCTGCTGCCGTCTCCGTTGCCCGAGGCGGGGATGCCGGCGGCGGCGAGGTCGTGCGTGATCTGGTCGGTGACCCGGCGGGCGAGGACCGCGCCGAGCACCGAGACGCCGATGGTGCCTCCGAGCGACCGGAAGAACGCGACGCTCGAGCTCGCCGCGCCGATGTCCTTCAGCGAGACCGTGTTCTGCACGGCGAGGACGAGGTTCTGCATGGTCATGCCGACGCCGGTGCCGACGATGAACATGGCCACGCCGACCACGACGAGCGACGTCTGGTGGTCGATGGTGCCGAGCAGTGCGAACCCGGCCACGAGGATGATCGAACCGGCGACGATGTACGGCTTGATCTTTCCGCTCCTGGTGATCAGGCGGCCCGCGATGATCGACGATCCGAGGACCCCGGCCATCATCGGGATGGTGAGCAGGCCGGCTTCCGTCGGGGTGTAGCCGCGGCCGATCTGGAAGTACTGGCCGAGGAAGACGGCGCCGCCGAACATGGCCATGCCGACCGCGAGGCTGCCGAGGATGGCCAGCGCGGTGGTGTGCTGACGCACGATGCTGAGCGGGACGACCGGCTCGGCCGCCCGCGACTCGACCCAGACCGCCAGGGCGAGCAGGACGAGAGAGCCGCCCACCATGGCCGCGGTCTGCCACGACAGCCAGGCGAACGACCCGTCGACGAAGGAGATCCAGATCAGCAGCACGCTGACGCCGGCGGCGATCAGGCCCGCGCCCAGGTAGTCGATCTTGACATTCTCCCGCCGCGCGGTCGGCAGGTTCAGGGTCGCCTGGAGCAGGATCAGCGCGATGACGGCGACCGGAACGCCGACGAAGAAGCACCAGCGCCAGCCGAGCCAGGAGGTGTCGACGATCAGGCCGCCGAGCAGCGGGCCGCCGACCGTCGCGACCGCCATGACGCCGCCGAGGTAGCCGTTGTAGCGGCCCCGCTCGCGCGGCGGGATCATGGCCGCGATCGCCACCTGGACGAGCGCCTGGAGTCCGCCGACCCCGATGCCCTGGAACGCGCGGGCGGCGATGAGCTGGCTGGCGCTCTGGGAGAAGCCGGCGATGACCGAGCCCAGCAGGAAGACCACGATGGCGACCTGGATGAGGACCTTCTTGTTGAACAGGTCGGCCAGCTTGCCCCAGATCGGGGTGGTCGCGGTCGCGGTGAGCAGGGTCGCGGTGACGACCCAGGTGTACTGGGTCTGCGAGCCGTTCAGCGCTCCGATGATCTTCGGTAGCGCGGTCGAGACGACCGTGCTGCTCAGCATCGCGACGAACAGCACCAGCAGCAGGCCGCTGAGCGCCTCGAGGGTGCGCCGATGGCTCATCGGCTCGGCGCTGGTCGTGATGGTGGGTGCGCTCATCGCGCGGCCTCCAGGTTGTCGTGGTTTCCGAGGGCGACCTCGATATCGCCCGTGAACCGGTCGAGGGCGGCGTTCAGCGCCCGCACCTCGCCGGGAGTCCAGGTGGCGAGCGCCCGTTCGAGCACGTCGCCGTACCAGCCGTGGCTGTCGGTGAGGGCGGCCCGGCCGGCGGGGGTGACCGTCAGGAAGGTCGCCCGCTTGTCGGTCGGGTCGGGCCGTCGCTCGACCAGGCCCTGCGCGACGAGCGTCGCCACGGAGCGGCTGACGGTCGACGGGTCGAGCCGGGTGCGGTCCGCCAGTTCGCGGGCGTGGCAGCCGCTGGAGAGTTGGTCGATCTGCACGAGCAGCCCGACCAGGCCCGGCGGCACGGACGGCCGCTCGTCGGCCCGGCGCTGCTTGAGCAGTCGGACGCTCCGGACCAGGTCGTACAGGCGAAGGCCGAGTTCCCGAACCTCGCTGTTCACGTCCGTTCCTCCACGCAAGTTGGTTGCCTCAAGCAAGCATCCACCGATCTTGCACAGTAGGCAAGTTTGCCCGTTGAGAAGTCAGTCACCCGACACGTAACCTTCAGAGCGATGGACGACACCACGGGGCTGCGGGAGCGCAAGAAGGCCGCCACCCGCCTCGCCCTGCACGAGGCGGCCCTGCGCCTCGCCGTCGAGCAGGGGCTCGACGGCGTGACCGTCGAGGCGATCGCCGACGCCGCCAACGTCTCCCGGCGGACGTTCTCCAACTACTTCTCCAGCAAGGAGGAGGCGCTCTTCCACGGCGACACGACGCGCCTGCGCCGGCTGTTGCAGCTGGTCCGCGAGCAGCCCGTCACGGAGGCGCCGTGGACGGTGCTGAGCCGGGCGGCCGAACACTTCACCGAGGAGGCGTTCGGCGCTCCCGAGCCCTCCTGGCTGATCCGACGCCGGCAGCTGCGCGGGCACCCCGGCCTGGCCGCGCACCAGGTCGCGGCGTACAGCGCCATCGAGCGCGAGCTGGCCGCGGAACTGGCACGGCGGCTCACCGACGGCGACGTGGCCCTGCGCGCCCGGCTCCTGGCCGCGACCTTTTTGGCCATCCTTCGGGTCGCGGTCCAGCACTGGCTCGACCACCCGGGCGACCCGCTGCTGGAAACGGTCCGGACCGCGCTCGCCGAAGCCGCCCCCGCCGCCTGAGCGACGGCCCGGCGCGCCGCGCGCTGATCCGGTGCGGTCGGCATCGGCGGTGGAGAATGGGCCGATGCTGATTCCCCGGCCCCGGCCACCCCGGCTCATCCGGCCCGTCCGCGAGCCGGCCACCGTCCCTCCCCCGCTCACCGGGGCGTGGGCCGCCACCGACCGCCGGCTCGACCAGGTCGACCTGCTGCCCCTGCCCGACGGCGCCATCGGTCCCGAGGACGTGCTCATCGACCAGGCCGGTCGGGTGGTCAGTGGCGACGAGGACGGCCGGCTCTGGTGGTGGCCCGCCGACGCGCCGCCCGGCACCCGACCACGGCTACTGGCCGAGACCGGCGGGCGGCCGCTCGGCATCGAGCTGGACCAGTCGGGTGAGGCGCTCGTCGTCTGCGACGCGTACCGCGGGTTGCTGCGGGTCACGCCGGACGGCGCGGTCCGCGAGCTGACCGGCACGGCTCCCCCGGTGCACCTTGCCAACAACGCCGCGGTGGGCCGCGACGGCACCATTTACTTCACCGACAGCTCCGACCGGTTCCCGGTCTCGCACTGGAAGCGCGACCTGCTGGAGCACCGTCCCAACGGGCGGGTGCTGGCCCACCACCCGGGCAGCGGCGCCACCGAGGTGGTGGCCGACGGGCTGTACTTCCCGAACGGGATCGCGCTGACCCCTGACGAGTCGGCGCTGATGTTGGTGGAGACCACCACCCACCGCCTGCTCCGGGTCGAGCTGGGCGGGGGCGTGTGGGTGCTCGCCGACCTGCCGGCGTATCCGGACAATCTCTCCGCGGTGGGCGACGGGACGTACTGGATCGCCCTGCCCAGCCCCCGGGTGCCGGTCGCCGAGCGGCTGCTGCCGCACCCGCGACTGCGCCAGCTCGCCGCGTTGCTGCCGGATGCGATGCAGCCGCAGCCGCGCCGCTACGGGCTGGTCGCGCTGGTCGACGGCGAGGGCACGGTCCTCCGGACGCTGCACGGCCCGGCCGGGCACTACTGGATGATCACCGGGGTACGCCAGCACGGCAACCAGCTCTGGCTCGGCAGCCTGATCGGGCCCGGGGTCGCCCGGGTGCCGCTGGACTGAGCAGCCGCCCGCCGGCCCACCGGCGGGCGCGTCGCGTACCCGAGGGTCTGAACCGGGGCTCGGGGCCGGCCCGCCGAGTGGCGGGCCGACCCCGGAGGCCGTCGGCGCTGGCTCAGCCGCCGGTGACCGAGGGCGCCGGTGCGGGCGATCCGCCCGCCACCGCGCCCGGGTGCGCCGGGGGAACCGGCGCGGGCCGGAGCCCGGGCGGCACCGGCAGGGCGCTGCCCCGGACGAACTCGTCCCAGCTCACGTTCCACGCCGTCCATCCGTTGCCCGCCTGCAACTGCACCTCGGTGCCCTTCACGGTGACCAGGTCGCCGACCTGGGTCACCCCCATCAACCAGTCCGCGGCGGTGGCGGCGACGTTCGTGCAGCCGTGCGACACGTTGGTGCTCCCCTGGTCCCCCTCGGACCAGGGCGCCGAGTGGATGAACTCGCCGCCCCAGGTGAGTCGCTGAGCGTCGTCGACGTCCACCACGTAGCCGCCGTCGGGCTCACCCCGGGTGTCGAAGGTGGTCCGCTCGTGCTTCTCCATGATCACCATCTTGCCGCTGGAGGTGGGCGTGCTCGGCTTGCCGAGACTGACCGGGATCCGGCGGACCTGCTTGCCGTCTCGCAGCACGGTCATCTGCTTGGTGGCGTTGTCGATCTCCAGCGCGACCTGCTTGCCGATCTTGGAGGTGGCGGTCCGCTCGGCGTCGCCGACCCGGTCCTTGCCGATCGGCAGCCCCTCCAGGCCGGCCCGGACGCTGATCGTGGTCCCCGGACGCCAGAAATCGGGCGCCCGGTAATAGGCCTGCGTCCCGTCGTCCAGCCACGACCAGGCACCCGGCTGAGGCGGATTGGTCTTCACGAACAACCGGCGCTGGACGTCCGCCCTGGCCTCTTTCGGAATTCCCGGGTCGAACGCGACGGTTACCGGCATCGCGGTGCCGTACGTCCGGTTGCCGACGAAATAGAGGGTGCTGGTGATCTGCGGTTTGCTGGATTTCGCCATGGTGGTGAAGGTGGTGGTGCGGGTCGTCGTGGCGCCCGAGTCGCCGGTCGCCGTCACCTCGGCGGTGTACGTCCGCTTCGGTTGCAGCGGCGTGCTCGGCACCCACCCCGAGCCGTCCTCACGCGGCTCCGCCTTGACCTGGTTTCCCTTGTCGTCCTTGAGCCGGACGTCGGTGACCCGCCCGCCCTTGACCGCGGTGCCCACCTCGGCGCTGACCGGCACCTCGCGCGTCTTGTCCCCCGGTGTCACGGTGAGTTCGGGCGGGGCAGCGCGCCCCTTGCTCGACGCCGGGTCCCGGTCGGCGGTGCACCCGCCCAGCACCAGCGGTGCGGCTGCGATGGTTACCGCCAACACCGTCATTCGCCGCCTCAACGTCATGTTCAGTCCCCCCGTTTTCGGCTTCCCTCTGCCACATTCTCGCCGCCACAACTGGCGTGCCCATGCCATTCGGAAATAATCGGCGGCGCAATTCCCGGCGCATTTTTCCGCGCTGTCGGCCTTTGTGAAAACAAGGTATGTCCGCCCCCGGCTGAGCGCCGTGAAC
>NZ_QGKR01000115.1 GCF_003172955.1 Micromonospora acroterricola | reverse complement strand
GTGGTGCTCATGCGGCCGACTCCGTGAACTCCCGGCGGCGATAGATGATCACACGCGCGGTGATGTTGACGATCAGCGTGATCGCGAACAGCACCAGGCCGGAGGCGATGAGCGCGCCCCGCCCGGTCTCGTTCGCCTCGCCGAACGTGTTGGCGATGTTGGCGGCGATGCTGTTGCCGCCGTTCTCGATGAGGTTGAACGAGATGCCGAAGGTGATGCCGAGGGTCATCGCCAGGGCGATGGTCTCGCCGAGCGCCCGGCCCAGGCCGAGCATCACCGCGGCGATGATGCCGGGCCGTCCGTAGGGCAGCACCGCCGTGCGGATCGTCTCCCACTTGGTGGCGCCGAGGGCGAGGGCGGCCTCCTCGTTGGCGGTCGGGGTCTGCAGGAACACCTCGCGGGAGAGCGACGTGATGATCGGCAGCACCATGATCGCCAGTACGAGCGAGCCGAGCAGGATGGACTTGCCGAACGGACCGTCACCGCCGAACAGCGGGATCCAGCTGAAGTACTTGTTCAGCCAGACGGACAGGTCCTGCACCGGCTTCAGGAAGATCTCCCGACCCCACAGACCGAAGACCACGCTGGGGACGGCGGCGAGGAGGTCGATCAGGAAGCCGAGCGCGGTGCCCAGCCGGCGGGGCGCGTAGTGGGAGAGGTAGAGCGCGATGCCGAGGGCGACCGGCACCGCCACCAGCAGCGCGAGAGCGGCGGTGAGCACGGTGCCGAAGGCCAGCGCCCCGATGCCGAACTTCGGTTCGGCGTCGTTGGGGAACCAGCCCTCGAAGGTCCAGAAGTTCTCCGTGTTGGCACGCAGTGCCGGTGTCGCTTTGGCGACCAGGAAGACCGCGATCGCCGCGATGATGACCAGGACGGCCGTGCCGGCGGCCAGGGTGAGGCCGCGGAAGGCCCGCTCGGCGCCGAACCTGCGGGATCGGGGCAGCGCGCCGCCGCCGCCCAGCCCGGTGCCGCCCGGGGTACGGGTGCTGACTGGTGCTTCGGCCACACGCGCCGAGGCACCGGCGGGCCACTCGTGACTCTGGGTCACGCTGGTCCCGCCGGTGCCGGCGTCGGCCGAGCGGTGGGGGGTTTCACCCATCTGCTCGCTCGATTCGATTGCGGAAGTGGTGTCTTGGTCAGGAGATGTTCTTGACCGCGGCCTCGACCTTGGTGCGGACCGTCTCCGGCAGCGGGGCGTAGCCCAGCTCGGTCAGAGCGGCCTGACCCTCGGCGCTGGCGGCGTGGGCCAGGAAGCCCTTGACCAGCGGCAGCTTGTCGGCAGCAAGACCCTTGCCGCAGACGATCTCGTACGTCGCCAGGACGATCGGGTAGGCCCCGGCCTCCTTGGTGTTGTAGTCGATCGACATCTTCAGGTCGTCGCCCTGGCCCTCGACCTTGGCGCCGGCGATGGTCTTTCCGGCCGACTCGGCGGTCAGCGCGGCGAACTCGCCGTTGCCGTTACCGATCTTGGCCATCTTCAGGCCGCCGTTCTCGGCGTACGACCACTCGACGTAGCCGATGGTGCCGGCCTGGCCCTTGATCGCGCTCGCCACGCCGTCGGACTTGGCGGCACCGGTGCCACCCGGGGCCTTCCACTCCTTGGCCTTGCCGAAGGTCCAGTCGGTCTCGGCGGTCTTGCTCAGGTAGTTGGTGAAGTTGTCGGTCGTGCCGGACGAGTCCGAGCGGTGCACCGCGTTGATCGCGGTCGACGGCAGCTTGGCGTCCGGGTTGTCGGCCTTGATCGCCGCGTCGTCCCACTTGGTCGCCTTGCCGGCGAAGATCTTCGCCAGGGTGGCCGGCTTGAGCTGGAGGTTGTCCACGCCGTCGAGGTTGTAGGCGATGGCCACGGGGCCGATCACCATCGGCAGGTGGATGGCCTTGCCGCCGGCGCACTTGGCGTCCGCCTGCGGCTGCTCCTCCGGCTTGAGGGCGGAGTCGGAGCCGGCGAAGTCGGCGGTGCCGGCGATGAAGGCCTGGATGCCGGCGCCCGAGCCGGACGGCTCATAGTTGATCTTGGCGCCGGAGCACTTCTGCTGGTAGGCCTTGATCCACTCGTCCATGGCGTTTTTCTGCGCGGACGAGCCCTGGGTGTTCAGCGTGCCGGTGGCGCAGTCGACCGCGGCGGCCGAGCCGGAGGCGCTGGCGCCGGTGGCGGGCTCGTTGTTGTCCGAGCCGCATGCACTGAGGCCGAGCGTCGCGGCGAGAGCGAGGCAGGCAAGAGTGCCGTACCGCTGGAGCTTCACCTGAGGGGTTTCCCTTCGCGTCTGACTTGGCGCCCCGATCCCGGGGCCCGAGGACCGGCGCTGACCGGCTGACACGAAAGCTAGAAGTGCCAGGTAGCCGGTTCGCCGGTCGCAAGTGAACGCAAGGTGAACACGTACGGCCCCCGAGGTGACCGCTCGCTGAGGGTGAGTTGTCCGTTAAGTGAACCCGGGTACGCCGGTCGGAAGTATGGCCATATTTCCGGTACGCTGTTATCCCGCCGACGCGCGGCCGTTACCCGGGGGTGACCCGGCCGCAGCGGTGCCCGCCGGTCACCCGAGGTGGTAGTTGATGTGCGCGGACCAGCGGGCGAAGCCGAGCCGCTCGTAGAGCGCCATCGCGCCGGTGTTCGACTCGTCCACGTAGAGCATCACCCGGTCCAGCCCGCGCCGGTCCCGCAGGTACGCCAGCCCGGCCGTGGTCAGCGCCCTACCGAGCCCGCCGCCGTGCGCGGTCGGCTCCACGCCGAGCACGTACACCTCGCCGATCCGGGCCGACCCCGGGCGCTCGTGCACCTTGGTCCAGTGGAAACCGAGCAGCCGGCCGGTCGCGGTCTCCTCGGCGAGCAGGAAACCGGCCGGGTCGAACCACGGCTCGGTGAGACGGACCCGCAGGTCGTCCGAGGTCCACCGACCCTGCTCGGGGTGTTCGGCGAAGGCCCGGGCGTTGAGGGCCAGCCAGGCCGCGTCGTCCGCCCCTGGCCGGAACGCGCGCAGCGCCACTCCGTCGGGCAGGCGCGGCTCCGTCAGCGGCGCGGCCAGTGGCCGGCGCAACTGCCAGAGCACCCGGGCCCGGGTGAAGCCGAGGTCGACCGCGAGCGCGGCGGCCGAGGGGTGGTCGCCGTGCGCCCACGCCCGCAGCGGCCCGGTGGCCGAGGCGAGCACGCCCCGGGCCAGCGCCCGCCCGGTGCCGCGCCGCCGGTACGCCGGGTGCACCACCAACTCGACGCCGATCCCGCCGATCGGGTCGGTGGTGTCTAGGTGGGCGTACCCGGTCAGAGCACCGTCATCGGCGCGGGCGATCAGGTGCACCGCCGGGGCGTCCGGGTCACGCAGGCGGAGCAGGACGTGTTCGTCGAGCGGGTCGGCGCCGTCGGTGTCTCCCGCGGCTCGGGCCAGGGCCAGCACGTCGGCGATCTCCGCCGGGGTCGGGCGGTCGGTCCGGGTCACCTGGTCGCTGGTCGGCTCGACGCTGCTCATCCCGTCACCGTAGCCGCCGGGAACAGCGGTCCGGGGGGATCCCGGGCCGTGGTGCGGGCCGGCTCACGTCGGGTCGGTGGGCAGCGCCTCCAACTGGAACCGATCGGTCAGGTCGGGCAGGATCCGGCGCAGAGCGTCCACCGTGCCCTGTCGTTCCCCGCCAGCGTCGTGCAGGAGCACCACCGAGCCCGGTTCGGCCTGGGTGACCACCGAGGCGGCGATCATGCCCGCGCCGGGCGTGTCCCAGTCCGACGGGTCCACCGACCAGTGCAGCGGGGTCATGCCGAGCTGCTGCGCCACCGACACCACCGGGTAGGTCCAGGCGCCGCCGGGCTGGCGGTACCAGACGATCGGGGCGTTCGGCACCGCTGCCCGGATCGCCTCGTTGGTCCGCAGGAGGTCGGCACGGATGACGTCCGCGGACCGGTTGCCGAGGGTGACGTCGTGGTGCCAGGAGTGGTTGCACAGGGTGTGCCCGTCGGCAACGATCGCCTGGATCAGCTCCGGGTGGTACTGGGCGTTCTCACCCACCACGCAGAACGTGGCCTTGACGTCGAACTCGCTCAGCACGGCGAGCACCTGCGGGGTGTAGCGGGGGTCGGGCCCGTCGTCGAAGGTCAGCGCGAGTCGCTCGGTGCCGGTGGTGGAGTGCGCGCCGAACAGGCGGTCGCCCCCCGCGTCGCGCCCCGAACCGTCCTGACCGGACTCGGCGGGGCCGCCACTGCCGCTCGGGGCCGCGCTCGGCTCGTCGCCGGTGGGCTGGTCGGCGTAGTGCGGCCCGTCGACGTTCGTGGTGACTCCGGTGGCGTGTCGCTGGGTCTGGTCGGGGACGAGGCTGCGGCCCAGCACGTACGCCGAGCCGAGCAGCGCCGCCACCACCAACGTGACGATTCCCGCCGCCCGGGCGGTCGAGTTGATCCGCGTCACGGCTTCCGCCCGGCTGACCGGTCACGCCGGCCTCTCGCCCCCGTGGTCACTACGCGCACCGTCGCCCCTTTCTCCGACAAACCCGGCAGTCAGAATAGAACCGACGAGCTGCACAAAAAGGGCATATGGGGAATCGTCCCCGACGGGATCAGACGGGCAGCGGCGCGTGCTCCGCCTCGGGCAGGGACCGCGACGGCGGCACGACGAACTTGTAGCCCACCTGGCGGACCGTGCCGATCATCGACTCGTACTCGGAGCCGAGCTTGGCGCGCAGCCGCCGGACGTGGACGTCCACGGTCCGGGTGCCGCCGAAGTAGTCGTACCCCCAGACCTCGCGGAGCAGCTGGTCCCGGGTGAACACCCGCCCCGGGTGCTGGGCCAGGAACTTCAGCAGCTCGAACTCCTTGTACGTGAGGTCGAGCGGGCGGCCCTTCAGCTTGGCCGCGTAGGTGTCCGGGTCGATGGTCAGCTCGCCGGCCCGGATCGAGCCGCCGGCGCCGGCGGTCGCGTTGCTCAGCCGGCCCACCGCCAGCCGCAGCCGCGCCTCCACCTCGGCGGGCCCGGCCGAGGCGAGGATGACGTCGTCGACCCCCCAGTCGGCGTTCAGGGCGATCAGGCCGGCCTCGGTCACCACCGCCACCAGCGGCACCCCGAGCCCGGTCGCGTGCAGCATCCGGCAGGTCGCCCGGGCCTCGCTCAGCTCCGACCGCGCGTCCACCAGCACCGCGTCCGGACTGGGGCCGGCGACCAGGGTGCGGACGTCGCGCGGTGCGGTGCGGACCGAGTGCGGCAGCAGGTCGAGTGCCGGCAGCACAGCCGACGGTTCCCCTGCGCGTGCGGTCACCAGCAGCAGGATCTCCACGATCACCTCCGTCCCGGCGGCGCGTGGCCGCACGCGACCAGACACACCCACGAGGAGCGCGCTGAGAAATTGCGTGGTCCCGGCGTCGCTGACGGGCGGGTAGCGGCTTGAGCGTAACTGATGGCCTCCGTTACGCCGCCGGGTCGTTTCCCGTTTGTCCACCTTGCCCCTGATCGTGGCGCAGGTTTTAACGTTGCTGAAACCCGTGACCACCGCGCCGGGCGGTCGGTCTGGCACGATCGGGGCGTGTTTCCCTCCACCTCGCCTGACGCCGGCCGCGAATCGTGGCCCGACGGGCCCCGTCCGGGCCCGGCCGCCCCGACCCGTGGCCACCCGCCCGCGCCGCGCTCCGGGCCGGCCGTCGCCGACGGCGAACGCCGCGAACGCGGTGGGCCCCGCCGGGCACGCCGCGCCGGGGAGCCGGCGCGGCGCTCCGAGGACGAGGTCGACGAGCCGGAGGAGGAGGTCGTACCGGCGGTCGAGGTACGCCGACCGCTGGCGCTGACCATCGCCGGTTTCGCCGCGCTGCTCGGCGTCGGCCTGGTGCTGGGCGCGCAGACCTCCGGACCCGGTCACCGGCTGCCGTTCGCCTTCATCATCTTCGGTGTCCAGTTGCTGTTCGTGCTGGCCTGGACGATGGCCATGCGCCCACCCGCGCTGCTGCTGGTCGCCGGGATCAGCGCGGTGGTCGCCGCCGTCGTCGACGTCGCCGCGGTGCAGAGCGACATCGCCGGCCTGGCGCCGCTGGGCTACCTGGCCGCCGGCGGGTTCCTCGCCGCCGTGCTCGGTCAGCTGGTCCGGCGCGTCGACCGGGTCCGGGTCACCGACTCGCTCGGCGCCACGCTGCTCATCGTGGTCGGCGTGGTGGCCTTCGGCACGCTGATCGTGCTCAGTCGGATCCCGGCCGGCACCCAGGCGATCACGGTCTGCCTGACCGCGAGCGGGGTCGCGCTGACCGTCGCCCGGCTCACCGACGCGGTGCTGCCCTGGCCCCGGCTGGCCCCGCAGGTGCCCCGGGGCGCCGCTGGCGTGGTCGCGGGCGCGATGGTCGGCACGCTGGTCAGCGCGGTCCTCGGCAGCTATCTCGTGGCCCCCTTCACGCCGACCAAGGCCGCGGTGATCGGCCTGGTCGCGGCCGTCACCGCCGTGCTCTCCGACCTCGCCGTGGGGTACGCGGAGGCGGGCCGGCTGATGGCCGGCGAACCGCCCACCATGTGGGTCGCCCGGCACATGCAGGGTCCGCTCGGCGGCTTCGCCCTGGCCGCGCCGGCGGCGTACGCCATGTGCATGCTGTTCCTCTGAGCCACGGTTGAGCCCGGACCCCGCCGGGTACCTACGGTTCCGCCGCTCTGCGGCACCGGTACGCACGCCCCGTCGCGCCGCGGCGGGCGGAGACAGGAGGCGGCGTGGCCCAGGACTATCCGGCGGTCGAGGCCCGCCCCCGGCGGCGCGGCCGCAAGCTGCTCATCGGCCTGCTCGTCCTGCTCCTGCTGGTCGCAGTGGTGCTGGTGATCGCCGACCGGGTGGCGGTCGGGGTGGCCGAGCGGGCCATCGCCGACCGGGTGAGCCAGGAGGTCGCCAAGCAGGGTGCGCAGGCCGCCGAGCCCGACGTGGAGGTCGGCGGGACGCCGTTCCTCACGCAGGTGCTCGACGGCCGCTACCAGCGGATCTCCATCAAGCTGCGGGACGTCCAGGCGTCGGTGGAGGGTGACGCCGTACGGCTGCCGGTGCTGGATGTGGACGCCCGTAACGTCCGGGCCTCGCTGGACACCCTGCGCACCGGGCAGGGCGACGTCATCGCGGACACCGTCAACGGCACCGGCACGATCAGCTACGACAGCCTCGCCGCGTTGCTGAACCGGCCCGGGCTCAAGCTCGGCGAGCAGGGCGGCAAGCTCGCCGTCACCGCCCCGGTCGACATCCTCGGTCAGCAGCTCACCGTCAGCGGCACCGCCGATGTCACCGTCGCCGAGAGCGGCGCCGTCGCCCTGCGCGTCAACGACCTGGACGCCGCGGGCCTGCCGAACCTGCCGCTGGCTCGCGCCCTGCTGAACAACTACGCCAAGGGCATCTCCGTCGACGTGCCCCTGCCCGACCTGCCGTTCCAGTTGGCCGTCCGGGAGGTCCGGCCGCTGCCCGAGGGGCTGGCGGTCACCGCCGACGCGAAGAACGTGCCGATCAACTCCGCCGGCTGAGCCCGTACTCCGGCGGTGGGACGCCCGACCGGCCGGCGGCCCCGACGATTCCCGGATGCTGGTCGGCCCGGTGGCAGCCCCGTCACTGACTGGTAGGCTCCCTGGCCATGGGGACCCACCTCACCAAACGGCGCGCGGTCGACCTGTGCCGCGTGGCCACCTGCCTGTGTCGCCCCGTCATCTGACGGCGGGGCTGTTTCCGGCCGCCTGACGGCGGCCACCGGCACGCAGGGTCCTCGCACCCTCCGGTGATCCCACCGAAAGCCCGGCAGCGGCGCCGTCGCACGAACCCGTGATCCCGTCCTTCCGCTGGGTCCCGCGCGTGGTGCGACAGTTGCATTCATCGATCTCGCGCGTTGGCTCACCATCCATCCTCACCAGGGAGTGATTCGATGAGTCGCGACACCGCACTCGTTACGGCCGAGTGGGCCGAGAAGAACCTCGACGCCCCGGGCGTCGTCTTCGTCGAGGTCGACGAGGACACCTCGGCCTACGACACCGGCCACATCGCCGGTGCCATCAAGATCGACTGGAAGACCGACCTCCAGGACCAGGTCCGCCGGGACTTCGTCAACAAGACGCAGTTCGAGGCGCTGCTCTCCGAGCGGGGCATCAGCAACGACGACACCGTCATCCTGTACGGCGGCAACAACAACTGGTTCGCCGCGTACGCCTACTGGTACTTCAAGCTCTACGGCCACCGCGACGTGAAGCTGCTCGACGGCGGCCGCAAGAAGTGGGAGCTGGACGCCCGTCCGCTGGTGACCGACACGGTGACCCGCCCGGCGACGCAGTACGTCGCGCAGGAGCCGGACACCTCCATCCGGGCCTTCCGCGACGAGGTCGTCGCCGCGATCGGCACCAAGAACCTGGTCGACGTGCGCAGCCCCGACGAGTTCGCCGGCCGGCTGCTCGCCCCGGCCCACCTCCCGCAGGAGCAGGCCCAGCGCGCCGGTCACATCCCCACCGCGATCAGCGTTCCGTGGTCCAAGGCGGCCAACGAGGACGGCACCTTCCGGTCCGACGACGAGCTGCGCCGGATCTACGGCGACGCGGGTCTCGACGACAGCAAGGAGACCATCGCCTACTGCCGGATCGGCGAGCGCTCCTCGCACACCTGGTTCGTGCTCCAGGAGCTGCTCGGCCACCGCAACGTCAAGAACTACGACGGGTCCTGGACCGAGTACGGCTCGCTGGTCGGCGTGCCGGTCGCCCTCGGCGACGAGCCCGGGGAGGTCTGACCATGACCGCTCCCACCGCTGCCGGTTGCGCCGCACCGGACCAGGCCGCGCCGTTGCCGGCCAGCCTGGACCTGGAGAAGGAAACCGTGATCACCGGCATCGTCCGCTCCGAGGCGGACGAGGCCGTGCCGGGCGCGTACGTCCGGCTGCTCGACTCGACCGGTGAGTTCACGGCCGAGGTGGTCACCTCGGCCGCCGGCCAGTTTCGGTTCTTCGCCGCGCCGGGTTCGTGGACGCTGCGGGCGCTGTCGCGGCACGGTAACGGCGACACCGCCGTCACCGCCGGCCGGGGCATCAACGAGGTCACGGTCACCGTCGCCTGACAACCCGCCCTCCCATCGACCGGGGCCGGTCACCCACACGGGTGATCGGCCCCGGTCGGTTCGGAGTGGATCAGATGCCGGTGGCTCTCGTGCAGGACGAGACCGGGTCGAGGTCGAAGTCGAGCGTGTTGACGATGCCCGCCTCGATCCGCGTGCGCTGGGTCTCGGGCACCCAGCCGTCCCGGGCCACGATCACCTCGTAGCGGCCCTTGGGCAGCCACCACGCGTACCTGCCCTGGGCGTTGGCGGTGAGGGTGTGGCCGGTGGCGGTGTTCAGCAGGTTGACCCGTACCGTCGCCGGGACCTGGACGGTGGTCCCGCCGCAGCTCACCCCCGTGATGGTGCCCTGGACCTTGCCCCAGTTCGCCGGGGGCGACACGTTCATCTCCACCGACACGGCGGGCACCGGGTAGGGCGTGTCCGACGCGATGCCCAGTTCGCCGGTGTGGGTGCCCGGTTGGGCCACGCCGGCCGCCGGGGTGGCGGTCAGCGTGACGGTGACCGTCCGCGACGCGCCTGGGGCCAGGGTGAAGGTGCTCGGCGCGGTGGACAGCCAGGGCAGGTCCGCCTCGCCGGCGCAGACTTCCAGGCCGGCCAGTCGCTCACTGTTCGCCGACCCCACGAACGACGAGGGCGAACCGCCGATCTTGTACGCGCCGCAGGCGGCGGCGCCCCGGTAACGACCGAACCCGACGTTGGGCAGGTCGCGCCAGCGACCGGCCACCGGGTCATACCCGATGGTCCGGTTGGTCACCGTGGTCGACGCCGCGGTCACCCCGCCGGCCAGGACCAGCAGGCCACCGGCCGCCGTGTACTGGGAGCCCCAGAGGTCCACGGGCAGGTCCGGCAGTGGACTCCAGGCGTCCGCCGCCGGGTCGTACCGGTGGGCGTCGGTGTACTCGGTGCCGCCGGTGCCCCCGGCGCAGTACACCGCGCTGCCGATCCCGCCACAGGAGAGCCAGGAGACCGGGTGCGGGTAGGCCGCGGCGGTGCGGAAGGCGCCGGTCGCAGGGTCGAAGACGACGAGCCGGTCCGAGACGGTGCAGTCGCTGTCGAGACAGCCTCCGACCAGGTAGACCTTTCCGCCGGCCACCGCCTGACCGGCCGCCGCCACCGGGAAGGGGTTGGTCGCCGCCGGCACCGTGCCCCAGGTGCCGGTGGCCGGGTCGAACACGTCCACCGAGGCGACGGGGTTGTTGTCGGCGCCCCAGCCGCCGATCACGTACAGCTTGCCGGCCACCGCGGCCGCGACCGGCTTCGACCGGGCGGTCGGCAGGTCGGGCAGCGCGGACCAGGCGTCCCCAGCGGGGTCGTAGCGCCAGGCCCTGCGTTCCAGGCCGGTGCCGCCACCGCCGCCGACGGAGTAGACCTTGCCGTCCAGGTTGGCCGCCGCGTTGTCGTAGATCGCCGCCGGCAGGTCGGCGATCTCGGCCCAGGCGTCCTCCGCCCGTGGCGCGGCCTCCGGGCCCGCCCCGCCGTACGCGGTGCCGGCCCGGGCACTGCTGATCCCCTTCATCCTCTGCTCACGCAGCGGCGCGCCCGTCCGGGACAGCAGCTCGAACCGCCCGTCGCGTTCCACCAGGTCGACGGTGGCGGGCGCGGTGCCGGTGTTGCGCACCGTCACCTTCGTCGTCCGGGTGCTGCCGTACGGCTGGTGCGACTCGACGCTGGTCGAGGTGACGGTGAGCCGGCCGGCGGCCAGCGCGAGGTCCGCCCGGCGGGCGTCGTCGGCCACCACGGTCACCGTCCTCGTCGCCGGCTGGTAGGGCGACCGGCTCGCGGTGAACGGGTGCGCCCCGGTCAGCCCGGAGTAGAGCCAGTAGAAGCCGTCCGGCAGGTTCGGGTCCTCCGGAGTGGCCGTCGATACGCCGTGGTCCTCCGGCCGGTCCGCGCTGGCCACGGTGACCCCGTTGAGCGGCGTGCCGCTGTTGCGGTCGGTGGTCGCGCCGAGCACCAACCCGCCGGGCGTCGCGGCGCAGTCGCGGTTGACGAGCTGCACGTCGTCCACCTGCCACCACCAGGCGAAGGCGCCCTGGAAGCGGAACCGGACCTGGACGGCGGACGCCCGGGCCGCCGCGGTCAACGGCACCTCCTCGACCTGCGGGCCGCGCCGGCTGCTGGTCTGGTGCCAGACGTTGGTCCAGGTGGTGCCGCCGTCGGTGGAGACGTCCACGTCGGCGGCGTCGCTGACACCGACCGCGCGCCAGTCGCTGTGGAAGCGCAGCACCGGTGCCGGGGCGGCGCTCAGGTCGACCGTCGGGGTGACCAGGTCGGTGTCCTGGGTCCTGCCGGAGCCGAGCCGGTCGCTGTCGACGATCGCGAAGTTGCCGGTGCCGCCGGTGAGGTTGCCCCGCTCGCCGAGGTCGGTGAACGCCCAGCCGCCGTCCCCGGTGCGGTTGCGCACCGCCCAGCCGGCCGGCGTGTCGGCGCCCTCGAAGCTCTCGCTGAGCAGCGGGGTGCCGAAGCTGCCGGTGTAACCGGGCGCGGCGCAGGCCGCCTCGACCGGCACCGTGATGTCGGCCGTCGCGGCCCCGGCGCCCACCACCACGTCCCGGGTGACCGTGCGGTAGCCGGGGTAACGGGCGGCCACGGTGAGCCGGTAGCCGGTGTTGCCCGGGACGGTGAACGAGTACCGCCCGGTGACCGGGTCGGTGAAGATCGGCCCGCCGGGTCGGCCTCCGACGTCGACCCGGGCGTAGAGCGGCCAGCCGTGCCCCGAGCCGTCGGTGACCCGGCCGCTGACCGTGACCGTCGGGTTCGCCACCAGGGCGAAGTCCCGGGTGACCGCGCCGCCCTCCGCGACGGTGACGCTGGCCGACTGCCCGGCGTGGCCGTACGCGCTGACGGTGATCGTGGTCTCGCCGGCCGGCACGGTGAACGCGTACCGGCCGTCGGCGCCGGTGGTGACGCCGCGGGTGCCGTCGCCGACGGTCGCGCCGGCGATCGGGTCGCCGCCGGCCGCCGCGGTCACGGTGCCCACGATCCGTCCGACCGGGCCGCGCGGGGCGCTCCGCACCGCCGCGTACGCGTCCAGTCGGCCCTCGCCGAAGACGTTGTTGTCGGCGGCGGTGCCACCGCAGGTGGTGGCGTCGACGTCGCGGGCGGTCCGGTCCAGCAGCTCCTCCGTGGTGGCGGGGTCACCCTTCAGGCCCGGTGCCGCCGACCAGATCAGCGCGACCGTGCCGGAGACGTGCGGTGCGGCCATCGAGGTGCCGTTGAAGGCGGCGTAGGAGTTGCCCGGGACGCTGGAGCGCACGTCGCTTCCCGGGGCGGCGACGTTCGGCTTGTAGGAACGCGGGTCGGTGCCCTCGCCCCGCCCGGAGAAGCCGGAGATGGCGTTGTCGACGTCGTACGAGCCCACCGCGTACGCGCCGGCGTTGTCGCCGGGGGAGCCGGCGCTGCCGCAGGAGGGGCCGTCGTTGCCCGAGGAGAAGACCGGGAACATGCCGGCCGCGCGCCAGGCCGCGATGGTCTGCTGGTACCACGGGTCACCGCCGGCGCCGCCCCAGGAGTTGTTCACCACGTCGGGGCGCAGGTCGGGGCGGGGGTTCCGCCCGGTCAGGTCGGTGGGGGCCAGCACCCACTGACCGGCGGCGAGCAGGGACGCGTCGGAGCAGGAGTCGTTCTCGCAGCCCTTCGCGGCGATCCATCGCGCGCCGGGGGCGACGCCGATCTGGTTGCCGGCGCCGTCGTCGCCGACCATCGTGCCCATCGTGTGGGTGCCGTGGCCGTTGTTGTCGCAGGGCGCCGCTCCCGGGCAGACCCCGGCCGGGTCGTACCAGTTGTGGTCGTGGTCGAAGGCGCCGCCACCGAGGTTGCCCCGGTACGCCCCGACCAGCGCCGGGTGGTCGTACTGCACCCCGCTGTCGATGTTGGCGACCACCACGCCCTCGCCGCGGTCGCCGAACTCGCTCCACACCCGTGGTGCGTTGATGTTGGTGAGGCCCCACTCGGCGCCGTCGGCGCCGGCGCGGCTGCCGGCGGCCGGGGTCGGGCGCACCAGCGGATAGCTGCGGGTGGGTTCGACCCGGGCGACCTCGGGGCGCTCGGCGATCTCGTCGAGCAGGGCCCGGTCGCCGGTCACGCGTACGGCGTTGGCGATCCAGTAGGCGGTGTGCGGCGCCTTGCGGGCGGTCAACAGCGAGCGCAGGTCGCGCTGGGTGCGCTCGGCGGTCGTGGTGAGCAGCCGGTGCACCTCCCGGGCGCGGTCGTCCGGGTCGGGCAGCCTGGCCGTCCGCGACACGGGCGCGGTGTCACGCAGGTAGACCAGGAAGCTCCCGCTGCCCGTCGCACCGAGCTGGCTGAGCAGACGCTGGTCCACCCGGGCCCGGGTCGGCGCGGGCTGGGCGGGTGCGGCCTGGGTGGCGACCGCGGGCTGGGCGGTGAGCCCCAGTAGGACGGCGGCGCATGCCACGGCTGTCCGCCCGAGGGCGGACCGCACGGGTGATGGTCGGAACACTCTTTCCTCCCCACGTCATCGGTCCCGATCGATTCGGGACGCGCGCGCACCGCGCTGAGGGCCGCGCGCACGGCGGTCGGGGCGCGTCGGTGGCTGGCGCTCGCGCCAGCACGTCCGCTGACGGTCGTGCCGTGGCGCGTCAACACGGTGCTCACTGGATAACGCCAGTCGGTACCTGGTCAGTGACGTGGCGTATTCCTGACCGTGGGGCCGCCCCCCGCAATTCATCGGCATACGTCACTATCTTCGGGTGGAAGTGACGCTCAATACGGTGGATGCGGGTGGAGGTGGCGTGTCCGGTGACGAGGTCCCCATCGTCGTCTGCGTCAGCGCGGACGTTTCGATGCGGGAGCGGGTGGTGCGCCAGCTCGACGGGGTCGGCCCGGTGCTGAGCTGCGCCGACCTGGCCGAGCTGCGGGCGATGCTGTTCCCGTCGCCGCCGGGCGGCTCGGCCCCGGCCGTCGCGCCGGTCAGCCCGCCAGCGGGGCAGGAGGAGCCGGTCAGCTGGGGTGAGCTGGTCGTCGACCGGGCGGGGCACGTCGTCACCTGGTGCGGCAACCCGCTCCCGCTCAGCCGCACGGAGCGGGAGTTGCTCGCCCTGCTGATCGGCCCACCGCTGGTGGTGTGGAGCTACGAACAGCTCTTCGCCGCCGTCTGGAGTGGCGCGTACCTGGGTGACACCGCGATCCTGCACTCGGCGGTCAAGCGGCTCCGGCGCAAGCTGCGCGCCCTGCCGGGCGGGCCGCGGGTGCACACCGTGCGGGGTGTCGGTTACCGCCTCGATCCGCCGCCCCGGCCCGCCTGACCGTGGCCGTCGCCCCGGCACGCGACGCCACCGGTCGCCGCCGGGCCGGCGGACGGCCCGTGACACCATGGCCGGGTGAGCGGTGCTGTCCGGACGGGGTGGGCCCCGTCGACCGGTCCCGCCGCGCCGGCACCGGCCCGGCGGTGGCGGCGCTGGCTGCTGGTCGCGACCGCGCTCTGGGCCGTACTCCTGACCGTGCTCGTCTGGGTGTCGGTCCGCAACGACCCACCGACCGTGCGCGAGCAACGCTCCCTCGACCAGGCCGGTCCGGTGGTCGACCGGGCGGTCGGCGAGCTGGCCCGGGCGTCCGGCGCGGCCGGGCTGCTGGAGCTGGGGCCGGCGCGGGTCGAGTCGGGCTGTCGGGTCACCCCGTTCGCCGACGGCGCGACGCTGCGGCGTGAGGTCGGCGTGCTCGCGCCCGCCGGCACCGAACGGGCCGTGCTCTCCGCGATCGCCGACCACCTTCCGGCGAGCTGGCGGGCCGGGGTCGGGCCCGGGTTGGACGGCCCGGAGTTGCGCGCCGACGCCGGGGAGTTCGTCGCCGTCGAGGGCCGGCCGACCGGGGACGGTCGGGTCCGGTTGACCGTCGACAGCGGATGCCGGCCGGTCGGGTCCGGCTACGTCCCGCCGCCGGCCGCCGCTCCCGGCCCGGAGGCCGCCGCCCTGACCGCCGCGCTGCGGGCGCTGGGCAGGCCGGCCGACGCCCCGCCGGAGCTGGTCACCGCGCCCTGTCCGGGCGGCGCGGTGGCCCGTACCGCGCGGTCCGCCGCGGGTTCCGGCCCGGCCGGACCGGTGGACGCGCTCGCGCCGCTGGCCGGCGGCGCCCCGCTGCTGGACGACCCGCCGGTGTACGCGTACCGCGCCGGTCCGGTCACCGTGCTGGCCGAACTCACCCCGGACGCCGCCCGGCTGGCCGCCACCGTCGGCTGCCCCGCCTGAGCCGCACGTCCCGCCGGATCAGCCGCTCGACCCGTCCTCCGGGCTGCGGCTGCGGCCCAGCGCGTCGACCCGGCCCCACCGGCCCGGAATGTCGAGCAGCTCGATCCGGCCCATGCCCGGCGGCACGGCCGGATCGATGATCAGGTGTTCACCCTGCGGTTCCAGCCCCAGCATCACCCGCAGCAGGAGCAGCGGCGTGCCGGTCGACCAGGCCTGCGGGCTGCACGCGGTCGGGTACTCCACCGGGTAGTCGGTGAGGTCACGGGGGTAACCGGCGAAGGCCTCCGGCAGCCGCCCGTCGAAGTAGTGGGACGCGGCGAGCATCGCGTCGCAGATCGTCCCTGCCTCGTCCCGGAAGCCGTACCGCCACAGCCCCCAGGCGATGATCGAGTTGTCGAACGGCCAGACGGTGCCCACGTGATAGCCGATCGGGTTGTAGCGGCCCTGGTCCTCGGCAAGGGTCCGCACCCCCCAGCCGGAGAACAACCGCGGCCCGAGCAGGTGCTCGACCACCTTGCCGGCCCGCGACTCGTCGACGATGCCGCTCCAGAGCAGGTGCCCGATGTTCGACGACAGGGCGTCGACCTGCTGGCCGTTGGCGTCCAGGGCGAGCGCGTAGTACCCCCGGTCGGTGATCCAGAAGTCGTGGTTGAACCGCTGCTTGAGGGCGGCGGCCTCCCGCTCCAGCCGGTCGGCGTAGGTCGGGTCTCCCCAGAACGTCCGGGCCATCCGGGCGGCCCGGATCTTCGCGTCGTACGCGTAGCCCTGGAGTTCGCAGGTGGCACGGGGGAAGCCGGGGATCCGGCCGTCGGCGTACGAGATGGCGTCCAACGAGTCCTTCCAGCACTGGTTCCGCAGGCCGGTGTCCGGGTTGCGGGTCTGGTACCAGAGGTAGCCGGTGCCGAGCAGGTCGCCGTAGGTGTCCATCCACTTCAGCGCCGCGCGCACGTGCGGCTCCAGCCGCCGGATCAGCTGGGTGTCGCCGGTCCAGCGCTCGTACTCGTCGAGCAGGATGATGAACAGCGGCGTCGAGTCCGCCGACCCGTAGTACGGCGAGTGCGGTTGCTCCTCGAAACCGGCCGTCTCCCCGTACCGCAGCTCGTGCAGGATCTTGCCCGGCTCCTCGTCCCGGAAGTCGTCCACCCGGTGCCCCTGCAACCCGGCCAGCATGACGATGGTCGGCGGGATCAGCTCCGGCAGGAACGGCAGCACCTGCAACGAGGTGATGATGCTGTCCCGGCCGAACAGGGTCATGAACCAGGGGAGACCGGCGGCGAGCAGCCGTACGCCCAGGGCGATCGACTCGTAGCGCAGCGCGGCCAGGTCGTTGAGGCTGCGTCGGTACGCCCCGGCCAGCGGCTCGCAGTCGCAGCCGAGCTTCGGCGCGCGGTCGATCAGCTCCTGCTGCTCGGCGCGGATGGCGTCCGCGCTGCGGCTGCCCCCGTACGGCAGGGTGGCCCGGATGTCCTCTCCCCGCGCGCCGTAGACGACGGTGGACACGTGCAGCCGTGTCTTCCACTCGCTGTTGCGGGGGACCCGGATCTGGAAGGTCATCCCGGCGGCGTCGACCGTCGCCGGCGCGCTGGAGCTGATCAGGGTCTCCCGGTGGAACGCCTCCCGCCGGTACGTCAGCCGCAGCTCGTCGTCGGTCACCGTGACCGTCGTCTGCCCCTGCTTCTGCCGGGCATTCTTGATCTCGAACAGGTCGGCGAAGTCGGCGCCCATCTCGATCCGGACGGTGAACTCGATCTCCTCCCCGGCGTGGTTCAGCACGGTCAGCTCCTCCTCGAAGCTGCCGACGATCGCCCGGTTGCGGATCACCGATGCCTTGGCGTCCAAATAGTGGGTGGGTTCGCCGGGGGCCAGGAAGAACTTCGTCCGGTACGACTCGGTGTCGTCCATCGAGAGGGCGTGCAGACGCTTGCCGTTCAGGGTGAGCACCCAGGTCGACAGGAAGCGGGTGTCGAAGGAGAACAGCCCGGTGGGGAAGTCGAAGGACGGCTCGATGTCCCCTGTCCGGTCACTGACCAGGAAGGTGTTGCCGTCCAGGATGCTGACGAGATCCTTCACGGCTGCCGCCCGGCCTGCTGCCGAGCCACCTCACGAGGGTCGCGGGTGCCCGGTGGGTCCGGGAAGAAGCGCCGGAAGGCCAGGAAGAGCACCACGTTCCCGCTGAACGTGCTCTCGTTGCGCAGCACCGCCGCGACCCCCTGGGCCTCGCCGGTCACCAGCCGGTCGAACAGGGCCGTGCTGCTGTACCAGATGGCGTCGGCGGGCCCGCGGTTACGGCTGACGTTGACCGAGCCCGGCCGCATCCGGACCAGCCAGTGCTCCGTCATGTTGTCGGTGGTGAGGTCGATCTGGAGCGTGCCGTCGGCCAGGCCACCGAGGATCTCCGGGGCGCGCGCCGGCAGTGATTCGAAGAATCTCTCCGTCACCTCGGTCACACCCGAATCGTAGGCAGCCGTCCGAGATGTCGGGTCGGTATCCGCACTCCGCCCGAACCGGCCGCCGGGGCCCCCGCGGTTGCTCAGTAGACGAGCGCCTGCGCGCCCTCGGCCAGCGACTCCTCCACGAAGACCGCGGCGCCCGCGATCCGGACGCCGGGCAGCACGTCGTCCGGGCCGATCTCCCGGCGGGCCGCGCACTGGGTGCAGGCGGTCACCCGGCCACTGGTGAGGATGACGTGCAGCAGCTCGGCCAGCGGCGCGGAGTGCGGCAGCTCGAACTCCTGGGCGCGACCGGGCAGCGCGAACCAGGTCGACTCGCCGGTCAGCCAGAGCGACACGTCCACCCCGGCCGCGACGGCGGTCGCGGCGACCGTGAACGCCTGTGCGCACCGCTCCGGGGCGTCCGCCCCCGCGGTGGCCTTGACGACGAGAGTGCGGGCCATGGGGCCCAGCATAGGATGGTCGGGATGGTTACCGAGATCGGGTTCGTCAGCCTGCTGGTCGCCGGCCTGGGCGGGCTCGCCGGTGGCCTGGTCTACCTCGCCGTACGCATATCGAGAGGACGTTGGTGACACTGGTGAGCGACGAGAACCCGCTGCAGCCTCCGTGGCTGAACGCGCCGCCGGTCGACCCGTACCCGTTCGAGGAGAGCCACGACCTGCGGGTCGGGCCGAAGCTGCACCCGACGCTGGACGCTCTGCTGCCCTACATCGGGTTGTGGCGCGGCCGGGGCAAGGGTGGCTTCCCCACCATCGAGGACTTCGACTACGCGCAGGAGATCCGGATCAGCCACGACGGCCGGCCGTTCCTGCACTACGAGTCCCGGGCCTGGATCCTCGACGAGCAGAGCCGGCCGGTCCGCCCGGCCGGGCGTGAGGTCGGCTGGTGGCGGCCGGTGGTGGTGGACGGCCGGGCCACCGACGAGCTGGAGGCTCTGCTGACCACCCCGACCGGGGTGATGGAGCTGCATCTCGGCAAGCGCACCGGCACCCAGGTCGAGTTCGCCACCGACGCGGTGGTCCGGACGGCGACCGCCAAGGAGGTCACCGGCGGGCACCGGCTCTTCGGCATCGTCGAGGGCGCGCTGCTCTACGCCCAGGAGATGGCCGCGATGGGGCACCCGCTCAGCCCGCACCTCTCGGCCCGGCTCGTCCGGGTCGGCGGCTGACCCTCAGGAGACGGGGAAACCCAGCAGCGCTTGCAGGTCGGGGGTGCGCGGGCACGGGTCGCGGCGCACCCCGTCCAGCGTGCGGACCTCGGTGATCCCCCGCACGGACGAGCTGAACCAGACGCCGTCCGCCGCGTGCAGTTCGGCCGGGGTGACCATCCGTTCGGCGGCACGCAGACCCAGCTCGCCGGTGTGGCCGAGGAGCCAGGCCGCGGTCGTGCCGGGCAGGATGCCGGTGGTGGCGGCGGGCACCGTGCAGAGCGTGCCGCCGGTGAGCCACACCACGTTGGCCGTGGGGCCCTCCAGCGCGTACCCGTCGGAGGAGGTCCAGAGCACGTCGTCCACCCCGGCCCGGCGGGCCCAGCGGCGGGCGGCGCTGTTGACCGCGTACGAGGTGGACTTGATGCCCGCCGGCAGCCAGTCCAGCCCGGTGCGCGCGTCGGCGGGCACCCCCAGCGGCAGGGTGGCCACGCTGATCCCGTCCCGGCGGGCCGCGCGGGACGAGGCCTGCACCTCGGTCAGGGTGGCGTAGACGGTCGGCGGGCCGCCGGCCTCCGGGCCGCGGGTGCACACCAGCCGCAGTGCCCCCTCCACCTGCGCCGGCCACCCCGCACGCACCGTGTCGAGCAGCTCGACCAGCGCGGCCGTGGGCGGGAGGGTCAGCTCGACGGCGGCCGCTGCCGCGGCCAGCCGGGCCAGGTGCTCGTCGCGCAGCCACGGCCGGCCCTGGCGCAGGTGCATGGTCTCGAAGAGGCCGTCGCCGCGGAGCACGCCGAGGTCGTCGCCGCGCAGCACCGCTTCGCCGGCCGGGACCAGGCCCTGCTCCAGCACGGCGAGGCGCGCGGTCGGGCCGGCCGCGACCTTCCCGACGGATGACATCACCATGACCGTCGAGCGTAGCGGCGGTCCGTCAGCGTGCCGAGGCCGGACGGTGGCCGAACTATGATCGGACGGTGTCCGAATCCTCCCTCGCGGAAATGCTCCGGTCCCGTGGGCTGCGGCTGACGGCCCAGCGGCAGCTCGTCCTCCAGGCTGTGCTCGATCTGGGCCACGCCACCCCGGAGCAGGTGCACACCGCGGTCCGGGAGGTCGCCGCCGGCGTCAACATCACCACCATCTATCGCACGCTCGAGCTGCTCGAACGGCTCGGCCTGGTGACCCACACCCACCTCTCGCACGGTTCGCCGACCTATCACGCGGCCGGTGAGCACCAACACGTCCACCTGGTCTGCCGGGAGTGCGGCGCGATCGACGAGATCGATCCGGAGCTGCTCCGCCCGCTCGCCGACCAGTTGGCCGCGCAGCGGGGGTTCCGGGTGGACATCGGGCACGTGTCGCTCTTCGGCGTCTGCGAGCGTTGCGAGAACGGGGACCACAAATGATCGACATCGCGGGTGCGGTGGCCGTCGAGAGCATCGACGAGGCCAGCCGCGACCAGCCGGAGCCGGCGCACGTCGCGGCCGGGGTGCGGGGGGTCGCCGCGCACTACGGTGACCCGCTGCGCGAGCAGCGCGTCCTGGACACCGAGGTCGGTCTGGTCGACCGGTCGCACCGGGGGGTCGTGGCGGTGCCCGGGGAGGAGCGGGCCAGTTGGCTGCACACGATCACCTCGCAGCACCTGGCCGCGCTGGCCGCCAACGAGGGCACCGAGCTGCTGGTGCTCTCCCCGCACGGGCACGTCGAGCAGCACGCCCTGGTGGCCGAGGACGGCGAGACCACCTGGCTGGACACCGAGCCGGGCGCGACGGCCGGCCTGCTGGCGTACCTGGAGAAGATGCGGTTCTTCAGCAAGGTCGAGCCGCGTGACGCGACGCCTGAGCGGGCGCTGCTGTCGCTGGTCGGCCCGGCGGCCCCGGAGGTGCTGGGCACGCTCGGCGTGACCGGCCTGGCCGCACCCGACCTGGTCGCGGTGCCCGGTCCGAAGTTCGCCGCCGGCGCCGTGCCGCCCCGGGTGACCGTTCGGTACGACGTACGTCCGCTGCCGGTCGGCGGCTGGGCCCGGCGCGGCCCGCTCGGGGTGGACCTGCTGGTGCCCCGGTCGGCCATGGACCAGGTGGTGGCGGAGCTGCGCGGCGCGGGTGTGCCGGTCGCGGGGCTCTGGGCGTACGAGGCGATCCGGGTGGCCGCCCGGCGGCCCCGCCTCGGGGTGGACACCGACCACCGGACCATTCCGGCGGAGGTGGACCTGATCGGCCCGGCGGTGCACCTGGACAAGGGCTGCTACCGGGGGCAGGAGACGGTGGCCCGGGTGCACAACATGGGTCGGCCGCCGCGTCGCCTCGTGCTGCTGCACCTGGACGGGGTGACCACCGACCAGCCGCCGACCGCCGGTACGCCGGTGACCCTGGACGGCCGGGCCGTGGGCTTCGTCGGCACCGCCGTGCTGCACCACGAGCTGGGCCAGATCGCGCTCGCGGTGCTGAAGCGGAACGTCCCGGAGGACGCGGCGCTGCGGATCGGCGAGACCGCCGCGGCCATCGACCCGTCCTGAGCGGGCCGTCTAGGATCGCCGGCATGACGACAGGGACGTTGATCACGGTGGCCCCGACCGGCGCGGAGTCGGCCAAGGCGGAGGTGCCGGCGCTGCCGGTGACCCTTGACGAGCTGCTGCTCACCGCCAAGGAGTGCGAGGCGCTCGGCGCCGCCGTGATCCACGTCCACATCCGCGACGACGCGGCGCGCCCGACCCTCGACCCGGCGCGGCTGCGGGAGACGGTTGCGGCGTTGCGCGAGAGCACCGACCTGATCGTGCAGCTCTCCTCCGGCGGCGCGGTGACCGACCCGGAGGCCTCCCGGCTCGCCGTGCTCGACGCCGCGCCGGACATGGCCTCGTGCACGATGGGCACGGTCAACTTCGGCGACGACGTCTTCCTCAACCGCTGGGAGTTCATCGTCGACCTGCACACCCGGATGCAGGAACGCGGGATCGTGCCGGAGTACGAGATCTTCGACCTCGGCCACCTGGCCGCGTTGCAGCGGCTGCTCGGCAAGTACGGGCTGCCGGCGGGCGGGCACGTGCACGTCGACTTCGTGATGGGTGTGCCGGGCGGCATGCCGGGCACCACCGAGACGCTGGTCGCCGCGCACCGGATGCTGCGGGACCTGCCGGAGGGCGCCACCTTCTCGGCCACCGGCATCGGCCGCAGCACCATCCCGGTCATGCTGGCCTCGCTGTCGACCGGCGGCCACCTGCGCGTCGGTATGGAGGACACGGTGACGTACGCCAAGGGTCGCCCGGTGGAGTCCAACATGCAGCTGGTCGCCCGCGCGGTCGGCTTCGCCCAGCTCGCCCAGCGTCCGCCGCTGACCACCGCCGAGGCCCGCGAGCTGCTGGGCCTGTAAGGCCAGGCCTGTCCCGCGCCCCTGTCACCCGGGGGTGGACGAGCTGGTCACCCCGCCGCCGGGCCCTACCGAACCATCGGTACCGTCCAGCACGTGGGAAAGACGTACGAGGGCGGCGCGCCGCTCGCCGAGGTGGTCCGGTCCGGGTTCGTGGAGGGCGCGCATCGTGGCTCGGTGGTGGTGCTGGACGCCGCCGGTGTGCCGGTGGCCGCCGCCGGGGACGTGGTCGCACCGATCTTTCCCCGCTCGGCCAGCAAGCCGATGCAGGCGATCGGGATGCTCCGCGCCGGCCTGCCGCTGACCGACCCGGCCGACCTGGCGCTGGTGTCGGCCAGCCACGCGGGTGAGGAGTTCCACCTGGCGCGGGTCGGCGCGTTGCTGGACCGGGCCGGGCTGGACGCCTCGGCCCTGCACTGCCCGCCCGACCTGCCGGTGGGCGAGGCGGCCCGGGAGGCCGTGCTGCGGGCCGGGGGTGGCCCGACCCGGGTGCAGATGAACTGCTCCGGCAAGCACAGCGGGATGCTCCTGACCTGTCAGGCGGCCGGATGGCCGCTGGACGGCTACTGGCGGCCGGAGCACCCCCTTCAGCAGGGGCTGCGGGCGGCCATCGAGGAGTTCACCGGTGAGCAGGCGGCCGCCGTGGGGGTGGACGGCTGCGGCGCCCCGGTGCTCGCGGTGTCCCTGACCGGCCTGGCCGGGGCGTACCTCCGGCTGGTGGACGCCGAGCCCGACCCCGCGCCGCGTGCGGTGGCCGACGCCATGCGCGCCCACCCGGAGATCGTCGGCGGCACCCGGGCCGACGACACCCGGCTGATGCGCGGCGTACCGGGCCTGCTGGCCAAGGTCGGCGCCGAGGGCGTGATCGCGGTGGCGTTGCCGGGCGTCGGCGCGGTCGCGCTGAAGATCGACGATGGCGCCGCCCGGGCCCGGATGCCGGTGCTGGTCTCGGCACTGCGCCGGCTCGGCGTGGACGCCCCGGTGCTGGCCGAGTACGCCGAGGTGCCGCTGTTCGGTGGCGGTGTTCCGGTGGGCGCGGTCCGCCCGATCTGGTGAGCGGCGGCCGGGCCCGACCGTCGGGGACGGCCGCTCGCCGATGAGCGCGATACCTCAGAGGCATATTTATGCCTCTGAGGTATCAGGCTCGTTCGCCCGAAGCCCTCGGCGGGGAGTCGGGTGGGTCAGCTCAGGAAGTCGAGCAGGGCGGCGTTGACCGGCTCGGGGCGCTCCAGCGGCAGCAGGTGCGCGGCGTCCGGCACGTCGGGCAGTCGTACCGCGCCGGGCACCTCGGCCGCGATCCGGTCGGCGAGCCGGCTGATGTCCGGCACGTCGGCGGCGCCCGCGGTGACCAGGACCGGCACCCGCAGCTCGCCGAGGCGGCCGATGGCCGGCGGCGTCAGCTCGCCCACCTCCACCGCGCCGAGCGCCAGCTCGGCGGCGAGCGCCCGCTGGTCCATCTCCTGCGCGAACGCGAGCAGCGCGGGGTCGACGTCGGCCGGCTGGCGACCCGGGCCGACCACCCAGAACCGCACCTCGCCGGCCGCCCCGGCGACGAAGTCGTCGGGGTCCACCTCGCCGACCAGGTCGTCCCAGAGGTCGTTGGCCTCCTCGGACCACTCGTTTCCGGAGACCGCCGTGTCGAACAGCGCGAGCGCGCTCACCCGGTCCGGGTGGGCGAGCGCGGTGTCGATGGCCACCGACCCGCCGAAAGAGCAGCCGACCAGGGCGGCCCGGGGCAGCTCGAGCGCGTCCAGCAGGCCGGCCACGTCGTCGTGGTGCGCGAACGGCGTCGGGGGCAGCTCGGAGTCGCCGTAGCCACGCAGATCCGGGACGATCACCCGGTGCCGGGCGGCGAGCGCGGGCAACTGCCCACGCCACATCCGGCGGTCGGCGATGCCGGCGTGCAGCAACACGACGGGCGAACCGCTACCGGCCTCGTCGTACGCGATGACTGCTCCGTTGACTGTGATCTTGTGCACGGTCGGACGGTACGGATCGCAGGGGCGGCACGCAAACAGGATGCTGAGACCTTGCTAACTATGGCTAGCGTTTTGCTTGCAAGAGTTAGCAGGGCGGATTAGCGTCCGTGTCATGGCCACACCGAAGGACCTTCCCGACGTCGGCGGGTTCATCCGCGATCTGCGGCGCAACGCCAAGATTTCGCTGCGGCAGCTCGCCGAGCAGGCGGGGGTCAGCAATCCGTACCTCAGCCAGATCGAGCGCGGCCTCCGCAAGCCCAGCGCCGAGGTGCTCCAGCAGTTGGCCAGCGCCCTGCGGGTGTCCACTCCCGCGATGTACCTGCGGGCCGGGCTGCTGGACGACAAGGAGGGTCACGGTGTGCTCGCCGCCATCGCGGTGGACCCCGACCTGACGATGGCCCAGAGGCAGTCGCTCAGCCAGATCTACGAGACGTTCCGCCGGGAGAACACCCGGCTGGCCGAGGCCCGGGCCGCCGCCGAGGGCGCCGGCACGGGCACCGCCACCGGCGGCGCGGCCGGGGTGACCACCCCGACCGACGTCGCCGACGAGCCGGCCGATGTCGCCAACCTGGCGGCCGCCGGCCCCACCACCGCAGGCGGCACCCCGACCGAGGCCGTCCTCGAGTCGGTCGCCGTCACCGAGGCGGGCACCGCGGCCGCCCCGGCCAGCACCAACACCCCCGAGAAGAAGGCCGCCGGTCCGGCGGTCCGGAAGGCCGCCGAGGCGGCCGAGGAGGAGACCTCATGACCGAGCCGAAGACCAACCGCATCCCCGCCCCGATCTACGCCGCCGCCGGCGCCGGGGAGTTGGCCCTCCAGCAGCTGCGCAAGCTGCCGTCCGTGGTCGGCGTCCTCGGCACCCGGGTCGTCGCCGACCTGGGCGGTCGGGCCGTGCTGACCGGCTTCGAGCTGCGCCAGAAGGCCACCGAGACGCTGCGTACCGCCAACGAGACCGCTGAGAGCCTGCGCGGCCGGGCCCAGGCCGAGCTGGACCTGGCCAAGCTCCGCGAGTCGGCCGACCTGGCCAAGCTCCGCGAGGTCACCGACCTGGACCGGCTGCGGGCCGCCGCGACCCGTAACGCCGCCGTGGTGGTCGCCGGCGCCCAGGCCGCGCAGGAGCGGGCGTTCGCCGCGTACGGCGCGCTCGTCGCCCGCGGTGAGCGGGTCGTCGGCGCCGGTGTGCTGGAGGCCGCCGAGACGGTCAACGCCGACATCGAGGCGACCCAGGCCGTGACGCCGGCCACCACCGAGGCCTCGGCCCCGGCGGAAGCCACCACCCCGGCCACCGCCCCGGCCGAGGTGCCGACCCCGGCCGACGTGGCCGAGATCGCCGAGGCCAAGCCGGCCGCCGTCAAGCAGGCCGCCCGCGCCCCGAAGGTTGCCAAGCCGGCCGCGACCCCGTCGGCGAAGCTGCCCCGGGCCACCAAGCGGACCCGCCCGGCGGCGGAGTAGTTCGCCGCGTCGACGACCCCGACGGCGTCCTTGTCGGACGTAGTCGGGGTCGTCGACATAAGCTTGCCGGCATGGCCAACGCCGCGCCGATCTTCGCCTTCGAAGTCCGCTCCGTGATCGAGCTGATCCTGCTCGTCTTCGCGCTGATCATCCAGGGTGTCGCGCTGGTGCACGCCGTCACGCAGCGCTCCGACGCCTTTCCCGCCATCGGGACCCTGCCCAAGGGTGGCTGGATCGCCATCCTGGCGGTCTGTCTCGTGCTCACCCTGCTCGGTTTCGGTCCGATCAGCCTCTTCGGACTGATCGGCATCGCCGCCGCGCTCATCTATCTGCTCGACGTCCGGGTCGGCCTGCGCGACCTGAGCGACGGCAAAGGGTTCTGGTGAGAGGTTTCCGCTGGCCGCCTCCACCCGACGGCGGGCCCCGCACCTGGGGGCCCGGCCCGGGCGGGCCGCGTACCGGCCGGCCGGCACTGCCCGAGCCGGAGACCGACCTCGTCACCACCCCGCACGGCGTACGCCTGGAGCGGCTGGTCACCGGCACCGGTGATCCGGTCACCGTCTTCGCGCACGGGTTGGGCAACGGCATCGCCACGACACGGCCGTTCGGCAGTGGCGTGACCGGCCGCAAGGTCTTCTTCCAGTTCCGTGGGCACGGCCGCTCCGACTCGCCGGCCGGCCCGTGGAGCTACCTGGACCTGGCCCGGGATCTGCGCGCCGTCGCGGATCTCACCGGGGCTGGCAGGGCGTTCGGGGCGAGCCTCGGCGCGGGTGCGCTCTGCCGGTTGCTGGCGGAGAGCCCGGAGCGCTTCGAGAAGCTGGTCTTCTTCCTGCCGGCGGTGCTCGACAAGCCACGTGGCCCGGTCGCCCGTGAGCGAATCACGGACCTGCTGGAGGCGGTGGAGAGCGGGGACGCCTCGGCGGTCGCCGACGTCGTCTCGCGGGAGATGCCGCCGGCGGTCCGTAACACCCCGGCAGGCTGGGCGTACCTGCGGCAGCGGCTCGACCAGCTGCTCCGCGACGGCCTCGCCGACGGTCTGGCCACCCTGCCGGACCAGGCGCCGCTCCGCGACGCCGCCGCCCTGTCGGCGGTCACCGCGCCGGCGCTGGTGATCGGCTGTGCGGGCGACGACCTGCACCCGGTCGAGGTCGCCGAGCAGCTCGCCGCCGCGCTGCCCCAGGCCACCCTGCACGTGTACGACCGGCCCGGCGTGCTCTGGACGGAACGCGCCGACCTGCGGGAGCGCATCTCCGGCTTCCTCAACGAGTAACGTCCCCTGGTATGGGCGTCACACAGCATGGCCGGACGCACCGGCTGGATCTCGCCGACCCGACCCTGCGCGAATGGACCTGCACGGTCCTGCACGCCGACCCGGAGCAGGGCATCGTGCTGGACCGCTCGGCGTTCTACCCGGGTGGCGGCGGTCAGCCACCGGACCACGGCGTGCTGCTCTGGCAGGGCGTGCAGACCCGGATCGTCGGCACCCGCAAGGGCGACGACCCGTACCTGATTCCCGCCGAGGGTGACCCGCTGCCGCCGGCCGGCACCGAGGTCGTCGGCGCGGTGGAGGACGAGCGCCGCACCCGCCTGATGCGCACCCACTCCGGGCTGCACGTGCTCTGCGGGGTGGTGTTCCGCGACTTCGGCGCGCTGGTCACCGGCAACTCGATGGAGCCCATCAAAGCTTTCGTATAACGTACTCACTTGTGCTGGACAAGCCGCAGGTCAGAGCCGCGATCTACTGCCGCATCAGCCTTGCCCGCCTCGGCGACACCGTCAAGGTCGACGAGCAGGAACTCGTGTGCCGCCGGCTCGCCCACGCCCGCAACTGGGCCGTCGACCCCCGCCACGTCTACATCGACAACTCCGTCTCCGCCTGGAAGCACACCGTCCGCCGCAAAGGGTGGGAGGCGATGCTGGAGGCCATCAAGCGCGGCGAGATCGACGCGATCATCGTCTACCACGGCGACCGACTCATCCGGCAGCCCTGGGACCTGGAGGTGCTGCTGCGCCTCGCCCAGGCCGGCACTCTGCTCGCCTCCCCCACCGGTGAGCGGGACCTCGGCAACCCGGAGGACCAGTTCGTCCTGCGCATCGAGGCTGCAGTCGCGAAGCGGGAGGTCGACAACACCTCCCGGCGGATGAAGGCCAAGTTCGACCGGCTCGCGGAGCAGGGCATCTCCCGCCTGGGCGGGCGCGGCGGACGCGCGTTCGGTTTCGAGCCTGACGGGCTGACCGTTCGCGAGGCTGACGCCGCGGTCCTGCGAGAGGTCGCCGTCCGGGTGCTCGCCGGCGAGCCCATGGGCGCGATCGTGCGTGACCTGAATGGACGCAAGGTCACCACGGTCACCGGCGGTCAGTGGGACCACGCCAACCTGAAGCGCGTCCTGACGAAGCCCCGCATGGCGGGACTGCTCGTGCACCGGGGCGAGATCGTCGGCCCCGCAGCGTGGCCCGCCATCCTCGACCAGGCGACATGGAAGGCGGTCTGCGACGCGCTGGAGCAGAAAGCCGGGGCGTTCGCCTACGTGCACAACGTCCGCACCCACCTGCTGTCTGGCATCGCCCGGTGCGGCCCCTGCGGCAAGCCGCTCATGCCCCGCCAGCACGCCAGGGGCAAGCAGCTGCTCGGGTACGGGTGCGTCGCTCCCGGCTGTCGCAAGACGCACAGGGCGATGCACCACCTCGACGCGTACGTCATCGGCGCCACCCTGGCGCGTCTGTCCGACGAGCGGCTACGCAAGCGGTTGCAGCCGACGACGAGAGACACCAGCGGGCTGACCGCAGAGATGAACAAGCTCAGCCAGCGTCGCCTTCAGATGATCGCCGAGTTCGGTGACGACGACGAGATGGGCGCCGACGTCCTCCGTCTGTCGGTGCGTCGTCTCGACAAACGGATCGGGGACCTGCGCGCGGAGATCGACGCCGCTCACGTGCCGACGGTGCTCACCGGACTGTGGAACATCGACCGGGCCGGGTGGGACGCACTCGGACTGCACCGGAAGCGGGCCGCCATCGGCGCGTTGCTGCGCATAACAGTCTGGCCCTCGCAGAAGCGAGGGCCAGGTTTCGATCCAACGACGGTAGAGCTGGAGCCGGTCTAGGCGGTACGGCGGCCATTGCGGCGGGGGCGGAAACCAGTCACCACTCGATCGATTAGACCCCGGAGGGCTTCGCGCTCCTCCGGGGTCAGCTTCGACGTGTCCGAGAGCAGTTGCTCAATCTCGGTGACGAGGGGGTCGCGTTCGACGATCGGGGGAGGGG